>NZ_JAWNFK010000004.1:171757-494736 GCF_034107965.1 Enterobacter sp. 61D5
ACCAACTGAGCTAATCGCCCAATCTCAATTCTTATCTACACTGCGAGTCTACCTAAGTAGATGGTGGGTGATGACGGGCTCGAACCGCCGACCCCCTCCGTGTAAAGGAGATGCTCTACCAACTGAGCTAATCACCCCCGCTGTGTGGAGTCGCATTATAGGGAGAGTTGAAAATGAGTCAACGCATTTTCTAAAGTTTTTATTCGTTCGTCGTAAAATTAAACAAAACGATCGCGAAACGGGCAATGGCGCATGATTTCTAAACAAAAATCGCAAACTCGGTCACGATAAAGGGATCAACATTGAGGAATCCCCCCACAGTGATAGAATATTGCCCATCGTTTTTTCCCCAGGATTTGCCGATTGCCGGCATCTTTATAACGTAAGGCCATTTCATGAAAATCAAAACTCGCTTCGCGCCGAGCCCGACAGGCTATCTGCACGTCGGTGGTGCACGTACCGCTCTCTATTCCTGGCTTTTCGCACGCCACAACAAAGGTGAGTTCGTGCTGCGTATTGAAGACACCGATCTTGAGCGCTCCACGCCAGAAGCAATTGAAGCCATTATGGATGGGATGAACTGGCTGAATCTGGAATGGGATGAAGGTCCTTACTTCCAGACCAAACGCTTTGACCGCTATAACGCTGTCATTGATGAAATGCTGGTCGCGGGCACGGCATATAAATGCTACTGCTCTAAAGAGCGTCTGGATGCGCTGCGTGAAGCGCAGATGGCTAACGGTGAAAAGCCGCGTTATGACGGCCGCTGCCGCCACGACCATAGCGAGCATGCTGCTGATGAGCCTTGCGTGGTGCGTTTTGCTAACCCGCAAGAGGGATCGGTGATCTTTGACGACCAGATCCGTGGCCCAATTGAATTCAGCAACCAGGAGCTGGACGATCTGATCATCCGTCGTACCGACGGTTCTCCAACCTACAACTTCTGCGTTGTGGTTGACGACTGGGATATGGAAATTACCCACGTTGTCCGTGGTGAAGACCATATCAACAATACGCCACGTCAGATTAACATCCTGAAAGCGCTGAACGCCCCTGTGCCTGTCTATGCGCACGTCTCCATGATCAACGGTGATGATGGGAAAAAACTGTCTAAACGTCACGGTGCGGTAAGCGTGATGCAGTATCGCGACGACGGTTATCTGCCGGAAGCGCTGCTGAACTATCTGGTGCGTCTGGGCTGGGCCCACGGTGACCAGGAGATCTTCAGCCGCGAAGAGATGATCGAACTGTTCTCTCTAAGCTCTGTAAGCAAATCAGCGAGCGCATTTAATACCGACAAGCTCCTGTGGCTGAACCATCACTACATCAACACCATGCAGCCAGAATATGTGGCAACGTATCTGCAGTGGCATATTGAGCAGGCAAATATTGATACCCGCACTGGCCCTGAGCTGGCGGACCTGGTGAAACTCCTCGGCGAGCGCTGCAAAACTCTGAAAGAGATTGCCGAAAGCTGCCGCTACTTCTATGAAGAGTTTGAAGAGTTCGACGCGGACGCCGCGAAGAAGCACCTCCGTCCGGTTGCGCGTCAGCCGCTGGAAGTGGTGCGCGACAAGCTTGCGGCCCTTACCGAGTGGACCGCTGAGAATGTGCATCACGCCATTCAGGCGACAGCAGACGAACTGGAAGTCGGTATGGGTAAAGTCGGCATGCCACTGCGCGTTGCGGTGACCGGGGCGGGTCAGTCTCCGGCGCTGGATGTGACGGTTCACGCCATCGGCAAGTCACGCAGCGTGGCGCGTATTAACAAGGCGCTGGACTTTATCGCTGAACGTGAAAATCAGCAGTAATTAAGCCCCAGATAAAAAAAACGGCAGGGTAACCTGCCGTTTTTTTATGCCTCTTATTCCGTGAGACCGAGTCGCGTAAGAAAGCCGTGTATGCCTTCGCGTTTCAATAAGGCGTCCAGACGCCTCTGCTCTGGCTGAGTCATACTCTCCAGCGTCTCAATAATGCCCGGAGACAGGTTTGAAGAGGGTTCACTGTATGAAGCGGTGACCTCAGCGAGATGGTAAACCGCCTGACGGTTACGGATCGCAGGGAGGCTCATAATATGTTCCTTCACGCGCGCATCAATATGAATGAGCCGCGCGCGACCACCCTTCACGCCGTTGAGGCCTTCGGTTTTCCATCCCTGCTGGCGTATCCAGCGATTAACCGTTTGTCTGGCAACGCCCAAACTTTCCGCCAGCTCTTCCGTGGTCATTTTGCTGCGTAATTTTTTCATATCAGTTCTGATCGCGAATCCCTAAACGTTGCAACAAGCCGGTAATCCCTTCCCGCATTAACAGCGATGTCATCTGCTTCTGCTCTTCCGGCGTCATTTCATTGGCCAACGTCAGGAGCAGCGTGTGAAGCGAACTATCATGACTGACGCCTTCTGGCAGTTCGGACGTTTCAGTTGCCCGACGTGCGCTGCGGATAAAGTCACGGACTTTTTCGTTCACATGTACCAGGCGAGCTTTCCCGCCCTGGACGCCTGGTTTTGGTGATGTAATCCAACCCTCTTTGCGTACCCATTTATTGATGGTCTGGCGGCTATAGCCAGTGAGGAGGGCTAACTCTTCTGGCGTCATTCGTTCCTTGATCATGCAATTTCCTGAATATCAGTGGGGTTAATTAACGGCTCATTTTATAGCACCGTTTTACGTGAAAACGTGACAGGCTTAACTCCTGGCTGCGAGCAGGCTCGCAAAGTGATTCATTTGCATGATTTTTCGGCGATTGAATGGCTGGGATTGATTTTGCCGTTGACACCCCGCGGCGGAATTCATATTATGCCGCCCGTCAACATGACAGCTTTACGATGGGGCTATAGCTCAGCTGGGAGAGCGCTTGCATGGCATGCAAGAGGTCAGCGGTTCGATCCCGCTTAGCTCCACCAAACTCTGAACCCAACAGAGTGCGGTCAGTAAAGTAACATGTGGGGCTATAGCTCAGCTGGGAGAGCGCTTGCATGGCATGCAAGAGGTCAGCGGTTCGATCCCGCTTAGCTCCACCAAAATTGTAAACCCTCGTCAAAAGACGAGGGTTTTTTTTATGTGTTTGTAACACCCGCCACCCTATTTTGTTATCAAAAAGAAGGTATTTCTGTACCTCACCTCAATCGGCATCAATAAACCAGTCTAAAAATAGACTTGAACTTGATTCGCGCAATTAATAAACATATTATCCATCCGGTCAATAATTCTCTCGGAAAATAACGCCCTGGTTAATGAATAGAAAAACTTACAATAATGTAAAGATATTTATGATTGCTCTGGCTTTATGCCTGATTGCGGTACCTGTCTCCCGTTATCTCTCTCCCCGCGCAATTGTTAATGGTCACGACGTTTATTTAGCATGGTTACCTTTAAGCGTAATGCTGGCGGTAATTCTGCTATTTGGACGCAGGGCTATTCTTCCCATTTTGTTAGGTTTTACTGTCACTAATTTATTCTATGTAAATTTAGCACCGCTACAATATTCAGTATTACTGTTCTGTCAGACCTTTGCGTTGTTCGCGGCGTGCGGCATTCTGCGTATCATGCTGGGTAAGCGTTGGCGCTACTCTATCCCTAACAAGCACATCGGATTACGGATATTCTGGCTCGGTTTTATGGTGCCAATAGGGATTAAACTGTCGATGTATTTGGCGGGCTATTTGTTTGATTTTCCGGTGACAATTTCGACCTTTTTTGGCGAAGGGACGGTAATTTATAACGTTGTGGATATACAAAGCCTGATATGTGCGGCATTGATTTTTACCATGATGTTCTATTACCCGTTAAGAATGATAATTAATCCTCGTTATGCAATAACTTTCTGGCGACGAAGCGTGAAGCCCGTGTTTTTTCACAAGAATTCATTATATATTTTTGTCTGGCTGATGCTTTTAAGTTTCATTCTCGTCATTTTATGTGGTCCTTTTGAATCTCCCGTCATTGCGGGCTATTTGATGCCGCTGATTTTTATTCTTTTTACCTTAGCGATAAGCCGACTGACCTATGCGTTGATTTCTCTGCTGTGGGCTGTATCTGCGCTCCTGCTGTTGACCTACAACTACAACTTCCTTAACGGGGTGGAATCGGGCCATTCGCTCTCTTTTATTCTGTCCGTGCTTATCTCGTTCGCGATCTGTCTGCTTTACATGTCGCGCATTTACCAGCGCAGCGAGTGGCTTAAGCGGGGCTGGCAGGGGAGGGCGCTCACCGATCCGCTGACCGGATTGCCCAATATTCGTGCGCTGGAGGATTATCTCGAGATTCACCCGGATGCAAAAGTGAGCATTCTGCGTATGGATAACCTGGAATTTTTGAGCCGCCACTATGGGATCCTCATGCGGGTCCATTGCAAACGTACGATCGCCACGTCGCTGCAGCCTCTCTTGCAAAAAGATGAGACGCTCTTCCAGCTCCCCGGAAGCGAGCTTGTGCTGGTACTACTGGGCCCGGGAACCTCTGAGCGCCTCCAGCATATGGTTGATCGGCTGAACAGCCGTAAGATTTTCTGGAACAACACCGGGCTTGATATTGAATTCGGTGCGTCCTGGGGAATGGTCGAAAACGGCGAAAAACTGCACCACACGCTGGGGCAGCTGAGCTGGCTGGCCGAGCAATCCTGCGGAACAACAAACAACGTGCTTGCACTCACGAATAGCCTCGAGGCGGCATCAGGGCAAACGACAGAGCGAGTCCTGATGCTGGCGCGGATTAAGCATGCCCTGGAGGCGGGCCAGTTCCATTTATATGCGCAACCGATCCAGAAGGCGGACGGGAGCGGCTACTACGAAATTCTGGCGCGTATGGAGAGCGAGGGCGAGATCTTCACTCCTGACCGCTTTATTCCGTTGATTGCCCAGTTCAACCTCAGCCACCGGTTTGATATGTGCGTCATGGAGAAATTACTGCTGTGGCTGCGAGATCACCCTTCAACGCAGGCTGGCGCCCGTTTCTCCGTTAATCTGATGCCGCTCACGCTGATGCAAAAAGAGGTGGCGACCGAGATTTGCGCGCTCTTTGAACGCTACGGCGTTGCGCCTCAGTCCGTCGTGATTGAGATTACCGAAGAGCAGGCCTTCTCAAATTCAGGCTGCAGCATCCACAATATTCAGCAGCTGCGGGATTACGGTTTCCGGATTGCCATAGATGATTTTGGTACCGGCTACGCCAACTACGAGCGCCTCAGACGCCTGCAGGCAGACATCATTAAAATTGACGGCTGCTTTGTTAAAGACATTTGTACCGATGATATGGATGCGATGATCGTGCAGTCGATCTGTAATCTGGCGAAGACAAAATCGCTGTGCGTGGTTGCTGAATATGTAGAAACACCGGCGCAGCGCGAGATGCTGCTCCGCTTTGGTGTGGACTACCTGCAGGGATATCTGATAGGCAAACCCGAACCGCTGGAAGAGTTACGGGTATAAAAAAACCGGGAGACAGGCTCCCGGTTTTTTGTTTAACGGTAAACGTTACAGAACCAGTGCCGCGATAGAAGCAGACAGTACGCTCACCAGGGTAGAGCCGTAAACCAGCTTCAGGCCAAAGCGAGAAACCACGTTACCCTGTTCTTCGTTTAGACCTTTAATCGCACCGGCGATAATACCGATGGACGAAAAGTTCGCGAAGGAGACCAGGAACACGGACAGAATACCTTCCGCGCGCGGAGAAAGCGTGCTGGCGATTTTCTGCAGATCCATCATCGCAACGAACTCGTTAGAAACCAGTTTGGTCGCCATGATACTGCCCACCTGCAGCGCTTCGTGAGCAGGAACACCCATCACCCATGCAACCGGATAGAAGATGTAGCCCAGAATACCCTGGAAGGAGATACCCAGCACCGCGGCGAACAGGGCGTTCAGCGCAGAAATCAGCGCAATGAAGCCGATCAGCATGGCGGCAACGATAATCGCCACTTTGAAGCCGGCCAGAATGTACTCACCCAGCATTTCGAAGAAGCTCTGGCCTTCGTGCAGGTTTGACATCTGAATGTTCTCTTCGCTGGCGTCAACGCGGTACGGGTTGATCAGCGACAGAACGATAAAGGTGCTGAACATGTTCAGAACCAGCGCCGCAACAACATACTTTGGCTCCAGCATGGTCATATACGCGCCCACGATAGACATGGAAACGGTAGACATTGCGGTTGCCGCCATGGTGTACATGCGGTTACGGGACATTTTGCCAAGAATATCTTTATACGCGATGAAGTTCTCAGACTGACCGAGGATCAGGGAACTGACGGCGTTGAAGGATTCCAGCTTGCCCATGCCGTTCACTTTGGATAACAGGAAACCAATTCCACGAATAACGAACGGCAGAACGCGGATGTGCTGCAGAATACCGATCAGCGCGGAGATGAAGACGATAGGGCAGAGAACCTTCAGGAAGAAGAACGCCAGACCTTCGTCGTTCATTTTACCGAAGACAAAGTTCGTCCCTTCGTTGGCGAATCCGAGCAGTTTTTCGAACATTTCGGAGAAGCCTTTCACGAAGCCGAGGCCTACGTTGGAGTTCAGGAAGAACCACGCAAGTAAAACTTCAATGACCAGCAGTTGGACAACATAACGAATACGAATTTTTTTGCGGTCTGTGCTGACCAGCAATGCGAGTGCAGTAACGACAACAAGTGCCAGGACAAAATGAAGGACGCGGTCCATATTTGCTCCAAATATGAGGCAGGTTTAATTTTCTTGCACATTCTATGTAACAAGTGAAAAGAAAACGAGATCGAGGACACACTATAGTTACATCCTGTGACGAGTCTCAAAAATAGTGATCCACAATACATTTTTGTTATGTTAGGTAAATGAGTGAAAAGTTAAGTTTGTGTGCTAGTCTTCACAAAAGTGTCCGCGATTTGAATTTCTGTTAGATCGCCCAGCTTACCCGCCCGTCTATCGTTCAAAGCTATCAGAGAAATCACTGCAAACTTTACAAATGATCTTGATAATCATTCTCATTTTGATAGCATTAAACATAGCAAAGGCTATATTTCAGAGGCAGAAATGACAAACAGTCGCGTAGAGGGTAGCAGTGGCAGAGCCGCGCGCAAGTTGCGGTTTGCATTAATGGGACCTGCGTTCATCGCTGCCATTGGCTATATCGATCCAGGTAACTTTGCGACCAATATTCAGGCCGGGGCCAGCTTCGGCTATAAGCTGCTGTGGGTGGTCGTCTGGGCTAACCTGATGGCGATGCTGATTCAGATGCTCTCCGCAAAGCTGGGGATTGCCACAGGTAAAAACCTGGCGGAGCAAATTCGCGACCATTATCCGCGACCGGCCGTCTGGCTCTACTGGGTTCAGGCGGAAATCATCGCCATGGCCACTGACCTCGCTGAATTTATTGGCGCAGCGATCGGGTTTAAATTGATTCTGGGCGTATCGCTGTTGCAGGGGGCTGTGCTGACCGGGATTGCCACTTTCCTGATCCTGATGCTGCAGCGTCGGGGTCAAAAGCCGCTGGAGAAGGTTATCGGCGGTCTGCTGCTGTTTGTCGCGGCGGCCTATATCGTGGAGCTGATTTTCTCACAGCCGAATCTGGTGCAGCTCGGTAAAGGTATGGCAATCCCAAGCCTGCCAACCTCGGAAGCAGTGTTCCTTGCTGCCGGGGTATTGGGGGCGACCATCATGCCGCATGTGATTTACCTGCACTCCTCGCTGACTCAGCATCTCCACGGTGGGACGCGCAAAGAGCGTTACTCCGCCACCAAATGGGACGTGGCGATTGCCATGACCATCGCGGGGTTTGTAAATCTGGCGATGATGGCTACCGCTGCCGCCGCTTTCCACTTTAACGGCCACACCGGTATTGCCGATCTCGACCAGGCTTATCTCACGCTGGAGCCCTTACTGAGCCATGCTGCCGCCACGATATTTGGTCTCAGCCTGGTGGCTGCCGGTCTTTCTTCTACGGTGGTGGGCACGCTGGCAGGCCAGGTGGTGATGCAGGGGTTTGTCCGCTTCCATATTCCGCTGTGGGTTCGTCGCTCCGTCACCATGCTACCGTCATTTATCGTGATCCTGATGGGGCTCGACCCTACGCGAATTCTGGTTATGAGCCAGGTGCTGCTGAGTTTTGGTATCGCGCTGGCGCTGGTGCCGCTGCTGATCTTTACCAGCAACAAAAACCTGATGGGCGAACTGGTTAACTCTACTCTGGTGAAACGGACCGGGTGGGCCATCGTGGTGGTGGTAGTGGCGCTAAACCTGTGGCTGCTGATTGGCACCGCGTTGGGACTCTAAAAGAAAAAGGAGCCGGGAGGCTCCTTTTTGCATTAATGGTGACCGTGGCCATGACCGTGGCCGCGTCCTTTCCCGCCGCGATCCCAACCGCCGCGACGGTCGTCACGATCGTTCCAGCCTTCACGGTAGCCGCGCTCATACGCGTTGTCTTTGTACCAGCCGCGGTGTCTGCCGTTATCATGTTTCCACCAGCGGTCTCCGCGCCACTCATAGTGACGGTTCCAGTAGTCACGGTCGCGCCAGTAGCCACCGTCCCAGTATCTGCCGTAGTCGTCACGATCGCCAATTTGTAATTTTACTGATGGCAACAGGGTGATTTCGCCCGCATTGGCGATCAGCGGGGCTGAAGCCATTAATACCGCTGCAAGAATCAGTGACCTGAACATACTCTTTCTCCTTCACGATCGGGGCCCTTGTGGGGCCTGTTAACGCAATATTACGAGTTGGTAAAGCCTCGTTTCATCGCCTCAACTCCGAATTGCTGAATGAGAGCACTTTTTGCTAAAAGTGATTTTATTTTGAGCTGTTCAGGATTGTATCAATACGGACCAGTTCTTCAGCAGAGAAATGGCGGTTTTCCAGCATCCCCACGGCGTCATCAATCTGAGCCGTTTTACTTGCTCCAATCAGCACTGACGTCACGTTCTCATGGCGTAATACCCAGGCCAGCGCCATCTGGGACAGCTTCTGACCGCGCTCTTCCGCCATGGCGTTCAGCTTTCTTATCTTCTCCAGCTTCTCTTCGGTGATCTGGTCAGGGTTCAGGAACTGACTGCCGCTTGCCGCGCGTGAGTCTGCCGGAATGCCGTTGAGATAGCGGTTTGTCAATTGTCCACCGGCCAGCGGCGAGAAGGGAATGCAGCCGACCCCTTTTTCCTGCAGCACGTTCAGCAGCCCCTCTTCCGGCGCACGTTCAAAAAGAGAGTATTTCGGCTGGTGGATCAGGCAGGGCGTACCGAGATCGTCAAGGATATCAATCGCCTTGCGGGCCAGTTCTGCAGGGTAGTTGGATAACCCGACATACAGGGCTTTTCCCTGGCGCACCGTATGGTCAAGCGCTTTCATGGTTTCCAGCAGCGGCGTTTGTGGGTCAGGACGGTGATGATAGAAAATATCCACATACTCCAGCCCCATGCGCTTCAGGCTTTGATCGAGGCTTGCCAGCAGATATTTGCGTGAACCCCAGTCGCCGTAAGGGCCTTCCCACATGGTATAACCTGCTTTAGTAGAGACGATCAGCTCGTCTCGCCAGGGCAGGAAATCCTCCTGCAAAATACGGCCGAAATTACGTTCGGCCGATCCCGGTGGCGGGCCATAGTTGTTGGCAAGGTCGAAATGCGTAATGCCCAGATCGAACGCGCGCTGTAAAAGTTGACGGCTGTTTTCGATAAGCGTGGTGTCGCCAAAGTTATGCCACAGCCCAAGCGAGATGGCGGGCAACCTGAGTCCGCTTCGCCCGCAGCGACGATACTCCATTGTCCGATAACGATTTTTGTCCGGCTGATAACCCATTCTCATGACCTCTGGCGCTGAAGAAAAAAATCAGTGTATGCGTTTACATTAACGCGAAAAAAATCAGCATAGCGCAGCCTTTTTTGTAAAGCATTCTTTCCATGCTCTTCTTATCGCCAATTCTGGACAGTCATCACGCTTATTTAATACTCAAGGTGAGGTCAACATTAGAAGGATACCTGTTCATGCGTACCCCATACTGCGTCGCCGATTACCTGCTGGACCGTCTTACAGATTGTGGAGCCGATCATCTGTTTGGCGTGCCGGGCGACTATAACCTGCAGTTTCTCGACCATGTGATAGACAGCCCGGATATCTGTTGGGTGGGCTGTGCCAACGAGTTAAACGCCTCCTATGCCGCGGACGGATACGCCCGATGTAAGGGTTTTGCCGCGCTGCTGACGACATTTGGTGTAGGAGAGTTAAGCGCCATGAACGGCATTGCGGGCAGCTACGCCGAGCACGTTCCGGTGCTGCATATTGTGGGCGCGCCGGGTACGGCGTCACAGCAAAGAGGAGAGTTGCTGCACCATACGCTGGGCGACGGTGAGTTTCGTCATTTTTACCATATGAGCGAACCGATCACCGTTGCACAGGCGATCCTGACCGAACAAAACGCCTGTTACGAGATTGACCGGGTATTAACTACCATGCTCCGGGAGCGTCGTCCCGGCTATCTGATGCTGCCTGCGGATGTGGCAAAAAAAGCCGCCACGCCTCCTGTAAACGCTCTCACGCTCCGCCATGCGCATGCCGATAGCGCCTGCCTGAAAGCGTTCCGGGATGCCGCAGAGAACACGCTTGCAAGAAGCAAGCGTACTGCGCTGCTGGCCGATTTCCTCGTCCTGCGCCACGGCCTGAAGCATGCACTACAGAAATGGGTCAAGGACGTGCCGATGGCACACGCCACCATGCTGATGGGTAAAGGCATATTTGACGAGCGTCACGCCGGTTTTTACGGCACCTACAGCGGTTCGGCGAGCGCCGGTGCGGTAAAAGAGGCGATTGAAGGGGCAGACACGGTGCTGTGCATCGGGACGCGATTTACCGATACCCTGACCGCTGGCTTCACGCATCAGCTAACCCCGTCACAAACAATTGAAGTTCAGCCTCATGCATCACGCGTTGGTGACGTCTGGTTTACCGGCATCCCCATGCTTCAGGCAATCGAAACGCTGGTGGAGCTTTGTAAACAGCACGTGCACGATACGCCGGCACCGCCGTCTCAAAGCGCGATGGCCTATCCGCAGCCGGATGGCTCGCTGACGCAGGACAATTTCTGGAAAACGTTGCAGACGTTTATCCGCCCGGGAGACATCATCCTTGCGGATCAGGGCACCTCGGCCTTCGGCGCGATCGACCTTCGTCTTCCGGCTGATGTGAATTTTATCGTCCAGCCGCTGTGGGGATCGATCGGCTACACCCTGGCCGCAGCGTTTGGCGCGCAAACCGCCTGCCCAAACCGGCGCGTGATTGTGCTGACGGGGGATGGCGCGGCGCAGCTCACCATACAGGAGCTTGGCTCGATGCTGCGGGATAAACAACACCCCATCATCCTGGTCCTTAACAACGAAGGGTACACGGTGGAAAGAGCGATCCACGGGCCGGAACAGCGATATAACGATATTGCGCTATGGAACTGGACGCAAATCCCGCAGGCCCTGAGCCTTGATCCTCAGGCCCAGTGCTGGCGGGTCAGTGAAGCGGAGCAGTTGGCGGATGTCCTTGAGAAAGTGGCGCACCACGAGCGGCTCTCGCTGATTGAGGTGATGCTGCCGAAGGCCGATATCCCGCCGCTGCTGGGAGCGATTACTAAAGCGCTGGAAGCGCGCAATAGCGCCTGATTACTTGTCGTTTCGCCAGGCCATCATCATCGGTTTGCCCGCCAGCAGGAGCCAGGCGGGCAACATCACGATACAGAGCAGGGGGAAAAGCGTCGAATCGGGTACCACTACCGCCGCCATAAACAGGCTGAGCCAGGCATCGCGCGTGACCACCAGAACCAGCCCCAGAATAGAGCAGGAGACGGTAATGGCCGCAGGCACCGCATCGACGTGTTCGTGCAGCATCAGCCCCAGCGCTACGCCGACAAAGACCACCGGGAAAATGCGTCCTCCGCGGAAACCGCAGGCTGCAGCCACCACCAGCGCGGCCAGCTTAATCACGGCAAACAGCAGATAGTCGGAGACGCTAAACACCTGGCTGAAGGCCAGCTGCTGCATCTCATCCAGACCTTTGAACAACGTCACCGTCCCGCCGACTGCCCCTAAAATACCGAGGATCAAACCACCGGCCCCGAGAACTAACACCGGGTGTTTGAGTTTATGCATCAGCCGGTGCAGGCGAGGAAGACACCATACCGCCACCATTCCCAGCGCGATGGCGATCGCGACGACGATGGCGCCGCTGAAAATATCGGCTATCTGCATTTGGCCGTAGTGGGGGAGGGAGAGTGAGAAGTGGGGATGGAAAAACAGGCTGGTCGTCAGCGCGCCAGCGGCTGCTGCCATCAGCGGGGCAAACAGCTTATCCCACAGCGGGACGTCGTTATTGCTGCTGAGCGTCTGAGAAAAGATCAGTGCGGCAGCGACGGGCGTGCCGAAAAGTGCCCCGATGGTGCCTGCGGAGGCGAGGATGGTCCAGTCCAGCGCGCCGACGCGGGGCAAAATGCGTGAACCGAGGAAAACCGCCAGGCCAATATTCACCGCCATAATTGGATGCTCCGGCCCCAGGCTGACGCCGCCGGCCAGACCGATTATCAACGCAATGAGCAGCCCGGGCAGTGCCGAAGGGGGAACTGGGGCGCCAATCAGCGGTTCCTGCGCCGGATCGGGGCCGGCATGGCCAGGACTGAAACGGATCACCAGGCCTACCGCAATACCGGTCAACGTCAGCATCACAACGATCCAGGCAGGAGAATCAGCGGTGGCCCCCAGTTTTGCCGGAAGCGCTGTCCATAACATTGTTTGCAGCACCGACGCGACTTTCATCACGACAATGAGCACCAGGCTTGAGGCCACGCCAATGATTAACGCCGGAATGGCCAGCAGCAGCATGGTTCTGGCTCGCGGGTGGAGCATGATGATTTCCTTGTACAAAACGGTATAACGTTACTTTGCACATTAGGCCTTATGGCAATAGTGCAAAAGGTGCTGAAACGGTAAAGTTATTCTGTGACGAAGATCGATAATCCATGGGCATTCACCTTCCGGTCGTTGTTGTTATCACGCCTTGAATTTACAGTGTCCCAAAGATTTATTTTGACTTTAGCGGAGCAGTAGAAGAATGACAAAGTATGCGTTGGTAGGTGATGTGGGCGGCACGAACGCGCGCCTCGCATTGTGCGATGTTAGTAGCGGTGAGATTTCCCGGGCGAAAACCTATTCCGGGCTGGATTATCCAAGCCTTGAAGCCGTTGTCCGCGTCTATCTGGAAGAGCATCAGGTTAGCGTTGAAGACGGCTGCATCGCGATAGCCTGCCCGATAACCGGCGACTGGGTCGCCATGACCAACCATACCTGGGCATTCTCCATCGCCGAGATGAAAAAAAACCTCGGCTTTGCGCATCTTGAAATCATCAATGACTTCACCGCGGTGTCCATGGCGATCCCGATGCTGAAACCAGAGCATCTGATCCAGTTTGGCGGCGCTGAACCAGTCGAGGGTAAGCCGATTGCGGTTTACGGAGCCGGTACCGGTCTGGGCGTTTCACATCTGGTGCATGTTGCTCAACGCTGGGTGAGCCTGCCGGGTGAAGGTGGTCACGTGGACTTTGCGCCAAACAGCGAAGAAGAGGGCATTATCCTCGAAGAATTACGCGCTGAGATCGGCCATGTCTCCGCCGAGCGCGTCCTTTCAGGTCCGGGGCTGGTGAACCTGTATCGGGCGATTGTGAAATCAGACGGTCGTCTGCCGGAAAACCTGCAGCCGAAAGACGTCACCGAACGCGCGCTGGCGGACAGCTGCATTGACTGCCGTCGTGCCCTGTCGCTGTTCTGCGTGATCATGGGACGTTTCGGCGGCAACCTGGCGCTGACGCTGGGCACCTTCGGTGGGGTCTATATCGCGGGCGGGATCGTACCGCGCTTCCTCGACTTCTTTAAAGCCTCGGGCTTCCGCGGCGGGTTTGAAGATAAAGGGCGCTTCAGAAGCTACGTGCAGGACATTCCGGTTTATCTGATCGTGCATGATAACCCTGGTCTGCTGGGTTCCGGGGCCCATCTGCGTCAGGTTCTCGGCCAAATCCTCTGACGCAGAGCCCTCTCCCGCGGGAGAGGGCCTTTTCTTTACAGGTGCATCAGCTGACGAAACTCTTTCACCTTGCTGCGGCTTACCGGCACCTGAAAATCCAGATCTTTCAGACGCAAAATGTAGGTGTTGTTAAACCACGGTTCGATCTCGCGGATCTTATTTAAATTCACGCAAAACGACCGGTGGCAGCGGAAAAAGTGGGCAGCCGGGAGCTTGCTGCAGAATTCGGTAATGTTCATCGCCATCACGTACGATTCCCGCCGGGTATAGACAAACGTCATCTTTTCGTGCGCTTCGGCGTAGTAGATATCGTTGACCGGGGTCACGATGATGCGCTCGTCTTTGACCAGATTTATGGTGTCGTTTTCGCGTACCGTCGGGCTGGCGGGGGCGGTTTGCTGCTGCCAGGCGGCCTCCAGCTTTTGCAGCATGCTGACAATCCGCGACTCCTGATAAGGCTTAAGAATATAATCAAACGCCTCCAGCTCGAAGGCCTCTACGGCGTGCTCTTTCCAGGCGGTAACGAACACAATAAACGGCTTATGGGCAAACTGATTGATGTTTTGCGCGAGCAACACGCCATCCAGCGACGGGATATTGATATCCAGGAAAATCGCATCGACCCGGTTATGCTGCAAAAATTTCAGCACGTCCAGACCATCATCAAACGTACCCACAATCTCCATCTGGCTGTGGGTTTTGATAAGCCAGGTGAGCTCCTGCTGAGCCAGGAATTCATCTTCTACGATGATAACTTTCATGGGTTACTCCACCTGGGGCAACAGTGATGTCGTCGTATGCGCGCGCAAGCGCTCATTCGGGACGTAAAAAGCAATTTCGGTACCCGGCTCAAGACGTTGAATATGCAGCCCGTCGCCGTAAAGCAGCTTGACCCGGTGGTGCACGTTCAGCAGACCGATTTTATTCCCCGGCATCTCGTTAGACTCCACGCGCTCAATGACTTTTGGATCAATCCCGTGGCCGGTATCGCGCACGGCAATCCGCACCCGGTTGCCGCTTTCGGTGACGCTGATGGTGACGACGCCTTTGCCTTTACAGGGCTGAATACCGTGAACAATCGCGTTTTCAACCAGCGGCTGGATAAGCAGGCTCGGGATCACGCAGTTGACCTCTTCATCAATATCGTAAATGACCGTGAGCTTATCGCCAAAGCGCGCCTGCTCAATCGCGATGTAGTCCTTGATCTGATAAAGCTCTTTTTTGATGTCGATCTGCTCGTCATCTTTCAGCTCGATGTTGTAGCGCAGATAGCGCGACAGGTTAAAAATCAGCTGGCGCGCGGTGTCCGGATTAAGGCGAATGGACGAGGAGATAGCGTTCAGCGCGTTAAACAGGAAATGGGGATTAATTTTACTCTGCAGCGCGCGCAGTTCTGCCTTATTTGCCATCTCGCGCAGCTGTTCCGCCCGCGAAACCTCAAGCTGGGTGGAGATAATCTGTGACAGGCCGATGGCCATCTCCTGCAGCGTCGAGGTGATCTGATGCGCGTGACAGTAATAAATTTTCAGCGTGCCCGTCACGACGCCTTTCTCCCACAGCGGGATGACCAGCATCGAGTGAATTTCCGGCGTTCGGTGGGCTTCATCATTGTTTTTAATAATGATTTTACCGTAGTTAATCGCCTGTCTGGTGGTCGGGCTTATGGTGTCATCGTTGTCGCGATAGTTGTGCTCCCCGACGCCAACGTAGGCCAGCACGTGGTCAATATTGGTGATGGCGACGGCGTCAGCGTGGATGTCGTGGCGGATAATTTCGCAGACCTGACGCAACGATTCCGCGTTAACGTGGCGGAAGAGCGGCAGCGTTTTGTTAGCGATATCCAGCGCCAGCTTGGCCTGACGGGCGGCACTGGCCTCTTTTTCCCCTTCAACGCTTTGCACCAGCAGCACGATAAAGCCGATGCACACGCTGCCCAGGATCATCGGAATACCGATTTTCGAAACGATATCCAGCCCCAGCGCGGTGGTGGGGGCCCAGACGACGACAAGGATCATGGTCAGCGTTTCGCACACCATGCCGGCGACGATCCCGGCGCGCCAGCGCTGTTTTTTCGGTATTTTGCGGCTGATCCAGCCGGAAAGCACCCCGGCGATAATGCTGGTGATAAAGCACGGCACCGCCGTTACGCCACCGATATCAATCAGGTAGCGGTGCGTCCCGGCAATCAGGCCGGTGATGACGCCCACCCACGGACCAAACAAAATCCCGCCGGACATGACGGCGATAATGCGCACGTTAACCAGCGAACCCTCTACCGGCACGCCTGACCAGGTGCTGAACAGGGCAAACAGCGAAAAGATGGCGGTAACGGCCAGCAGCTCTTTTGGCGAGTGTGCTGATTTGTGCAACAGCTCGCGAAACAGGCGAATGCGTATGAGGAAGAACAGGCAAATCAGCATTAATGCCGCACGGTCAAAAACCGCCAGCAGCATAGTGAATATTTCGTGCACGAGTAGACCTGGGAAAACGGGAAAGAACCATGATAAAAAACCTGGCGCGTATTGACCAGCTATCCGTCGGGTTTATCAAATGAGGAAAAGCCATAATTTGTAAAGGGGATTATCTGGCGGTGACCGATGCGACCTGTTTTTTTCTTAACGGCGCATCATCAGGTAACTGGTTTGATATCATCCTGTTAAATAACAGCTACCAGAAAGCCGATTCCGAAACAGAAGCTTCCGCTTTTAGGCGCAGCCGGGATCCGGTTTTCAGACGATCGCTTTTTTTTCATTTCCCTCTCGACAGCATGATTTTTTTCAGGTTATTTTCTAAACATGCCACATCGGTGGCAGCGTCGCTCGGACGGTCCGGGCGCTAACGTTAATCTGAGGAATCTATGGCTGAATTCAGTCCTGAACGCCGTTTTACGCGTATCGATCGTCTCCCCCCTTATGTTTTCAACATCACCGCTGAACTGAAGATGGCTGCGCGTCGTCGCGGCGAAGATATCATTGATTTCAGCATGGGTAACCCTGACGGCCCAACGCCGCCGCATATCGTTGAGAAGCTCTGCACGGTTGCCCAGCGCCCGGATACGCACGGCTACTCAACCTCTCGCGGTATTCCCAGGTTACGTCGCGCGATCTCGCGCTGGTATCAGGATCGCTATCAGGTTGATATCGATCCGGAAAGTGAAGCGATTGTCACCATCGGCTCGAAAGAGGGGCTGGCACACCTGATGCTGGCCACGCTGGATCATGGCGATACGGTGCTGGTGCCTAATCCAAGCTACCCGATCCATATCTACGGCGCGGTGATTGCCGGGGCGCAGGTCCGTTCTGTGCCGCTGGTGGAAGGTGTCGATTTCTTTAGCGAACTGGAACGTGCGATTCGCGAAAGCTATCCGAAACCCAAGATGATGATCCTCGGCTTCCCGTCGAACCCAACGGCCCAGTGCGTGGAGCTTGATTTCTTCGAGAAAGTTGTCGCGCTGGCCAAGCGTTATGACGTGCTGGTGGTTCACGATTTAGCCTATGCGGACATCGTCTATGACGGCTGGAAGGCTCCGTCGATTATGCAGGTCCCTGGCGCGCGTGACGTGGCGGTAGAGTTCTTTACGTTGTCGAAAAGCTACAACATGGCGGGCTGGCGTATTGGCTTTATGGTGGGTAACAAGACGCTGGTGAGTGCCCTGGCGCGCATTAAGAGTTATCACGATTACGGCACCTTCACGCCGCTGCAGGTCGCGGCTATTGCTGCCCTGGAGGGCGATCAGCAGTGCGTTCACGAGATTGCCGCTCAGTATAAGCGCCGTCGCGACGTGCTGGTAAAAGGCTTGCATGAAGCAGGCTGGATGGTCGAAATGCCGAAGGCATCCATGTATGTCTGGGCGAAAATTCCGGAGCCGTACGCGGCGATGGGTTCGCTGGAGTTTGCCAAAAAACTGCTTCAGGATGCGAAGGTGTGTGTGTCACCGGGCATTGGATTCGGTGATTATGGCGACACCCATGTGCGATTTGCCCTGATTGAAAACAGCGACCGTATTCGTCAGGCGGTGAGGGGCATCAAGAGTATGTTCCGGGCCGACGGTCTTCTGACCTCAAAGGGCGTCGCTGAACATCCCGCATCGTCATGACATAAAAAAACAGGAGCCGATGGCTCCTGTTTTTTTGACAGCATGTTCTTCACTAGATCATCAGGGCAAAGGTTCCGGCCCAGACTAAAACAATCACCGACATGCCCATAAAGAAATATTTCACGTTTCATCGCTCCGCGTATCTTGTGGTACGCATTTAAAAACAGAGTCCACCTGAGTATAGAGAACTGAAATCCGGTCAAAACGGAAATGAGAATTTTCCCGTTACGCCGTCAACTCCAGCTCAGAATTCTGTGCTTTCCTGTTGCCAGACGGCGCTAATGTACGCTTAAAAATGAGGGGTGACAAGAGGGATTTTTTTAAATAATTTCCGTCACTTACGAGTGTCGTGGAACGGCGACAGTTTGATTTCACTTCGCAATAAATTCACTTTGGGCGACGCAATGAAAGACGATTTCTTAACGGGATGACAGGTGATTGAAAAGGTTAGTTTCTTAGCGAAACTAACCTTAATGAAAGGCTTAAATATAGAGCGAGGCTTCGCCAATAGGGCGGGTTTTAAAACGACGATGCATCCACAGATACTGCTCTGGGGCACGCATGATTTCAGTTTCGATAACTTTATTGATAAACGCTGCGGCTTCGCATTCGTTTTCCGGATAGTTAGCCATTTCAGGGGAGATGTGCAGACGATAACCTGACTTATCTGCTTTTCTCACCATCGTCACGGTCAGCATGGAGGCACCAGACAGACGCGAAATGACAAAGGTGCCGTTAGTCGTCGCAACGTCTTTCACCGCAAAGAAAGGCGCAAAGCTGCTGCCTTTACGTCCATAATCCTGATCGGGGGCAAACCAGACGGCCTCTCCTTTCTTGAGAGCACCGACCATACCGCGCAGGTTATTACGGCTGATCATCGCCTTATTGGAGCGCATGCGGCCTCGCGTCTGCACCCATTCCATAAGCGCACTGTTGTGCGGTCTGTAGGTTGCCATCATTGGCTGGCAAAGCCCCATCACGCGACCGCCCAGCTCCAGCGACATAAAGTGAACGCCGACGACCATCACGCCGCGTTTTTGCATCTGCGCGCGTTTAAGGTTATCCAGCCCTTCAACGTCAAACCATTTGCGGACACGCTCATCCGGCCAGAACCAGGCCATGCCGGTTTCAAGCAGCGCCATGCCGATAGACTTGAAGTTTTCAGCGATGAGTTTCTCACGCTCTTCGGCATTGTACTGCGGGAAACAAAGCTCAATATTTTTACGCGCGATGGATTCGCGACGTTTCAGGAAAACGCGGGAAGCGCTGCCCAGTTTCGACCCCAGCAAGCGCAGGACAGGGTACGGAAGTTGAACCAGCAGCCAGAGTACGCCAAGGCCAAACCATGTAAACCAGTAACGCGGGTGTAAAAACGCACGTTTGAATTGGGATTGAGACAAAATAGTGAACCTATGTAAAGCCGGTGAAAGTAACGCATAAAGCGATACCATGTGCCAATTAGACCGTTGGACAAGGTCATGGTTGCAGGCTTTACCGATCTTTACGGCGTTGCCTGGCCACTGCTGACGTTAGGTGGGCGGAGTAATGTAGCACCGTTATACGATATGTGCTATTACTCGTTTTTGATTAAAAAAGCGGCGATCCGGGAGGTGTTTGATTTTACACTGTATAAACTCCAGAAAGGAGAGCAGCTTTCATGCCTGAGAGGAGAACTGAAGTCTTTGCGCAAGGAGGAGTGGGCCGACAAAAGAGCATCAGTGTTTATTTTCGGACCCGCATCTACATTTTGTTTTCCTTCGAATAATAAATAAGAATTTTCTTTGTGAAAATTCTTATTTATTATTCATGTCATCAATCAATTCGTCACTCTTCTTAATTCATTAGCCTCTGTCCTTTATCTGCTTGCAATAACCTGTTTCCGTTCCTTCATCTTTTTTTAATATCATGTTGTGATGCAAGTCAAAACAAGATGGTTTTATTAGCATCTCTCAGGTTACGATCCTTCTTACGGTACAAATATTCACTTTGCGTGAAAAAAGCAGTGTCTTTCCCTGAGGTGAGTGGATAATTTGCAATAATATATTGGTGGAAAATTCTTAAGAAGTTTCTCATTGCGGATAAAAGATCTGTGTATTTGATTTTGTGTCGATCATTATTCTAATATTGCGCATCAAGAACGATACCTTGAATTTGGCGTAGCAAAAACAAAGAGGGATGATGAGATGGCTGATAGTTTTCAGAATGAGGTGCCTAAGGCACGTATTAACCTGAAGCTTGATCTGCATACGGGCGGGGCAAGCAAGAAAATGGAATTACCGCTGAAATTACTGGTTGCGGGTGATTTCAGCAATGGGAAAGAGTCTGCTCAAATATCTGAGCGTGAGAAGGTTAACATCACGAAAAATAATTTCGACAGTGTTCTTTCTGAATACTCCCCAAAACTTAATCTAACCGTTAAAAATACGCTCTCTGATGATGGTGGTGAGGAAAATGTTCAGCTGACTTTCCAGGGTATGAAAGATTTTACGCCAGAGCAGGTGGCTGCTCAGATACCGCAGCTGAAGGCGATGCTGGCGATGCGCAATTTGCTCCGCGATCTGAAGGCCAATTTGCTGGATAACCAGACTTTCCGAAAAGAGCTGGAAAAAATCCTTCTGGACCAGTCCCTTAGTGCTGAACTGCGAAATGAACTATCCGCACTTGCATCAAGAAAATAGTAACCATCACGCTGTTTTAACGGATTAATCAAGGAATGCTCATGTCTGTACAAAATAATATTGCCGGGAGTGAAAGCGTGGTGCTGGAACGTCCTGCTGCGGGTGGGGTTTACGCCTCCCTGTTTGAGAAAATCAATCTGAACCCTGTCTCTGAGCTGAGCGCGCTGGATATCTGGCAAGATGCGCAGGCGATGTCGGATGCGACCGCTGACGAGCGTTTGACCGCAGGTATGCAGGTCTTTCTGGAATGCCTGACCAAGGCAGGCGCGAAGGTCGAAAAACTGGATAAAAGCCTGATCGATCATCACATCGCGGAGCTCGATTACCAGATCAGCCGCCAGCTGGACGCGGTTATGCACCACGACGAGTTTCAGGCGGTCGAAAGCCTGTGGCGTGGGGTGAAATCACTGATTGATAAAACAGATTTTCGCCAGAACGTGAAAATTGAGCTTCTGAGTATGTCCAAAGAAGATCTGCGCCAGGACTTTGAAGACAGCCCGGAAATCATCCAGAGTGGTCTGTATAAACACACCTACATTGATGAATATGATACTCCAGGCGGCGAGCCGATTGCGGCACTGATTTCCGCTTATGAGTTTGATGCTTCAGCGCAGGATGTCGCTCTGCTTCGCAACATCTCCAAAGTATCCGCTGCTGCACATATGCCGTTTATCGGCTCTGCAGGCCCGAAATTCTTCCTCAAGGAGTCAATGGAAGACGTTGCTGCGATTAAAGATATTGGTAACTATTTTGACCGCGCAGAGTACATCAAGTGGAAATCGTTCCGCGATACTGACGACGCCCGCTACATCGGCCTGGTCATGCCGCGCGTATTGGGACGTTTACCGTATGGTCCGGACACCGTACCGGTTCGCAGCTTCAACTATGTCGAAGAAGTCAAAGGTCCGGATCACGACAAATACCTGTGGACCAATGCATCGTTTGCCTTCGCGTCAAACATGGTGCGTAGTTTCATCAATAATGGCTGGTGTGTACAAATCCGCGGCCCGCAGGCTGGTGGTGCGGTTCAGGACCTGCCTATTCATCTGTACGATCTCGGTACCGGCAATCAGGTAAAAATCCCGAGCGAAGTGATGATTCCCGAAACCCGCGAATTCGAATTCGCGAATCTGGGCTTCATTCCTTTGTCCTACTATAAAAACCGCGACTACGCGTGCTTCTTCTCAGCCAACTCCACTCAGAAACCGGCGCTGTATGACACCGCTGATGCGACGGCGAACAGCCGCATCAACGCCCGTCTTCCGTACATCTTCCTGCTGTCGCGTATCGCCCACTACCTGAAGCTGATTCAGCGCGAGAACATCGGTACCACGAAGGACCGCCGACTACTTGAACTGGAGCTGAACACGTGGGTCCGCAGTCTGGTTACCGAAATGACCGATCCGGGCGACGAGTTGCAGGCTTCTCACCCGCTGCGCGACGCGAAGGTGGTAGTGGAAGATATCGAAGACAATCCGGGCTTCTTCCGCGTGAAGCTTTACGCCGTGCCGCATTTCCAGGTGGAAGGCATGGACGTTAACCTGTCGCTGGTTTCCCAAATGCCGAAAGCCAAATCGTAAAAACAGGCAGGAAGCTGATGAAAACGGAACAACCGTTATGGGGCAGGGGCATTATGGTCTCTCCCCAGCATTTTCAGCAACAGGTCGCGTATGCGGCCTGGTCTGCAGAATGTATTGCTCGGATGGGGTTATCACAGCCCTGGGGCGTGATAAATGTCGCTTTCGAACCGGATGCACTGAAGCTGGGCCGCCTGCAGGCCCGCCATCTGCACATCCGTTTCCCCGACGGCACGCTTATCGACACGGATAATGCCGACTCCCTGCCGCCGGTGCTGGCGCTTGAGGGCGAATCACATGAAGTTGTGGTGGTTCTGGCGCTTCCGCTACTGCGGGCAAATGGCGGCAACTGCCTTAAACCTGATGAAGTGGCCGAGCGCCCTGTGCGTTATCGCCAGCACTGGCGGGATGTCCGCAATGCCTATGGAGATGACACCCGCCAGATTGCCGTAATGCAGCCCGAACTGACCCTGCGTTTTGCGCATCAGAACAACAGCGATTACCTGATTTGTCCGGTCGCCCGACTGCAGCAAGACTCGCAGGGTACATGGCAATTAGACGAGACGTTTCTTCCTCCACTGTTGACTCTCCAGGGCAGCCGTTGGCTGGTTACCCAGCTTGAACAACTCATGACTCAACTGCGGGCCCGTCTGTGCCGTCTGATGGCGATGCGGCGTGAAAGCAATGAACGCATGGCAGACTTCGCCGTGGCCGATGTATCACTGTTCTGGCTGCTCAACGCGCTGAACAGCGCTGAGCCCGTGCTTGGCCAGTTCCAGCGGAACCTACAAAGCCCGCCGGAGCGGCTTTATCCGGAACTTTCTCGACTGGCAGGGAGCCTGCTGACCTTCTCTCTGGAACATCAGGTGAGCGCTATACCGATCTGGCACCACGAGCAACTCAATACGGTGTTTCCACCGCTGTTTGATTTGCTTGGCGATCTGCTTGAAGCCAGCTTACCGTCCCGCGTGGTGGCCCTGTCTCTCGACTATGACCCACGGCTGCACTTCTGGCAGGCTCGACTGCATGACCCGCGTCTGCGCGAAGGGGCTGATTACTATCTCTCTGTTCGCTCGCCGATCCCGGTAGCGCAACTGCAGGAACAGTTCCCGCGTCAGTGTAAGGTGGGCAGTCCTGACCATGTGCGGGGGATCGTCAACTCTTCCCGCGTGGGCGTGCCGTTGATGCCATTGCGCCATGTACCAGCCGCCATTCCGCTGCGCCTGGAAAATCAGTATTTCAGTCTCGATCTCTCCCATCCTCTGGCGACTGAGATGCTCCAGAGTGGGACGTGTATGTTTTACGTCCCGGGCATGCTGGGCGAACCTGAACTTGAACTCTTTGCGGTGCTGAGAACATGAGTGAACGTAAACACGGCGCTGCCGTATCTATTGATATTGACGCACTGCTGCAGGATACCTGGCTGCAGGTCATTAGCCTTCGCCATGGACCGCAGTTTCAGGAAGGTGAAGGTCGGATTTTGTGGGAGCGCTGTATCGCTGACGTGGAGCGCGTTCAGCGCGAACTGAAAGCGAGTGAACTCAACGAAGCCAGCTGTGAGCATATCCTCACTGCACAATGTGCATTGCTTGACGAGGCGGTCAAAGGACGAGGTGTGGAGGATGACGCCTGTGTGCAGTGGTATGACATTCCCCTGCAGGGACACTTCCTCGGCACGATGGACGCTGGTGACACCCTGTGTGACAGGATGCGCGATGTGCTGCGCGAACCAGCACCAGACATTGCCGTACTGACCTGCTTCCAGCGGGTAATGATGCTTGGATTCCTGGGGGGCTATCGCGCGCTGAACGATCCTGAACGCCAGAAGCTGGTCAGCGCACTCAGTGAACATGTCGCGCCGTTCAGCTATCCGCAGACCCACCCTGTTCTGGCAGAAAGCCGTGCCGGGTGGGGAATGGGCGGATGGCTCGCATCATGGCCTGCACGTATTGGACTAAGCGTGATTGTTCTTGCCGCGCTCTGGTGGGGACTGGATCGTTGGCTCGATCAGATGCTGCTGACCCTGCTGCTGGGAGCCATAAAATGAGTCCTGCACAACAGCGCGGTCTTGCGCTGTGGGCAGCCCTGCTGAGTGCAGTGGTCTGTCTGGCTTTTCTGCCGGTATCCCGGCTGGCTTCAGTGCTCGTTCTGCTGGCTATGCTCGGGGTTATCTTTGTGTTCTGGTATATCACCAAACCTCGTGCGGAGCATGACGTCACCCTGCTTCTGGATGACCTTCCTGAAGCCACTTACCGTCAGCCCGTGGTGCTGGTTTGTGGCGATCTGCCGCTGACCTGGCCGCAGCAGTCATCAGTACTCATCGTCACGCAGGGATGCTGGATCCGCGTTGAGGAACATCAGGATCTGGAGCAGCTAGCCCGTCAGATTCTGTGGCAGCGCCCGGACTGGGGGCGTCAGCTGTCGGTGATGGTCAGTGTCTGCCCGCAGAAACACGTCGACAGCGAAGCCCTGACAAGTCGTCTGCTGGCTCTGCGCTGGCAAATCAGCCAGCTGCGTAAAGAAACGGGACATTCTGTGCCATTGATTTTGAATGGTCAGATCGGCAGCGCGATGACGGATGACATGCTCTGGCAGGCTGCTATTCCGGGTGAAGGGTGGACTGTCTGGCGTGAGTCGAATGCGCCTTGTTCAATTGCCGCGTGGGTCTCAACTGGCGGTGCGCCTGTGATGGAGCAGCAGGTGCTGATGAACAGCCTGATGAGCTGGTTCCATCAGCATGTCCAGGCGGTATTCATCGATGATAATCCTGATGTTCCGACCATTGCACCTGCAGCGCAGCTGTGGGGAATGGGGCCGATTCTTGCCGGAAGCCTTGCATCTTCAGCCTGGACGGCGTGGTTATCGCGTCATACTGCCATGCAGCAGGTGGCTGGCTGGCAACCGGTAGGGACGGACAGTACGGTGATCTCACCCTTACCGGATTTCATCCTGCCGCTGCTACCGGAGGGAAGTGGACTCACTCCCCGTGCCCGCACCTGGCGCTGTGCCCTTGGTCTTTTCACCCTGGCGGCCATCGCCGCGCTGCTCAGCAGTGGCTGGAACAATCGCCAGCTGTTGCATCGCGTGAGCTTCGATATAGCCCGTTATGACAGCCTCTCCATGGATGACTACGGCCCGAAGGCTAGCGCCGTAGCGGCCCTTCGTGAGAATGCGGCGCTGCTGGATGACTATGCACGTAACGGCGTACCGGCCCGACTGGGTCTGGGGCTTTATCAGGGGGAACGTCTACGGATGCCCCTTCTGGAAGCGATCCGCTCGTATGTGCCGCCGCCTCCTAAACCGCAGCCAACCCCAAAACCGGTGCCGAAAATTGTGAGGCTCGACAGCATGTCGCTTTTCGATTCGGGCAAATCTGCGCTTAAAGCCGGCTCCACCAAAATGCTGGTGAATTCTCTGGTCGGCGTGAAGGCGAAACCGGGCTGGCTGATTGTCGTGTCCGGCCATACCGATAACACCGGCAATCCGCAACTAAACCAGACGTTGTCTCTGAAACGTGCCGAAGCGGTGCGCAGCTGGATGCGTGATACCGGAGACGTGCCGGAAAGCTGTTTTGCGGTGCAGGGCTATGGCGAAAGCCGCCCTGTCGCAACCAACGACACCCCGGAAGGGCGTGCGCTTAACCGCCGTGTCGAAATCAGTCTGGTACCGCAGGCTAGTGCCTGCCAGATACCGGGCAATCCCAAAGCGTCATCGCAGGATGATGGCGTCTTAGAAAATAAAACGGAGTAATTAACATGGCAATTCCTGTTTATCTTTGGCTGAAGGACGACGGCGGCGCGGACATTAAAGGGTCTGTGGACGTTCAGGATCGTGAAGGCAGCATCGAAGTGGTTGCACAGGAGCATAACCTGTACATCCCGACCGACAACAACACCGGCAAGCTGACCGGCACCCGCATCCACACGCCGTTCCTGTTCACGAAGGAAATCGATTCCTCCAGTCCGTACCTGTACAAGGCGGTGACCACCGGTCAGACCCTGAAATCCGCTGAGTTCAAGTGGTACAAAATCAACGACGCGGGCCAGGAAGTGGAGTACTTCAACACCAAACTGGAAAACGTGAAGGTAGTGAAAGTGAATCCTGAAATGTATGACATCAAGGATCCTTCGAAAGAGAAGCACAACCACCTTGAACGCGTTGAACTGCGTTACGAAAAAATCACCTGGACCTACAAAGACGGCAACATCATTCATTCCGATTCCTGGAACGAACGCGCCACGGCGTAATCCTGATGCGGGCAGGTTTTCCTGTCCGCAGTTTTTTGCTGAGTGCCTGAGATGCGGGCACTCAGCAAAGAAAAAACAATCTGCCTGCCTGACCTTATGCGCTTTGGTGAACAGCGAGGGGCGGTAGCGTGTCCAGGAACCGACAAAGAGAAAATCTCATGGAAAATCCAGCCATCCTGTTACGTCGTCTGAACCCTTACTGTGCCCGTGCGATGGAAGGAGCGGCGTCGCTCTGCCAGACCCGCGCCCATGCGGAAATTTTGCCGGAGCACTGGCTGCTAAAACTGCTGGAGCAGGGGGAAGGTGACCTGACGGTGTTGGCGCGTCGCTATGAATGGGATATGGATGGCATCTGGCAGGATTTGCTTGGCTGGCTCGACAGACAACCTCGCTCCGTACGCCATCGCCCCCAGCTGTCTGATGCCATTCAGACGCTGATGCAGGAAGCCTGGATGATTGCCTCCCTTAACAGCGAAGAGCACATTCGCAGCGTCCATCTGCTGATGGCCCTGGTGGAAAAACCAAAACTGGCACGTTGTGACGGTCTTTGGCCGTTGTTAACGCTTGCTCAAAGCCAGCTGGAGCGCCTGCGGCCTTTGCTGGATGCGCAATCGGATGAACGTCTGGAAATGCAGCGCGAAGCTGAACTGATGCAGAGCCACGGTGGTGAGATGGGATTTGTCGAGCGTCCGGCTGGTGTGGAAATGAAAGAGGGGGAACTGAGCCCTGCGCTGCAGAACGCGCTGGATAAATTCACCCTCGATGTCACTGCCAAAGCGAAGGAAGGGAAGATCGATCCTGTGTTTGGCCGCGACACAGAAATTCGCCAGATGGTGGACATCCTTTCCCGCCGCCGTAAAAACAATCCGATCCTGGTCGGCGAGCCGGGCGTGGGGAAAACTGCACTGGTTGAAGGTCTGGCGTTGCGTATAGCCGAGGGTAATGTGCCGGAATCCCTCAAAACGGTTACCCTACGCACCCTTGACCTGGGTCTGCTGCAGGCTGGCGCGGGCGTGAAAGGTGAGTTCGAACAGCGTCTGAAAAACGTCATCGACGCGGTGCAGCAATCGCCTGTACCTGTTCTGCTTTTTATTGATGAAGCGCATACCATCATTGGCGCAGGTAATCAGGCGGGTGGTGCAGACGCGGCCAACCTGCTGAAACCGGCGCTGGCGCGTGGCGAACTGCGTACTATTGCGGCCACCACCTGGTCTGAATACAAACAATACTTCGAGCGTGACGCCGCGCTGGAGCGCCGTTTCCAGATGGTAAAAGTGGATGAGCCTGACGATGACACTGCCTGCCTGATGCTCCGTGGCCTGAAATCCCGCTATGCCGAACACCACAATGTGCATATCACCGACGATGCGGTTCGTGCGGCAGTTACTCTTTCGCGTCGTTATCTGACCGGACGTCAGCTTCCTGATAAAGCGGTCGATCTGCTGGACACCGCTGCCGCTCGCGTGCGTATGAGTCTCGATACGGTACCGGAACAGCTAACCCGCCTTCGCGCGAGTATAGCTGCGCTCGACATGGAGAAGCAGGCGTTACTGGAAGATATCGCCATTGGCAATCAGTGTCATGCCGAACGTTTGAGCGAGATTGAGCAGGAAGAGGTGCGTCAGATAGTCACACTCGACGAACTGGAAACCCAGTACGGTCAGGAGATGAAACTCACCGAGCAGCTACGCGAAAGCCGTCAGGATATATCACGCCAGAGTGAGACTCACAGGCTGCAACAGGAGCTTAACGAGATGCAGCGCAGCAACCCGCTGCTCTCCCTGGATGTGGATGTCCGCACCGTTGCCAACGTGATTGCCGACTGGACCGGCGTGCCGCTCTCATCCCTGATGAAAGACGAACAGACTGAGCTGCTGACGCTGGAAAATGAAATCGGCCAGCGTGTCGTCGGTCAGGATGTTTCCCTTGAGGCTATCGCCCAGCGCCTGCGCGCGGCGAAGACCGGGCTGACGTCAGAGAACGGCCCACAGGGCGTGTTCCTGCTGGTTGGCCCGAGCGGTGTCGGCAAGACCGAAACCGCGCTGGCGCTGGCGGACGTGCTGTACGGCGGCGAGAAGTCACTCATCACCATCAACCTGTCTGAGTACCAGGAGCCGCACACTGTGTCGCAGCTGAAAGGTTCCCCGCCGGGCTACGTCGGCTACGGTCAGGGCGGCATTCTCACCGAAGCCGTGCGCAAGCGCCCGTACAGCGTGGTGCTGCTCGATGAAGTGGAAAAGGCGCACCGCGACGTGATGAACCTGTTCTATCAGGTCTTCGACCGCGGCTTTATGCGCGATGGCGAAGGGCGTGAAATTGACTTCCGTAACACCGTTATCCTGATGACCTCGAACCTCGGCAGCGACCACCTGATGCAGCTGCTGGACGAACAGCCGGACGCCACCGAAGGCGACCTGCAGGAACTGCTGCGCCCGATTTTACGCGACCACTTCCAGCCGGCACTGCTGGCCCGTTTCCAGACCGTGATTTACCGCCCGCTGGCGGAAGCGGCGATGCGTACTATCGTGGAAATGAAACTGTCGCAGGTCAGCAAGCGCTTACATCGTCACTACGGCCTGACCACGCAGATTGATGAGAGCCTGTATGACGCACTCACTGCCGCCTGCCTGCTGCCGGACACCGGCGCACGCAACGTCGACAGTCTGCTCAATCAACAAATTCTGCCGGTGCTGAGTCAACAGCTGCTGACCCACATGGCTGCGAAACAGAAACCACAGTCGCTATGCCTTAGCTGGAGTGAGGAAGAGGGTATCGGGCTGGAGTTTGACCGTACACAAGGAGTGCACGCATGAGCAACAATCCCCCGATCAGATTCAGCCACAACCATCACCAGTTGGCAGTGAAGGGATGTGACGCAGAGCTCGATGTACTGGCGTTTGAAGGCGATGAAGCCCTGAGCACGCCGTTCAGTTACCGTATTGAATTCACCAGCGCTGACCATGCCATCAGCAAAGAAATGATGCTGATGAAAGCAGCCTCCCTGACGCTGCAGGCCCCGGTTGACCAGGGTTACGGCATCAAGATGCAGCAGGCCGTGCGAACCCTTCAGGGGGTGGTGAGCGGCTTTGAACGTCTCAACACCTCAAAAGATGAAACCCATTATGCCCTGACGCTGCAGCCGCGCCTGGCGCTGCTCGATCGTTCGCACCAGAACGCCATTTATCAGGACATGTCGGTCCCACAAATCGTTGAAAAAATTCTGCGCGAGCGTCACAACATGCGCGGTCAGGATTTTCTGTTCTCACTCTCAAAAGAGTACCCGCGTCGTGAACAGGTGATGCAGTACGGCGAGGATGACCTGCACTTTATTACCCGCCTGCTGGGTGAGGTCGGTATCTGGTTCCGCTTTACCACTGATACGCGCCTGAACATCGACGTGGTGGAGTTTTATGACGGTCAACAGGGGTATGAAAAAGGCCTGACGCTGCCCTCGGTTCCGCCATCAGGACAGTATTCGGAAGGGGTAGACTCGGTCTGGGGTATGGAGAGCCATCATAACGTGGTGCAGAAGCAGGTCAGCACCCGTGATTACAACTACCGTCAGGCCACGGATGACATGAACACCCAGGTCGATGCGACCCGCGGGGATGCCACCACCTGTGGGGAGGCTTACCACTGGGGAGATAACTACCTGACGGCGGGGAATCCCCATGACCGCAATCCGGCCCCGGAGTCCGGGGCCTTTTTTGCCCGCATTCGTCATGAGCGTTATCTGAATGGCCAGACGCAGACGCATGCCATCACCAGCTGCCCGACCCTCTCTCCGGGTCAGGTGCTGAAAGTCGCCGGCGGGTACGAAGTGGCAGACGTGTTTGCTCAGGGCGTGGTCGTCACGGCGATGCACAGCCATGCGCGCCGTGATGAAGACTTTGGCGTCAACTTCGACGGCATCCCGGACAGCACTGATATTAGTTTCCGTCCTGAACCTGGCTCACGCCCGGTGATGGCCGGTACATTGCCGGCCCGCGTCACGAGCACCACCGAGAATGACACCTACGGCCACATTGATAAAGACGGCCGCTATCGCGTCAACATGCTGTTTGACCGTGATAACTGGGAAACAGGGTTTGAGAGCCTGTGGGTGCGCCAGTCCCGCCCGTATGCCGGGGATGCTTATGGTCTGCACCTGCCGCTGCTGGCGGGCACCGAAGTGGCGATTGGCTTCGAGGACGGTAACCCGGACAGGCCGTACATTGCCGGCGTGCTGCACGATTCAGCCCACGGCGACCACGTCACCATCCGCAACTACAAACGTAACGTTCTCCGCACACCTGCGAACAACAAAATCCGCCTCGATGACGAGCGCGGGAAAGAGCATATCAAGGTCAGCACGGAGTACGGCGGCAAGAGCCAGCTGAATCTCGGACATTTAGTGGATGCGGAGAAGCAGAGGCGCGGGGAGGGTGCAGAGCTACGGACTGATGACTGGGTGGCTGTTCGTGGTGGAAAAGGATTACTGCTGACGACTCAGGCTCAGCCTAAGGCAATTGACCAGCAACTGAGCATGGATGAAATTAAACAACAACTGTCTGATGCTCTCTCGCTGGCGAATTCTCTGTCCGATCTGTTGCAGACAGCGCAAATTGAAGGGCTGGATAACAGTACACAACAGCAGTTTTTGCAACAGAATGTGGATCAGTTACAGCAGCCTGTCATTGTCGCGGGTGCTCCCGGTGGTATTGCCCTGTCCACGCCGCAGCATATTCAGCTTAGTGCAAATCACAATCAGATGCTGACCTCTGGTGGCAGCACAGAAATCAGTGCGTTAAAACGCATGGTACTTGCGGCCAAAACTGGATTTGTTGCATTTGTTCAGGAGCTTGGGATGAAACTGGTCGCAGCCAAAGGGAAGGTGGAAATGCAGGCGCAAAGCGATGGGATGGATATTCTTGCCTGCAAAGCCCTGACTGTAATGAGTACCGATGACGAAATCATTATTAGCGCGAAGAAAAAAATAACGCTTAAGTGTGGCGGTTCGTACATCACTATCGACCCGGCAAAAATTGAAAATGGTACGGGCGGAAATTATTACATTAAGAGCGCTGATTTTGATTATGACGGGCCGGCGACAATGGATGCACCATTCCCTAAATTTACCGCCTGTGAAAATGCGGCATCCGAAGCTCTGGCTAAGGGTGATGCCACATTGCCACTCACTTGAGGGAAGGTGATGAGTAACTATTATCTGGAACAACCAATGGCTCCCGGTGAGCACGATTTTGCCATTATAGACAGAATGCAGCACCCCGATATCAATGGTACATGGCCTGTACTTGAACTGGTGTCACCCATGTTTAAACCGCAGGCTCATCTTTACCCCTGGCTTTTACCCTTAAAGGAGATGAGTGCAGGAGAGTGGAAAGTATTGATGGAAGAGCTGGGCCAGGCTGACTCTCCCAGTACGATGCCAGTATCCTGCGTGTTGTTACGCAGCGAACAAACACCGACAGAAATCCGCAATCAGCTTATCAGGTCGCTCTATTTTACTGATGAAAATCATCAGGGGCATATTCTTCGCTATTACGATCCGCGGGTTTTCTTTCACCTGTGCTGGATGCTGTCACCCGGGATGTTTGCCCAAACTTTTCCTTCGCACATAGTGAGTCACTGGACTTTTTGGCTTGAAGGTCAATGGCATAGTGTGACCTTGCCTTCTGCAGATACCCAGAAACCCAGCGAATCAAGGATTTTCCCCCGACAGCAACTGCAGCGTTGTGGACTGATAAATGAGGTGCTTGGCAGACTCCCTCTTCATGGCGATGTCGTTCAGCGAGAACGGGTCAGCCAGCGAATTGATGCATTACTGCAGAAGGCAATGGAGCTGGGATTACCGACGGAAGAAGACCTGATCTCGTTTGCATTTCATGGCCTCAGGCTTCGGGATGCATTCTGGTTATCCCCCAAGTTTTCAGCCCTTCTGCACCAGGCCAGAAATGCGCCAGATTTTTTCCATGATGAAACCCGCCTCTGGGATGAAGAACGCTGGAAAATGATGACACAGCGTTGATCCGAAAAAGTAAATGGAATGAAACATGACTACTGAACAAGGTTGTAAATTTTGTCGCCGTTATGGACTACCAGTGCTTCCTGTCCGCCCGGCAGTGATGGCTAATGATGATTGTTTGCCGCAGTTGCCGGCTGAAATTGCCGTCCCAATTACAGCACAGGGGCAAACCAGCTACACAGGAAGGTTGCTGCGTGATGGATTTTTGAATATCTGGTCTGAATCAGGCGCAAGGTGGATAAACTACTACGTTACCAGCGACGGCTATTACTATCCTTTGCCTGAAAATGGTGATGTTCCTGCTGATATTGTTGCCGGTACGCGAAAACCCTGCGTCAACAAGCCGGAAGAACGGGCAACCGCATCATTGATAACTTTACCGGTAAAACCGGCAGGCATGAAGAACGGCGTGTTCTGGTTTGGCTGGTCGGAAGTGGAATGGACGGACGCAACCCGCAAAAAACATGAGGATGCAGCATACCGTAGTCAGTACATGCAGTGCTTTGATATGGATGCATGGATAAATGGTGGTAGTGGGAAGCAGGTATTATCAATTTCCAGGTTAACAGTAACGGTTGCCGAATACAGTCCTAAAGCCGCATCTAGCTCCCATAAGACGTGGTCTCTGGCACCCTTCAAAAAAGCCAGACCTCTGGAGGGACAGAATCTGATTCAGGCGGCTGAAGCACTGTACGCCGGGAAAGGCGCAATCCTGGTTCTGCCAGATCCCGTTGCCGTTATTCAGGATATTTCAGCCCTGTCTAATTATCGAATAGAAAAGCAGTTTTCACTAAATCCGAAATACTCCCGAGGGCTGGCGCTGTCATCAGCGCTCAGTTCGCTGAAAGAAGTGCTTTGCACACAATTTGAACGCGATCAGTTAACCCTTGATAGAGGTGTGGAGCAGCAAGCCCAAAGCGGGATTGCTATTCAGGCAGGGGTGATGTTACCCAGTATGGCCAGTGCGCAGCAGAGCGCACTTTACAGCCATAACAATCAGTCACTCCAGCAACAGGTTAATATGTACTGGGCGCAGTACGAGAAATATATCGACAGAACCAAAGAACAGGCCTTTCTGGCGGAATATGACGCCGCACTCTCCGCCTATGACCAGCAGGTTATTTCACCAATGGTGGGTATGTATCTGGCCTGGCTGAAAGGTCAGACATTGCTGGACTATCTGGACAGTAATTTTGACCCTGAAGATATCGGCAGTGGTGCATTGTTTACCCAAACCGTCATGCATTGCGTACAGCATATGCAGGATAAATCAGATGTGACTACCTGGTTTCTGGAGCAACTATCCCAGCCATCGATAAGTAGCAGCAATATTCTTCTTCGCGCCACGGTAATGAATAACAGGCAATGGACCCTCAGGGTCAGCGACACAGTGAGTGCGCACAAAGATTATGGCGATGTACCGTGGAAAGATAAGCTAATAGATGTCTATACCAAGATAACTGATAAAGCGGCAAAGAATGTTCAGTTCGCGCTGGAAGGCTATCTCAATGCAGTCAGCAGTGCGCTGGCAGGGATGCTGGACAAAGCTGCAAACAGATTATTACCTTCTCTGGTGGCTCTGGCTGCGTCATATGGCATGGGACTGAAGGTGATAAGCAGCACGGGTGAGCGAAAATATTTCATCAGTGCCATCGTAAGGCAATTGGGAGAAATGACCGATCTTGAGGGGCGTATCTCAGCATCCCGCCTGCGACACTATGTCGAAATCGAAGTACGCAGGATGGAAATTGCCGGTGTATCGATGGTCGGGATTCACCAGCAGAAATCACTGGTACTGATTGATGTTGCTGAAGCAACTCAGACACGGGCAATACCTGAGGCTGAACGTGCCAGCGCCGCTGCACAAACACTGCGTTCCGCAGATGAAGTCAGCAGTACGTTATTCCCGCGTCAGTGGAGAGAAAAACTGGCAGTGGCGAAAGGCAGCACGGTCAACAACCTGGCCCATGATGGGGCGCAGAGCCTGCCCTTTGCCGGATGTGTTTTTGCAATGGTTATGCAGGTTGGGGCCGTCAGCCAATCCGCAAGCAGCCTGATGCAGGGCCAGCTTACGGGGGCAGAAAAGATGTCTAAATTAATCGCCGATACCATCGGCGCTGGCGGAACATTGCTGGATGCGGTGGAAAGGGTGATCTTTAAATTTAAGAGTCTGCGTCTGAAATCATTGGTTCGTCTGAGTTTTGGACGTGCAGGGGCGGTTGGCCTGGAAAAGGGATTGCAATTTGCGGGGAGGGCGTGTGCTGCATTTGGTTTTGTGGCCGTGGGGTGGGATGTTTATCATGGTGGTGAAGAGTTTCAAAAAGGTAACTTTGGATTAAGTGCAGCATATTTTGTATCCGCATTTGCAGGAGGAACGTTAGTTTTATCAGCAATGTTCAGTTCGCTAGCTTTAGGCCCTGTTGGTCTTGCGATAGCGATTGCATTTGTACTTGGCTCTGCGATTTATATTGCGATGCAAAGTCGTGATGAAATTCAGAAATGGCTGGCGGCAACATGGTGGCGTCAAATGCCTGATGGTGAAAACGATACCCCTGCAATATGGCCAACAATGCAGATGGAAATGGCTCAGCTGCAGTCATTAGTCGGAGGTAACTCATAAATGGCGATTTCACATACGCTTGGATTATACATTCCGTTTAAACTCAACAGGCTTTTGACCAAAGATGAAAAACAGAGTCGTTTTGTTCAAGGAAAACGAAGAAAGGGTTCTGGTGAGGCTGTTGTACTGGATTTGGATACTGTTGTACGGATGAATTCATCTTACCTGGAGGTTATGGACAAGTTCTATCCAGTCAAAGGCGTCATTGCTGGGCCGATGATGTGCATGATTGCTTTTGTTATTGGTACTATGGTCTGGTTTTCCTATGGGGCATTGATTTCACCAAATTTTAAAGGGGGAGGATGGGCTTTTTTATTACCTCTTTCAGGTGTGTGCTTTTTTTGTTTTTTATGCGGAAGACCACTTTTAAAAGATTGGTTCAGTAAGACACACTACCCGGTACGCTTCAACCGAAAGAAACAGCTAGTACATATTTATCAGGTAAAAGGCGAGATAATCACACTGCCCTGGAAAGATATTTATTTCACTACCAGTAAACAGAAAGTGAGTTATTGCATCGTTGGTCATATCCTTGCGGAGGATAACGAAACGGTACTGAACACGTTCAGCTTTGGTCATGTGGGCAATAAAACAGATTTATCCCGTTACTGGGAATTCATCCGTTGCTATATGGAAGAAGACTGTCTGGCAGAAATGGCTGAAACCGTTTTATATTGCCCTCCAGTGGAAAAGCGCAGAGAGGGATATATCATCGGATTGCAAACGTTGATAAAAATGGATTCCCGGCTGGAGTGGATCCCCAACGTGTTGTTATTGCCACTTTCTCTGATAGAGAGTATTGCACGCTATATCGGGATGCAGACCAGCAAAATCCCGCAGTGGTCGCAGGAAGTTATTGATGCGTGTGCAGTAGAACCGAATGACCCGATTAATGTTGGCGCTGAAAATAATTCTCCGCATCGCTGGCGTACCGTGTTAGCAAATGAGACACGAGAAGTGTATGACGCGAAAAACAAAAGGTTGAAATCCGCAAACGAAATGATTAAAGCAAAGCTTGATGCGAAATACGGAGTAGTTCCTGAGCCGGGAACGAAATGACAAGGAGAGGTTAGAGCATAATGGCAATTTTACACGACATTGGTCTTTTTATTCCGTTTAAGATTAATCGATCGCTGACCAGAGAAGAAAAATAAAGCCGCTTTGTTCAGGGTAAAAGAAGAAAGGTTTCTGGTGAGGCTACTGTTCTCGATGTGGATACCGTTATACGGATGAATTCATCTTACCTGGAAATTGTGGATAAATTTTATCCCACAAAAGGGTATGTGGCGTCATTTATGATGGCGTTTTGTATATTGTTTCTGATCGCAATTATAGCCACTACAAAAATCACAATTGTTACTGGTGATGGTTTTTTATTTTTTTGTTTTGTCGCATTACTTTCGGGGGCAGTATTTGCTGGTTTGGTCGATTTCTCCTGAAAGATTTATTTCGAAAAACACATTACCCCGTAAGGTTCAACCGAAAGAAACAGCAGGTGCATGTCTATCAGGTTAGTGGTGAAGTTATAACGGTTCCGTGGAGTGATATTTTCTTCACCACCAGTAAACAGCGAATTAGCTACTGTATAGTCGGGCATCTTCTGGCCGAAGATAAAGAAACCGTGCTGAATACGTTCAGTTTTGGATATGTGGGCCAAAGAGCAGAACTGTCTCTTTATTGGGAGTTTATTCGCTGCTATATGGAAGAGGACTGCCTGGAGGAATTGGCTGAAACTGTTTTGTTTTGTCCTCCGGTTGAGAAACGAAAGGAAGGTTACATCGCAGGCCTTCAGCGACTGATGCAAATAGATTCGCGGGCAGACTGGTTTCTGCTTGTCCTGAATCTGCCTTTTGCGCTTATTGAAAGCATAGCCCGCTATATTGCCATGCAAACCAGCAAAATTCCTCAGTGGCCACAGGAAGTTATTGATGCGTGTGCAGTAGAACCGAATGACCCGATTAATGTTGGCGCTGAAAATAATGAGCCGCATCGCTGGCGTACTGTGCTGGCAAATGAGACTCAGGAAGCATATGACGCGAAAAACCAACGGCTTAAATCTGCAAACCAAAAGATTAAAGAAAAATTGGATGCGAAATATGGAGGTAAAATATGAAAGGTGTTATTCGCATTGGCGATAAAACAACCGGAGGCGGCGAGGTCCTGTCTGGTTCCTCCAGAATGAAGTTTAAAGGTATTGGTGCTGCGCGTCTAAACGATCCGGTCAGTTGCTCTATCGAGGGGCATAGCCCAGCCTTTATTTCGCAAGGGCATCCTACAATGAAAGACCAGGGGGCCCCTGTCGCTTTTCATGATTACGAGTGCTCTTGTGGATGTAAACTAATATCATCCCTGTACAATGTCACGACGAGTAAATAATGCCTGTCGATCTCTCCACAATACCCGATGTCGCCAGCAGAAACTGCCAGCCATCAATAAAACGCTGGTTCGTAATATTACTTATCTTCATGTTTTTGGGCGGTTTTTTTACCTCATGGTTATGGCCTTCAAACAGCCCTGAACGAGGAGCGCTATTCTGGCATTGCTTCATTAGTGCACCATTAGCCATTTGGATCGTGTTGTTTGGTTTTCGCTGGCTGGCATGGTTATCTACAGTATGGCCCGCAAATGGGTGGGATAATGAACGTGAACAGGATATCGAGAATGAAATTCAGCGTGGGCAATATTTTCTGGTCGTGGATGCTGCAAGTGTATGTTTACCCCATGTTGTGACATCAGGGGCACTAACCGAACAATTTCTGCTGCCACAGGGAATAAAATTACCTTCTGTTATTGATTCAGAAACACAATCCATAAGTTATATCGCCCAGTTTAGTGACAGCAATTTACCTGTGATTAATCGTATTCAGAACAGATTTAGAGAACTTCTGAACGATCCGATATTGAAAGCTGCATTATCTCGAAGAAAACCATTTATACAACTTCAGGTTATTTTACAAGTAGACCCAAATGTTTATCTGTCCCAGGATGAGCAGGAAGAATTTAAAAAGCAGATTGCTACGCTTTTACCTGCAAGTAATATTCGATTATTACCCCACTTTGGGTTGTCGGATATTGACAACTGGATGGACAATCCCGAAAGCATAGATTCATTGCTTGTCCTCTCAGTCTGTCTTCGGGCTGTCGTATCGGATGGTGATGGTGAAGCGGCCGTGGCATTGCTATTACGTTCAGGAGATGACGCAGATTCAGACATCAATACTGCCGTTCATTTTCACAGACCAGAACAATCAAAAGACACAGAGACATTACTCGCATCAGCCAGGCAAGCCTTGGAGTGGGGTAAAACCGATGCTGAACATATTGAATCTCTGTGGTTTTCTGGTATGGGGACTGAGAATAAAACGCAGTCATTTTTATCTGAAAATAAGTTGCGCTTTCCTCGTGCCGAAGCAAGTGAACAGATTACCGATATTGATTTGAAAACAGGATTGACGGGAGTTACTTCCCCCTGGCTTGCTGTTGCGCTTGCTGCTGGTCAGTCAGGTTCATTGCCATTTCCTCAGTTGATTATGAGTGCGTCAGCGGAAGGTTTGCCCTGGTGGATGGTTATTCATCCGGGTCAGAAAGTCTCTTAAGACAATTTGCTTTAGCACAGCATCAGATTCACAAAAGTTATGGGCACTGTAGTGTTCAGTCGTTTCGTGTCGGGAGAAATAAGTGGAACGTATAGTACAGGGACTGAAGAACACAACATTTCAGTTGTGGTTGATCTTGTTTGTTTTTTTATTTATGGGGATCGCTGTTTGCCTGATACTCAAAAACGACCCGACTCAATTTGGCATCACACCAGATTCTGTTTTACAGACAGCTTTGCTTTTCAGTTCCCTGATCCTGACTGGAGGGTTGCTCCTTTTTATTTTACTTTTGTTCATTACAACCTATTTCTTTGGCAAGAAAGCTTATCGGAGGGTTAAGGCTCAAACCACGAATAAGTCCTCTTCGACTCAGAAAATAAAAAAATGTGATTCCTCCGCACAGGTAACAGTTCGGAAGCTGAAAAAATATCTACATACACGCTACAACTTATTCTGGCGCCGTAAAGTCCGTCTTCTTCTGATTACCGGCGATGAGGCGGCCATCGAACAGCTGGTTCCTGGCCTGCAGGAAAACCAGTGGCTTGAAGGCAACCGTACCGTACTGATTTATGGCGGTAGTCTGGCTGCTGACCCGGACAAGGAAAAATACACCGCCCTGCGTAAATTGCGCCGAGGGCGTCCACTGGACGGGATTGTCCGGGTCATGCCTCAGTCGCTTAACCTGACTCCGCAAATCAGTGACAACGACCTTCGTGGGCTGGAAAAAATCAGTGAGCTGCTGCGCTATTCCGCTCCGGTCTGGCTGTGGCAGTTGTGCGGCAGCAACTGGTCGCAGGATACGCGTCCTGAACAGACGGTAGGGGCCAGTTTCCCGCTACGTGCTAAGCCTGACGATATTACCCGTCAGCTTGAACTGATGCTGCCGACACTGCGGACGCAGGGTGTGAGTCAGGTCGCTGAGAACAACGGCCACGATTTCCTGCTGCGCCTGGGTCAGTACCTCAAAGACGGCGGTATCGTCCGCTGGACTCAGCAACTGGTGCCATGGCTGTCTGGTTCTCAGCAGCGTGTCCCGCTGCGTGGCTTGATGTTCAGCCTGCCGGAGAACAATCCTGTTGATACGTCAGAGGGGGCAGCAGCTGACCCTGAGAAATTTATCCCCGAATCACAACGCCATGCGCTGACCCTGCCAGCAACCTGGCAGGGCATTGTGGATGAGTGCACCCGTGTACGTGGCCGCCGTGTCGGTATGGCGTGGGAGCAGACCCTTGCCTGGACACTGATGACCATCATCGGTGTCTGGGGCGCGGGAATACTGCTGTCGTTCGCGGTCAACCGTATGCAGATAGTCTCTGTTGCCGGGCAGGCGCATGCTCTGGTGGAGCATCCTTCTGTATCGGATTACCAGCTGACGGCCCTGCATACGCTGCGTAATGACGCCGGCCGCCTGCAGCACCGTATTCAGGAAGGCGCGCCCTGGTATCAGCGTTTTGGTCTGGACCATAACCAGCAGTTGCTCGACGCGATGCTGCCCTGGTACGGCGTGGCGAACAACCGTTTGATACGTGACGCGGCAAATGAGGCGCTTAAGCAGAAGCTCAGCGCGCTGGCTGGCTCCGCTCCCGGCAGCGACCAGCGGGCACAGCTGGCGAAACCCGGTTATGACCAGCTGAAAGCCTGGCTGATGATGGCCCGGCCGGATAAAGCCGACGGCGCGTTTTACGCGCAGACCATGAAAGCCGTGCAGCCGACGCGGATGGGCATTTCAACCGGCCTGTGGCAAAGCCTGTCGCCGGATTTGTGGGCCTTCTACATTACCGAACTGCCAAAGCAGCCGCAGTGGAAAATCACCCCTGATGCCCAACTGGTCAGCCAGAGCCGCCAGGTGCTGTTGCAGCAGATTGGCCGCCGCAATGCGGAAAGCACCCTGTACGAAAACATGCTCAAATCCGTGCGTCGTAACTTTGCCGATGTCTCTCTGGAGGACATGGCCAGCGGTACAGATGCTCGCCGTCTGTTCACTACCGACGAAGTCGTACCGGGGATGTTCACTCGTCAGGCCTGGGAAGGTGGCATTCAGCAGGCCATCGAGAAGGCGGCAACGTCGCGCCGGGATGAAATTGACTGGGTGCTGAGCGACAGCCGTAAGGCCGTCTCCTCAGACCTGTCGCCGGAGGCACTGAAAGCACGTCTCACCCAGCGCTACTTCACCGACTTTGCCGGCAGCTGGCTGAGCTTCCTTAACAGTCTGCGACTTAATCCGGCGAACAACATTGCGGACGTTACCGACCAGCTGACGCTGATGAGCGATGTCCGCCAGTCGCCACTGATTGCCCTGATGAATACCCTCGCCTGGCAGGGACAGACCGGCCAGCAAAGCGAAGGCCTTTCGGATTCCATCATCAAATCGGCTAAAGACCTGGTGGGCGGGAAAGACAAACCTGCGATTGACCAGTCTGCGTCGGGGCCGCAGGGACCGCTGGATGAAACCTTTGGCCCGCTGCTTCAGCTTCTGGGTAAAAACAAAGGCAGCAACGTCATGTCGGCAGACAACTCCCTGAGCCTTCAGACGTATCTGACCCGTATCACCCGCGTGCGTCTGCGGCTGCAGCAGGTGGCCAGCGCTTCTGACCCGCAGGCGATGATGCAGACCCTGGCGCAGACCGTATTCCAGGGTAAAAGCGTGGACCTCACCGACACCCAGCAATATGGCAGCCTGATTTCGGCAAGTCTTGGTGAGGAGTGGAGCAGTTTTGGCAGCACAATGTTTGTGCAGCCGCTGACCCAGGCATGGGAGACCGTGCTTCAGCCGTCGGCAGCCAGCCTGAATGATAAATGGAGCCGCTCGATTGTCGCGAACTGGCAAACTGCCTTTGACGGACGTTTCCCGTTTGCCGCCAGCAAAAGTGATGCCTCATTACCGATGCTGGCTGAATTTGTGCGCAAGGACAGCGGACGTATTGAGCGCTTCCTGTCGACAGAGCTCAGCGGTGTGTTGCACAAAGAGGGCAGCCAGTGGGTGCCGGATAAGGTCAACAGCCAGGGACTGAACTTTAATCCGGCCTTCCTGCGGGCTATTAATCAACTGAGCCAGCTGTCAGACATTCTGTTCACCGATGGCAGCCAGGGCATCAGCTTTGAGCTGCAGGCCCGTCCTGTGCCGCAGGTGGTGGAAACCCAGTTGACCATTGATGGACAAAAACTGCACTACTTCAACCAGATGGCCGACTGGCAAAGCTTCCGCTGGCCGGGAGATACCTACAAACCGGGGACAATGCTGACCTGGACCACAGTCAACGCCGGTGCGCGCCTGTTTGGGGATTACAGTGGGACCTGGGGCTTTATTCGCTGGCTGGACCAGGGCAAGCGTGCGCAGCTTGACCGCAGCCAGTGGATGATGAGCTTTACCGCCCCGGATGGTCGCACCCTGCAGTGGGGGCTGCGCTCACAACTCGGAAAAGGTCCGCTGGCGCTGCTGGAACTGCGTGGTTTCACGCTGCCGGATCAGATATTCAGTGTCGACAGCGCGGCCACCGCTCAGGCGCTTATGGCTAATACGGGAAACAATGACATGGAGGGTGTCGAATAATGAGCACACTGCATAATCTGGTTGCCGTCTGTCAGGCTGACGAAACTCAGCAGCGGCAGCAGGCGCAGATACGTACGGAAAACTGGCAACCCTGGCTTGCTCCGGTGAGCGTTGCCCGTCCGACTGGGGAAGACCCGGGATATGACGATGATTTTCAGCGTATCCGTGAAGAGGTCAATAAGCTCTCCGGCATTGATACTGTGCTGATATGCACGCTTGCCGAAAAGTTACTGACCAACGTGGCTAAAGATATCCGGGTTGCGACTTATTACTGCTGGGCTCGCCTGCACCAGGATGGCGAAGCTGGTTTTGCCGAAGGGCTTGAACTGCTGGCGGGATTACTGCAGCGCTACGGTATGCAGCTTTACCCACAGCGGGACCGCAGTCGTAAGGCCGCTCTGGAATGGCTCGCCGGTACCCGTGTGCTGGACAGTTTGTCACTGTACCCGGAGGTCGTAGGCGAGGATGCACAGCGTACCACCGGGGCGCTACTGCTCATCACTGACAGTCTGGAAACAGAGCCTGAAGCGTCACGGCCGGAGCTCAATGCACTATACAGTGCTCTGGAGTCCCGCCTGATGAAAGGCGGGGGCGTGGATGCAGTGGTACCGCAGAACGCCAGCAGTCAGACACGTGCGCAGCAATCATCTCACACGACAGAGCAGGATGCGCCAGTGCTGGGTCGCATCACCTCCGGTCAGGATTTACTGGCCCAGGCTCGCACCCTGACGGGGTATCTGCGTGAACAACCCGGTGGTTGGCTTGCGGCGCATCGTCTGATGAAAAGTCTGCGTCATGACACGCTGAGCGCTATTCCGGCACCGGATGCTGAAGGGAAAACGCGCATCGAACCGCCGCGGGCTGACCAGCGTGCCATGCTCAAACGTCTGTACCTGCAACAGAGCTGGCTGGAGATACTGGAGCAGGCAGACAGCACCTTCTCGCGCGGTGCCAACCACCTCTGGCTGGATTTGCAGTGGTATATCCACCAGGCACTGATTAAATCGGGGCAGGATGTACTGGCCGATATCATCGTTGCAGACCTGAAAGGACTGCTGCGCCGCCTTACCGGTCTTGAAACCCTGGCCTTTAATGACGGTACGCCGTTTGCCGATGAGGTCACGTTGAACTGGATAAACCAGAGCGTGCTGGACGATATGTCCGGCTGGCGGGATGAGCCGGTCAGTGCCGCCAGCACGGAGGACAACGATATTCTGGCGCTCGAACCTGAGGCACTGGAGAAAGCGGACAGCGAAGGTCTTGATACCACACTCCACTGGCTGCAGACCCGGCCTGGTACGGACTCCACAAAAGACAAATGGCTGCTGCGCCTGCTGATGGCCCGCATAGCAGAGCAGAAGGGCAAAAATGAGCTGGCTATGCATCTGCTTGGTGAACTCGATGGAGCAGCTCAATCCATCACCCTCACGCAGTGGACACCAACACTGCTCTTTGAAGTGAAATCACGTCGCCTCAGACTGCTGCGCATGAAAGCCACACGCAGTGAAACCGATAAATCACGGCTTCAACCGGAGATGGACCAGCTTCTGGCAGGTTTGATTGCGCTCGATCCGGCAAGCAGTGCAGTGCTTTGCGGGTAACAACACCTGGCATACCTCTAAAACACAAATATTCAGGTTCTTATGGATGATTTAACCCTGCGTTATTATGACGCTGAAATGCGCTACCTTCTGGAAGCCGGTGAAGAGTTTGCTCGTGCTCACCCCGAGCAGGCGGCAATGCTCAATCTCGATAAAGCGGGCGCGCGCGACCCGTACGTGGAGCGTCTGTTTGAAGGCTTTGCTTTCCTGATGGGGCGTCTTCGCGAGAAGCTTGATGACGATCTGCCAGAACTGACCGAAGGGCTGGTCAGCCTGCTGTGGCCGCATTACCTGCGCACCATCCCGTCGATGTCGGTGGTGGAGTTCACTCCCGACTGGGGTGAGATGAAAGAGCCGATGCGCATCGTCAAAGGCTTTGAGGTGAACTCGCGACCGATCGGTGAGAAGGGTACGCGTTGCCGGTACACCACGACCAAAGAGATTACCCTTCAGCCATTGTCGCTTGAGAGTGCCCGACTGGCGACCGATCCGGATGGCCGTTCGGTCATCACGCTGCGCTTTAACTGCAGCCATCTCGCCGACTGGAGCCGTGTCGATCTCAGCCAGCTCCCGTTCTACTTTAACGCTGATGCACCGCTGGCCTGCGCCATGCATGAAGCCTTCACCATGAACACGGCGCGCCTCTGGCTGCGGATGCCGGGCGACATGGACAGAAGACCGCTCGACGGGTATTTCACCGCGCTGGGTTTTGGCGATGATGACGACCTGTGGCCGAAGGGAAGCAGCAGCTTTAGCGGCTATCAGCTGCTGCTGGAGTATTTCACCTTCCGTGAGAAATTCATGTTTACTGGCCTGCGTGGGCTGGAGACCGTGGCCTTTCCGGCAGAGCTCCCCTGGTTTGAAATCGACGTGGTACTGTCGGAACGCTGGGAGCATGATTTCAGCTTTACCGAAAAGCATCTGCGCCTGAACTGTGTGCCGGTGATAAACCTCTTCCCGCTGGAATCCGACCCGCTGACGCTCAATTCATTGCAGACCGAATATATGCTGCGCCCGATGCGCGTGCAGGACGGTCATACCGAGATATACGCGGTGGATTCGGTGATGTCATCGAGCCATCATACCTACGTGCCGTTCTCCAGCTTCCGCCACAAGGGTGGGATGATGCGCCATGAGGCCCCGGAATATTACTACCACACCCGCGTGCGCCGCGGTCCGTCCGGGCTGCATAACACCTGGCTTATCCTCGGCGGCGAAGCGTTTGATAACCACACGGTGCCGGAGGATGAAAGCCTGTCGCTGACGCTCACGGGCACCAACGGACAGCTACCTCGCCGTGCACTGCAGAGCACCGTGCTTGATACGGTGATGAAAACCACCTCGACCAGTATCGCCGTCCGTAACCTGTGTGCGCCGACGTTACCCTGTTATCCCCCGGCGCAGGACCGTTTCCACTGGCGCGTGCTGAGCCATCTCGGCAGCGGATTTCTGTCGATGATGGATAATGCCGATGTGCTGCGTGGCACGCTGGCGCTGTACGAGTGGACTGACAGCGAGATGAACCGCCGCCGTCTGGAAGCCATCATTGACGTGAAGCACAGCGAAACCGAGCGTTTCGAGCAGGGCTACCTGGTACGCGGCGTGCAGATTGAGGTGACGCTGGACAGCCACGGTTTTGCCGGACGCGGCGACATCTGCCTGTTCGGCGAGATGTTGAGCCGCTTCTTCGCGCTCTACACTGACATCTATCTGTTTAACCGCCTGATTATTATCCTGCGACCAACCGGAGAGCGCCTGGAATGGGAAGAGAAGCACAACCGCCGCATTCCCGGCTGACACCGAGGCTGGAGGCCGCTCTTAACCGGATAAACTTTTACCGTTTCTGCCAGTTGCTGGAGAAAGAGAATCCGGACCGGCCGCTGATGGGCTCAACCAGCCATCCCGGTGACGACCCGGTGCGATTTGCACCACACCCCGGGATGGGCTTTCCGGCGAGCGAACTCAAGGCCGTGGAGTATGACGAAGAGGATGACAGTAAACCACCGCTCATCCGCGCCACGTTTATGGGCATGTACGGCGTGGATTCGCCGCTGCCAACCGCCTATCTCGACGACATTACCCAGCGCCGGGAAGGGCATGAGGCGCTACAGGGCTTTCTGGATATCTTCAGCCACCGCATCCTGACGCAGTTTTATCGGATCTGGCGAAAATATTCCTACCCGGCCACATTCGAGCCTGGCGGGACTGACAGCATTTCGCAGTCGTTGCTGGGTCTGGTTGGGCTGGGCATTCCGGGCACCGCAGAGCACATCGCCACGCCGGTATCGCGCTTTCTGTCGCTGCTTGGCGTACTGCAGCAGCCAGGTAAAACCCAGGAGGGGATGCAGGCGCTGGTGAGCCTGCTGGCACCGGATACCACCGTACAGGTTAGCCCGTACTGCCTGCGGCCGGTGGAGGTCAGTCAGCCGCTGGGCTTTTATGGCGATGAAGATTTTCTGCTGGACGGCAATACGCCGCTCGGTAACGAAGCAATGGATGCCAGCAGCCAACTGCTGATTGCGCTCAGGACGGATAACGAACAGGAAGCGCAGGGCTGGAAGCCGGACAGTCTGCTGTATCAGGACTTTCTGGTGATGCTGCGTGTCTATCTGGGCTGGCGCTTTAAGGCAAAAATCACCCTGACCACCCGCACCCGGCTGCTGGCCGCGCCGCCCCTTGGCGAAGGCCCATTCTGGCTGGGGATGAATGGCGTGCTGGGCGCGGAAGACGAAGTTCTCCCGGATGATATCCCGAAGACCTATACGACCGAACTGGGCTATTACACCGGCCTGCAGCCCGCGAAAACACAACAAGGAAACCGACGTGTCACGTACAAGTTTAACTAAAACCGCGCGCTGGATGATGCCTCTCATGGCGCTTATTCTGACTGGTTGCGGGGTGACGCAGATCGTTACCGACGGTACCAAATCGGCGTTTAATTCTGTGTTCTATAAAAAAATTAAAATCCTGCATCTGGATTTCACCGCGCGCGAAGCTCTGAACACCGACTCTCGCGAAAATAACTCGCTGTCTGAGCCTGTCGTGGTCAGGGTTTACCAGCTCAAAGACCGCAAAACCTTTGATAAGACGGTTTATCAGCAATTGCTTCAGGATGATGCCAGCATTCTGAAAGACGACATGCTGGCCAGTCGTAATATCGTGGTAAAACCGGGGGGGGATGCAAGCCTTGATATGCCGATGGAAGAAGAGGCGCAGTTTGTCGCGGTAGTGGGGCTGTTTCGTCATCCGGACATGACCAACGAAACATGGAAGCAGGTTATCAAGCGCAGCGATCTGGATCCCGATAAACCGCGCATTCTTGAAGCCGGCGAGAACCATCTGACGCTGCAACCGCTTAAGGACGACTGATGCCCCAGGGACATAACACGCCTTCGCTGTATGAAATGCTAACCGGAAATTTTAGCGGTGGCCTCGACCTTAAACAGGTCAGTGAAGAAAACCAGGTCATCCTTTCGGTTCTGGACAACATGCAGCGCGTTCTCAACTGTCGCGCCGGCACGCTGGCGCATCTGCCTGATTACGGGCTGCCAGATATGACGAAAATCCTGCAGGGGATGCCCGGAACGGCCCATGAGCTCATGGGCACATTGGCTGCCGTTCTGCTCAAATATGAGCCACGCCTGAAAAAAATAGACGTTGTTCTGCTGGAGCAGAACATTCCCGGCGAGCTGCGCTATACCATTGACGCTGAACTTAAAGGGATTGGCCTGGTGCGCTACGGGACTGAGTTTATGCCCGAAGGTCGGGTCCTGTTGCGGCATCTCAGGCAACAGCAGTATCTCGACACAACACCTCGTATATAAGGTCAGTTAACACCATGTCAGTAAAATCACAGTTCCTGAAGAAGCTGCAGGCGCGACAACCTTCACCTGTTCCCGCAGTTAGCAAGAGTCAGGCTGATATTGCAGCGTTTCGCCAGCGAATGGCTCAGCTCCAGGATCAAATGGACGCGTGGCTGACAGATACCGGACTGAATGCAGAGCCACTGGCGGTATATGTTCCGGACCTGCTGGTGGAGGGGGGGGGCTTTTGATATTTCCGGTATCGTCCTGCGTTATGGTAACCGGGCGGTTAAGTTTATGCCGATATTCCTGTATGGACAGGGAGTTGCAGGCTGTGTCGAAGTGACTTTTTTTTCCGGGTACAGCGCGATTTCTCAAGGACGCCTGTTCATGCGGGTGGGGAGTGTATATGACTGGATCTTTACTCCCCCTGATACATCACCTCAGTCAGGACAACTATTTGATGAAGGTGTTTTTTTCGGTCTGATTTTAGCGCTGCTGCCCTAGCATTAACATTCATTCCTTTATTAGTCATTGCGTTTCTACACGCAAAATTGCTTTACACATCAACTGACGATATTAACCGACACGGATATGCAGGCCCTGCAGAATGACCAAACATATAACGTTAAAAACCGGCGGCGACCCGCGTACGCTGTCAGATTATGCCGCCCTCCGCGATGAACTCAGTAAGCTTACACATCCTGCTCGCCCTGATGTGAACTGGCAATATGTCCAAAGACTCTGTCTCTCAATGTTTGAACAGAACGGTGTGGAGTTGCAGACAGCAGCCTGGTACGCCCTTGCCCGTACTCACCTGTCTGGATTAGCTGGCCTGAATGAAGGGCTGGCGATTCTGGAGGCCCTGATTAGCCGCCAGTGGGGAACCTTATGGCCGAAGACACAACACGCTCGTATGGAAATCCTTAGCGGCCTGAGCCAGCGCCTGCAGCAGCGCATGCGTATGCTTCCATTCAACAGCAGCCATCTAAGTGAGCTTTATCGTGCTGAAGCGTTACTTACCAGCCTGAGCGCGGTGCTCCAGCGCCTTGAGCTTAAACACCTTAGCCAGCTCGATACGTTACGAGCGTTAATACGTTCAAATGCTGAACGGCTGGAAAGCAGTAATGAGACGTCCGATTTGAATGTGAACATGAAGCCCGATAGCGAATCGCCTCTGGAGAAAGCCGAACCGATCGAAGAGGTGAAATGGGTATATGTGGTGCATCAGGAAAATCAGCCTAATGGAGAGGAGCGCACGACAGCCCCCGTGCCTGTCAGACAGTGGAAGCCCTTTTTTGTCGGGATGTGTTCCACGCTGGTGGTTTGTATCGCTGCGGCGTGGGGATGGGTTTCTTTGTCCAGACCCGACCCCCTGGTGACTCAGGCTTTTGCCTCTCTGGCTCCGTTACCTGAAGTGCTCACGACTGTGCAGCAAAACGCGTTAACACTGCGAGGTAGTTTACCGTCCACTTTTATCGCAGACACTCAGCAGCAGCTTGCCCGCCTGGATAAACTGCCTCCTGACTGGAATATTTCCTACAGCCTTCAGCTGTTAAAGCAGCTCCAGACATTATGGCCGGAGGAGGCGAAACTGCTCACAATGCAGTGGCAGCAAAAATTTAACGCGGCAGCGTTACCTGTCGACGCAATGAACAGCTGGCATCAGGGAATGATGACGCTTCAACAACTGAGTCATCGGCTGAGTAGCCTGGACGAGCAAAAAGGAAAATACATCACGGTAAGCGAGCTTAAATCGGTAGTTTTTTCGACTATACAGTCATTTAACCAGACGATACCGGCTGAAGAACAACTCAGGCGCCTGTCACAGCATCCAGCAGGAGATGCGCTTCCTGAAGCAGAAAAGACTCAACTGGAGTTGCGTCTTAAACAGCTGGCAACGCGTTACGCTCAAATAAAACAGGATTCTTCTGCTCATTGAATTCTGGCGGTGGACAAACGAATGTACTGGAAAAAGCGGGAGGGTAAAGTGTCCCCTGCAGGAATCGAACCTGCAACTAGCCCTTAGGAGGGGCTCGTTATATCCATTTAACTAAGGGGACGAGGCGGCACGAGTATAGCCTTATTTACACTTTGCGTTAAGCGCATCGCCGCCTGACTGCTCAAAGAGTCACCATTCAGGTCGATTTTTTTGTCGATTTATCATCATTTTCCCTTGCCTTAAGCTCAGCTTTGCGTTTGTTCGACATGTCGTTACGAATTTGGGCATGGCTTAACAGCGCGAAGATAAACGTTCCGCCGCAAATGTTTCCCGCCAGCGTCGGAAGGGCAAACGGCCAGAAGAAATCGCTCCAGTGAAGCGTACCGTTAAAGACCAGATAGAGGATTTCAACGGTACCGACCACAATATGCGTGGTGTCCGCCAGCGCAATTAGCCAGGTCATCAATATGATCACCACAATTTTGGCGCTTCCCGCTGAAGGAAACATCCAGACCATCGTGGCGATAATCCAGCCAGAGATGATGGCGTTTGAGAACATCTCGACCGGCGTGTTTTTCATTACGTCCATGCCGATTTTCACAAACGCATCCCGGGTGGGTTCATCAAAGATCGGCATATATTCAAACGCCCATGCCGCGATGCCCGTGCCAATGATATTACCCAGCAGAACCACGCTCCAGAGCCGCATCAATAAGCCGAAATTACCGAGTGTGGGGTTTTGCATCACCGGCAGAACGGCGGTCACCGTGTTTTCGGTAAACAGCTGCTGGCGGGCCATGATGACAATAATAAAGCCGAAGGTATAGCCGAGGTTTTCCAGTAAAAATCCACCGGGCACGCCTTCCAGCTGCACATGAAATATCCCTTTCGCAAGCAGAGATGCGCCCATTGATAGCCCGGCAGCGATGGCTGACCAGAAGAGGGCCATCGCGTCGCGCTCCATCTCTTTTTCACCATCCTGGCGTATATGCTCGTGGATGGCCATTGCGCGGGAGGGGAGGCGATCTTCATCAATTTCTATCTTCTCGCCGCGCGCCTTCTCCTCGCTTTCAATTTCAAGCTCCTCATTGCTCTCGCCAATTTTTTCTTCGCCTACATCTTTCATATCTGCTCCCGGAGGTTGATCTTTCTGTTAAGCGTAGCGGCTTTTGTCGGGATGCCTGTGGGGATGCTCTTAATTTGGCTGCAATGACAACAAAGGTGATACATCTCTTTCAAAGACATTATAAAATTGCCAGCGAAACGAATTCCTAAAGCCAGGCTATGCTGAGATCAGAGTCACGGTGATTACTGCCCGTAATTGTGCTCATAGACATCGGTAAACGTGCTGTTACAATCGCTTGCACGTTTACAGACGGAGCGTCAACGGCTCCGTTACGGATGGCAATCAACGATAGCCATACTGAACAGGGAGATATTTATGAAACTTCGGCTGTCGGCGCTTGCGCTTGGCGCGACGATGCTTGTGGGCTGCGCCAGCTCCGGTGAGCAAACGGGACGCTCCGATCCTCTCGAAGGATTTAACCGCTCAATGTATAGCTTCAACTACAACGTACTGGACCCGTATGTGGTTCGTCCGGTGGCAGTAGCATGGCGCGATTATGTTCCACAACCTGCGCGTAACGGGTTAAGTAACTTTACCAGCAACCTCGAAGAGCCTGCGGTCATGGTGAACTACTTCCTGCAGGGCGACCCGTATCAGGGGATGGTCCACTTTACCCGCTTCTTCCTGAACTCCATTCTGGGGATGGGTGGCTTTATTGATGTTGCAGGTATGGCTAACCAGAAACTGCAGCGTGAACAGCCGCACCGTTTCGGCAGCACGATGGGACACTATGGCGTCGGATATGGTCCGTACGTGCATTTACCGTTCTACGGTAGTTTCACCCTCCGTGATGATGGCGGCGATATGGTGGATACGCTGTATCCGGTCCTGTCGTGGCTGACCTGGCCGCTGTCGGTGGGTAAATGGACGGTGGAAGGAATTGAAACCCGCGCGCAACTGCTCGACTCTGATGGTCTGCTGCGCCAGTCTTCTGACCCATACATTATGGTGCGTGAAGCGTACTTCCAGAATCATGACTTTATTGCCAACGGCGGCAAGCTGAAGCCGGAAGAGAATCCAAACGCGAAGGCGATCGAAAACGAACTAAAAGATATCGATTCGGAGTAAATAAAAAAGGTGAGCAATGCTCACCTTTTTTGATTCCAGCGCGATTAGAACGCGTAGTTGAAGTTCATGCCGTACAGCCAGGCTTTACCTTCGGAAGAGAACTCATACGGACCTTCCTTGAAGTTAACTTTTTGACCGTGCATATAAGATATGCCCGCATCAATAGAAGCATCCTTGTTGAATGCATAGGTCGCACCAGCGCTCAGCCAGAAGCGGTCCTGATCGGGAATCGAGATAGAGCGTTTGTCTGCTGGTACCGGACTATCATCGAAGGCAATACCGGTGCGGAATGTCCAGTTGTCATCCATATAGTAGGTTGTCCCCAGAGCGATGCGGTAAGCATCACGGAAGCTCTCATCTTTATAGAAGAGCGTGTCGCCGTTGCTATTGGTCGCCTTCAGCTCCTGGAACTGGCTCCAGCTGGTGTAGGTCAGGCTATAGTGAACTGCCCACTGTGGTGCCACTTTGTTATAACCTGACAATTCCCACATTTCTGGTAAGTGCAGGCTCAGAGAGCCGCCAGTGGTTTGGCCATTGGTTCCCATCGGAAGACCGAAGTTGCCGAGGATCTGGTTATAAGCAGAAGGGAGGCTGCTTTTATAATCACCATCAAAATCGATTTTTACTTCTGAACGGTAGGTAAAGCCGTAACGGTTGTTTTTATCGAGTTCATAAAGGATACCGGCGTTCCAGCCAAAGCCCCACTCATCGCCCTTCAGATAAGCGATCTGAGTATCTGCCGGGATACCCGCCACACGCTGTGCCAGGGCTGGTGGAAGTGCGCCTGAGCCAGCGACGACTTTGCCCAGGTCGCCCGCGTAACGTTCGATCTTCGCTTTAGCATACACAGCGTCAAAGCCAACGCCGAAACTCCAGTGATTATCCAGACGGTAAGCACCGCTCAGGTTCAGGTTCAGGGTTTCCAGGTCGGTTTTACCGCCAAACGCCCCAGCTGCATAGTCGTTATTGAACTCGGTTGCTAAACCGTAGTTAGAGGTCACGGATGCGCCCCAGCCGAACTGGTCGTTAATCGGCGCCACGAAGTGCATGTTTGGAACCCATGCCGTTGGGGCAATGTTATCCGACTTCAGATCGGCACCTGTCGGAGAACGGCCCGAGATATCAACACCTGGATCGACAAAAATTGCACCGGCAGAGAAAGTCGGACGATCGAACATCATGATCAACGCGGGGTTACGACTCGCGTTACCCGCATCATCAGCAATAGCGCCTTCCCCGGAATACGCACGGCCAAGGCCAGAGGAAGAAAATTCGTTTAACTGAAAGCCCGCTGACCAGGCGGAAGTGGAGACGAGTGCCACTGCGACTGCCAGCGCAGTCTTGTTGAACAGGGTTTTCTGGCTCATGACCATAACCTCATTGAGTTATTTTTATTCAATAATTGTTACATACCGTAACAGGAGCGCGAAGTGTAGGGTCTGAGGTATGACAGACAAATCAGACCAGTGGCCAGAGTATAGGTCTGACCAGCCGGAATGTTGCAAGGTTGTTTATTAATATTTTCAAACATGTTTCGTGAAACGAGATCTGGTTGGCAAAATTGTGACCATCACGACTCACCCAAAAGGGTGGTTTTTGTTTTAGATCATTTTTTAGTGTGATATTGGTCACTTATCCGCTTTTGCGCCATTAACGGCTGGAGAGCGCCCGCGCCGGGGCGTAAAATAGCAGCATCGTGTTTATCTCGCGCGCAGCGCGAATACAGAGGAAATTGAGCTATGAGTAAATGCAGTACTGATGAAACCCCGGTTTGCTGCTGTATGGATGTTGGGACCATCATGGACAACACCGATTGCACCGCCTCTTACAGCCGTGTATTCACCAACCGTGCCGAAGCGGAAGAGACCCTGACCGCGCTGAGCAAGCGTGCGCGTGACGTTGAATCCGATCCGTGTGAAATCAAGTCTACCTTTACCGAAGTGGAAGGCGGCGTGAAGCTGGACATCGACTTTGTCTTCGCCTGTGAAGCTGAAACGCTGATTTTCCAGCTGGGCCTGCGTTAATTTCTGCGGCCTGAAGCCCTCACCCCGACCCTCTCCCATGGGAGAGGGCGCAAACATTAAAAACGGTAACCTACAGGTTACCGTTTTGCTTTTACCTTGCGCACCCGGCAACAAACCGCACAAATGCCTCTGCTATGCAGGGGCATTTTCTTTTTCTTCTCTGTGTTTTAGCTCGCACTTTTTCGTTTCCCCGATTGGCTGAATGTAAAAAAATGGTTAAGACTATTATCAGGTCAGACCACTTTATGTTTGCGAAAATTTTTTACAGGGGAGTGTTATGAGTCAGGCATTACCGCTTATTACCCGTCAGGGCGATCGCATTGCCATAGTCAGTGGATTGCGCACGCCATTTGCGCGTCAGGCAACGGCGTTTCATGGCATACCGGCCGTCGACCTGGGGAAAATGGTAGTGGGGGAAATGCTGGCTCGCAGCGAAATTCCGCCTGAGGTCATCGAACAGCTGGTATTCGGTCAGGTCGTGCAGATGCCTGAAGCCCCCAATATTGCGCGGGAAATCGTCCTCGGTACCGGGATGAACGTGCATACCGATGCCTACAGCGTCAGCCGCGCCTGCGCAACCAGCTTCCAGGCCGTGGCTAACGTCGCTGAAAGCCTGATGGCGGGCACGATTCGCGCCGGGATTGCGGGTGGTGCGGACTCCTCTTCGGTGCTGCCGATTGGGGTCAGTAAAAAGCTGGCGCGCATCCTGGTAGATGCCAATAAAGCCCGCTCGACGGGTCAGAAACTCAAACTCTTCTCGCGTTTACGCCTGCGCGACCTCATGCCTGTACCACCTGCCGTCGCGGAATACTCCACCGGCCTGCGCATGGGCGATACCGCCGAGCAGATGGCAAAAACGTACGGCATTACGCGTGAACAACAGGATGCCCTGGCGCATTGCTCGCATCAGCTTGCGGCAAAAGCCTGGTCGGAAGGCAAGCTAACCGACGAGGTCATGACCGCCTATATTCCCCCCTACCGTGAACCGCTTGTGGAAGATAACAATATTCGCGGCACCTCAACGCTGGCGGATTACGCCAAACTGCGCCCGGCGTTTGACCGCAAACACGGCTCGGTGACGGCGGCGAACAGTACGCCGCTGACGGATGGCGCCGCCGCCGTGATCCTGATGACCGAATCCCGCGCGAAGGAGTTGGGCATTACACCCCTGGGCTATTTACGTAGCTATGCTTTCACCGCCATTGATGTCTGGCAGGACATGCTGTTAGGTCCGGCGTGGTCCACGCCGCTGGCGCTGGAGCGCGCGGGGCTGACGCTGGCTGATTTAACCCTGATTGATATGCACGAAGCGTTTGCCGCGCAAACCCTGGCAAACGTACAGCTGCTGGCAAGCGAGCGTTTCGCGCGCGATGTGCTGGGCCGCGCCCATGCCACGGGGGAAGTGGATCAGAGTAAATTCAACGTGCTGGGCGGCTCTATCGCCTACGGTCATCCGTTTGCCGCCACAGGAGCGAGGATGATCACGCAAACATTACATGAACTCCGTCGCCGCGGCGGCGGGTTTGGCCTCGTTACCGCCTGTGCGGCGGGTGGCCTTGGCGCAGCAATGGTTCTGGAGGCTGAATAATGGATATGCCATCTGCATTTAATCTAACGGTTCGCCTCGATAACGTGGCCGTTATCACTATTGATGTGCCTGATGAAAAGATGAATACCCTGAAGGCCGAATTTGGTGTTCAGGTGCGCGCGATGCTAAAGCAGATCCGCGACAACAAAGCCATTCGTGGTCTGGTGTTTATCTCTGCCAAGCCGGATAACTTTATCGCCGGCGCGGATATCAACATGATCGCCCGGGCGCAAAGCGCTCTGGAAGCCGAAGAGCTGGCGCGTCAGGGCCAGCAGGTGATGGCGGAGATCAACGGCCTGCCGATCCCGGTTATTGCCGCGATCCACGGTGCCTGTCTGGGCGGTGGGCTTGAGCTGGCGCTGGCCTGTCACAGCCGGATTTGCACCGACGATGCGAAAACGATTCTGGGTCTGCCGGAAGTGCAGCTGGGCCTGCTGCCTGGCTCCGGCGGAACGCAACGGCTGCCGCGCCTGGTGGGCGTTAGCACTGCACTGGAGATGATCTTAACCGGTAAACAGCTGCGTGCCCGTCAGGCGCTGAAAGCCGGTCTGGTCGATGACGTCGTGCCGCAGTCCATTTTGCTGGAGGCCGCCGTTGAGCTTGCGCTGAAAGGGCGTCAGGCAAAACGTCCTCTGCCGGTACGCGAGCGCGTGCTGGCTGGCCCGCTGGGAAGAACGCTCCTGTTCAACATGGTGGGCAAAAAGACCGAACAAAAAACCAAAGGCAATTACCCGGCGGCAAAGCGGATCCTGGAAGTGATCGAAACCGGGCTGTCGCAGGGCAGCAGCAGCGGCTATGCAGCGGAGGCCAAAGCCTTTGGCGAACTGGCGATGACGCCGCAGTCACAGGCGCTGCTCAGCATCTTCTTCGCCAGCACGGACGTGAAAAAAGATCCGGGCAGCGAGGCGCAGCCTGCGCCGCTGCGTGCCATTGGCGTACTGGGTGGGGGGCTCATGGGCGGCGGAATCTCTTTTGTTACCGCCAGCAAAGGCAAATTGCCTGTACGAATCAAAGACATTAATCCTAAGGGGATCAACCACGCGCTGCAGTACAGCTGGCAGAACCTTGATCAAAAGGTCAAGCGCCGCCATATCAAGGCGAGCGAGCGTGATAAAACCCTGGCGATGATCTCCGGTACGACGGATTACAGCGGTTTTGCGCACCGCGATCTGGTGATTGAAGCCGTGTTTGAAGATCTGGCGCTTAAGCAGCAGATGGTGGCAGACGTTGAGCAACATTGCGCCCCGCATACCATTTTTGCCTCCAATACGTCGTCATTGCCGATTGGCGATATCGCGGCGAAAGCCGCGCGTCCTGAGCAGGTGATTGGGCTGCACTTCTTTAGCCCGGTCGAAAAAATGCCGCTGGTGGAAGTTATTCCACACGCGACTACCAGTCCGCAAACTGTTGCCACCGTGGTGAAGCTGGCGAAAAAACAGGGCAAAATCCCGATTGTGGTAGCGGACAAAGCTGGCTTCTACGTCAACCGCATTCTGGCTCCCTACATTAATGAAGCAATGCGATTGCTGACGGAAGGGGAGAAGATTGAGCACGTCGACGAGGCGCTGGTAAAGTTTGGTTTCCCCGTTGGCCCAATCCAACTTTTGGATGAGGTGGGAATAGACACCGGCACTAAAATTATACCAGTGCTTGAAGCCGCATATGGCGATCGTTTTAGCCCACCTGCAAACATTGTTTCTGCGATTTTGAAGGACGATCGCAAAGGCAGAAAAAATGAACGCGGTTTCTATCTTTACGGCGCGAAAGGGCGTAAAAGCAGGAAACAGGTCGACCCTTCGGTATATGGACTCATTTCGACCACAGGTCAGGGAAAACTGTCCGCCGTTCAGTGCGCAGAGCGCTGCGTGATGATGATGCTCAATGAAGCGGCGCGCTGCTTTGATGAGCAGGTGATCAAGAGTGCACGCGATGGCGACATCGGCGCGGTATTTGGCATTGGTTTCCCGCCGTTCCTTGGCGGCCCGTTCCGTTACATGGATACGCTCGGCGCGGGTGAAGTGGTTGCTATCCTGCAACGTCTGGCTTCGCAATATGGTCCGCGTTTTACACCGTGTGACGAATTATTGCAGATGGCGGAACGCGGCCAGACATTTTGGCCTGCAAGGGAAACTGTCCTCGTAAGCTGAGGTCAAAGAAGGGTAAATCCTGAAGTGAATGGACCTGTTCTGGCGATTTTGTAAACAGAGATTGACTATACTTACGCCATTGAGGTAAAAAACAGCGTTTCATTCACCGAATGGATCAGGCACAATGCCCGGCCATCGGGTTTTCTACCTCTTAGCATTTATCGCGGGTAGTTAACGCCGGTGATTCTGGTTAACAAAAGCGGTGCAATATGCAAGTTTTTATCATGCGTCACGGCGACGCGGCACTCGATGCCGCCAGTGACTCAGTACGTCCTTTGACCGTCTGTGGCTGCGACGAATCTCGTCTGATGGCGAACTGGCTTAACGGTCAAAAAGTGGACATCGAACGCGTTCTGGTGAGTCCGTTCCTGCGTGCAGAACAGACGCTGGATGTGGTAGGGGAGTGTATGAACCTGCCGACCAGTGTGGATGTTCTCCCTGAACTCACCCCGTGTGGCGATGTAGGCCTTGTCAGCGCTTATCTTCAGGCGCTGTGCAATGAAGGTGTCGCCTCCGCGCTGGTCATTTCCCACCTGCCACTGGTTGGCTATCTGGTATCTGAGCTGTGCCCGGGCGAAACCCCGCCGATGTTCACGACATCCGCCATTGCCAATGTTTCTCTCGACGAAACGGGCAAAGGTGTCTTCAACTGGCAAATGAGTCCGTGCAACCTGAAGATGGCAAAAGCGATCTGACGTGACGTGCGATATGGCGGGTGCAATGTGCTTCCCGCCATTCTGTCAGGGCAACTCTGGCGGCTGCCACTCTTCCACTTCAATCAACACCAGCAACGCGGCATCTCCGCCGTACTCTTTCGGTGCCTGATGAAAAGCCATTACGTGTGGGTGCTGAGCCAGCCACAGCGGCGTCTGTTGCTTGAGGATATGTTTACCGTGGCCATGCATCACGCAGGCGCAAAAAACATGTTCACGGCGACATGCGGCGATCAACGCCCCCAGCTCCTGTTTCGCCTGCATCTGCGTTAAACCGTGCAGATCGAGAAACAGCTCCGGCGAATAATCTCCGCGGCGTAATTTTTTCAGCTCAAAATGACTGACGTCTTCGCGTACGTACTTCACAGCCCCTTGCGTGTTGAGCAGCGGCTGAAATTCATCTGAAAAATAGTGGCTGTTATCCGCCTGCTCCTGCAGCAGGCGTTTGACCGGTACTTCGCTGATTTTTTTACGCAGCGGGCGATGGACGATGGTGTCCTGCGTGATTTTACGCGTCCCTGTCATCAGCTGACGGAAGAGCGCCTGATCCTCCTCGCTGAGCGATGTTTTCTTTTTCATTCGTCATTCTCATCTCGTATTTCCGACAGTGTACCCGACTAAACGCATTTTTTAACCTCAAGCGCGACGCGTCATTGCTGATTTATCGCCGTCTTCATGGCAAACTAGCCGCCGAAAATTATGCGAGCATGCCCTGGAGGAAAGAGTGGATAAAATATTTGTCGATGAAGCAGTAAACGAGCTGCATACCATACAGGACATGTTGCGCTGGTCGGTTAGCCGCTTCAGCGCCGCCAATATCTGGTACGGTCACGGTACCGATAACCCGTGGGATGAAGCCGTGCAGCTGGTGCTGCCGTCCCTTTACCTGCCGCTGGATATCCCGGAAGACATGCGCACCGCGCGCCTGACCTCCAGCGAAAAACACCGCATCGTTGAGCGCGTGATCCGCCGCGTGAACGAGCGCATTCCGGTCGCCTACCTGACCAACAAAGCCTGGTTCTGCGGCCACGAGTTCTATGTCGATGAACGCGTGCTGGTGCCGCGCTCGCCGATTGGCGAGCTGATCAACAACCACTTTGAAGGCCTGATTGGCCATCAGCCGCAGCACATTCTCGATATGTGTACCGGCAGCGGCTGCATCGCGATTGCCTGCGCGTACGCCTTCCCGGAAGCGGAAGTGGACGCAGTCGATATTTCCACCGACGCGCTGGCCGTGACCGAGCACAACATCGAAGAGCATGGGCTCATCCATCACGTTACGCCAATTCGCTCTGACCTGTTCCGCGATCTGCCGACGCTGCAGTACGATCTGATCGTTACCAACCCGCCGTACGTCGATGCGGAAGACATGTCCGATCTGCCGAACGAATACCGTCACGAGCCGGAGCTCGGTCTGGCGTCGGGCTCTGACGGCCTGAAGCTGACGCGCCGCATTCTGGCCTGCGCGCCGGATTACCTGACCGACGACGGCGTTCTGATTTGTGAAGTGGGCAACAGCATGGTACATCTGATAGAGCAGTACCCGGATGTGCCGTTCACCTGGCTTGAGTTCGACAACGGCGGTGACGGCGTCTTTATGCTGACCAAAGCGCAGCTGCTCGACGCGCGCGAACACTTCAGCATCTATAAAGATTAATCCAGCGGGCTTCGGCCCGTTTCACAACGCTCAAACACAAACAACAACATCGGAGCCGTGATGGCAGGAAACAGTATTGGACAGTTATTCCGCGTGACCACCTTTGGCGAGTCACACGGGCTGGCGCTGGGCTGTATCGTTGATGGCGTACCGCCAGGCATCGAACTGACCGAAGCCGATTTACAGCACGACCTCGACCGTCGTCGCCCGGGCACCTCTCGCTACACCACGCAGCGTCGCGAGCCGGACCAGGTCAAAATTCTCTCCGGCGTCTTTGAAGGCCGCACCACCGGGACCAGCATCGGTCTGCTGATCGAAAACACCGATCAGCGCTCCCAGGACTACGGCGCCATCAAAGACGTCTTCCGTCCGGGCCACGCCGACTACACCTACGAGCAAAAGTATGGCTTCCGCGACTATCGCGGCGGCGGACGTTCTTCCGCGCGTGAAACCGCGATGCGCGTGGCGGCAGGGGCGATTGCTAAAAAATACCTGCAGCAGAAATTTGGCATCGTTATCCGCGGCTGTCTGACCCAGATGGGCGACATTCCGCTGGCGATCAAGGACTGGGACCAGGTCGAGCAAAACCCGTTCTTCTGCGCCGATGCCGACAAGCTTGAGGCGCTGGATGAACTGATGCGTGGCCTGAAAAAAGAGGGCGACTCCATTGGCGCGAAAGTGACCGTGGTGGCAGACGGCGTCCCGGCTGGCTGGGGCGAGCCGGTATTTGACCGTCTCGACGCCGACATTGCCCACGCGCTGATGAGCATCAACGCGGTGAAGGGCGTAGAGATTGGCGACGGCTTTGACGTGGTTCAGCTTCGCGGCAGTCAGAACCGCGACGAAATCACGAAGGCAGGCTTCCAGAGCAACCATGCGGGCGGCATCCTGGGCGGTATCAGCAGCGGGCAGCAGATTGTTGCCAACATCGCGCTGAAGCCAACTTCCAGCATTACCGTGCCGGGCCACACGATTAACCGCGATGGCGAAGAAGTTGAGATGATCACCAAAGGACGTCACGATCCGTGCGTGGGGATCCGCGCGGTGCCGATCGCAGAAGCGATGCTTGCGATCGTGCTGATGGATCACTTCCTGCGCCAGCGCGCGCAGAATGCGGATGTGACGACCACCATTCCACGCTGGTAAACATGAAAAAAACCGCAATTGCTCTGCTGGCGCTGCTTGCCAGTGGAGCCAGTCTGGCCGCGACGCCATGGCAAAAAATCACCCACCCGGTGGCGGGGAGCGCGCAGTCTATTGGTGCCTTTTCCAACGGCTGTATCGTCGGTGCCCAGGAGCTTCCTCTCCAGTCTGATACCTATCAGGTGATGCGCACCGATCAGCGACGTTATTTCGGCCACCCGGATCTGGTGCTGTTCATCCAGCGTCTGGGCAATCAGGTGCATAACCTGGGGCTGGGCACGATGCTGATTGGCGATATGGGAATGCCTGCCGGCGGCCGTTTTAACGGTGGACACGCCAGCCACCAGACCGGACTGGATGTCGATATCTTCCTGCAGCTGCCGAAAGCCCGCTGGACCTCCGCCCAACTGCTGAAACCGCAGGCGCTGGATCTGGTGGCGAGCGACGGTAAGCGCGTTGTGCCATCACTCTGGACGCGGGACGTATCCAGCATGATCAAGCTGGCGGCAGAAGATAATGACGTCACGCGGATTTTCGTTAACCCGGCCATCAAGCAGCAGCTCTGCCTGGATGCCGGAACCGATCGCGACTGGCTGCGCAAAGTGCGCCCGTGGTTCCAGCATCGTGCGCACATGCACGTTCGTCTGCGCTGCCCGGCGAATAGCCTGGAATGTGAAGAGCAGCCGCTACCTCCGCCAGGCGATGGCTGCGGTGCGGAACTGCAAAGCTGGTTTGAGCCGGCAAAACCTGGAACCTCTAAGCCTGAGAAGAAGACACCGCCTCCGTTGCCGCCTTCCTGCCAGGCGCTACTGGATGAGCATGTACTTTAATGGATAATTTCGTCGATCTGTTTATGGTGTCACCGCTGCTGCTGGTGGTGCTGTTCTTTGTGGCCATGCTGGCCGGTTTTATCGACGCGCTCGCGGGCGGCGGCGGGTTGTTAACCGTGCCAGCTCTGCTGGCGGCGGGCATGAGCCCGGCGCAGGCGCTTGCCACCAATAAGCTTCAGGCCTGCGGCGGCTCGCTCTCGGCGTCGCTCTATTTTATCCGCCGTAAGGTGGTGAGTCTGGCCGATCAGAAGCTCAATATCCTGATGACCTTTATCGGCTCCACGTCGGGCGCGCTGCTGGTTCAGCACGTGCAGTCCGATATTTTGCGCCAGATCCTGCCGATTCTGGTCATCTGTATCGGGCTTTACTTCCTGCTGATGCCAAAGCTCGGTGAAGAAGACCGCCAGCGTCGCCTGTACGGCCTGCCGTTTGCCCTGGTTGCCGGGGGCAGTGTGGGTTTTTACGACGGTTTCTTCGGGCCGGGGGCGGGTTCATTTTATGCGCTGGCGTTCGTGACGCTGGCCGGGTTTAACCTCGCCAAATCCACCGCCCATGCCAAAGTGCTCAACGCGACCTCAAACGTCGGCGGCCTGCTGCTGTTTATCATTGGCGGCAAGGTTATCTGGGCAACCGGATTTGTGATGATGGCAGGGCAGTTCCTGGGCGCGCGCGCGGGCTCGCGTCTGGTGTTAAGCAAAGGACAAAAACTTATTCGCCCGATGATCGTCATCGTCTCGGCCGTAATGAGCGCCAAACTTCTTTATGACAGCCATGGACAGGAGATCCTCACCTGGTTGGGGATGCACTAATGAACAGTACGCATAAATACGAACAGCTGATTGAGATTTTCGACGGCTGTTTTGCTGACGATTTTAATACCCGTCTGATTAAAGGCGACGACGAACCGATCTATCTTCCTGCTGATGCGGAGGTTCCGTATAACCGCATCGTCTTTGCCCACGGCTTTTATGCCAGCGGCTTGCACGAGATTTCGCACTGGTGCATTGCGGGTAAAGCGCGGCGCGAGCTGGTGGACTTCGGTTACTGGTACTGCCCGGACGGACGTGATGCCGCCACTCAGGGCCAGTTTGAAGATGTGGAAGTGAAGCCGCAGGCGCTGGAATGGCTATTCTGCGTCGCGGCGGGTTTCCCGTTCAACGTCAGCTGTGACAACCTCGAAGGCGACTTCGAGCCCGACCGTATCGTCTTCCAGCGCCGCGTTCACGCGCAGGTGATGGAATATCTTGAGAAAGGCATCCCCGAACGTCCGGCACGCCTGATCGAGGCCTTACAGAATTATTACCACACGCCGGTTATCACGGCGGAATGCTTCCCTTGGCCGGAAGATCTTTAACAGAGGAAAGAAGATGATCGCAGAATTTGAATCACGCATTCTGGCGTTAATTGATGACATGGTGGAACACGCCAGTGATGATGAGCTGTTCGCCAGCGGTTATCTGCGTGGTCACCTGACGCTCGCGGTAGCCGAGCTGGAAGCGGGGGACGATCACTCTGCCGACGCCGTTCACGCCGAAGTGGCCCGCAGTCTGGAGAAAGCCATTCAGGCCGGAGAGCTCTCGCCGCGCGATCAGTCTCTGGTGTTAGGCATGTGGGACACTTTGTTCCAGCAGGCGAAAGCGAAGTAAGTGTTTCACCTCCCTCTCCCTGTGGGAGAGGGACGGGATGAGGGCACCAGACCGCACCCTACTTAACCTTCTTCCCCTTCAGCAGTTTCCGTACCCATAATCGATTCGGATTCAGCCCCGCAAGCGTAACCCTGTCCAGCGGAATCGGCTCGCCGCTCATTTGCGCAGCTAACACTTCTGCCAGCAGCGGTGCGGAACACAGCCCGCGAGATCCTAATCCACCCAGCATAAACAGCTCCGGATACACCGGCGAGGCCGCCGCCGTTTCCTTGCGTTCAGCAAGATCCTGATAGGCCTCAAGCGTCGCATCATAGACCGGCACATTTCCCGCCATCGGCAGATGATCGCGGGTGGCGCAGCGCACGCCGCAGCGCGCGTCACCCTCGCTGACGTCAACCTCTTTCGCCCACGCCGCATCCGGGAAACAGTCAATCAGACGCTGGCGGTTCTGGGCCTGATCCGCTTCGCTGTAGCGCATATCCGTTTCGCCACGATGATAGCTGGCCCCGATGCAGTGGTGGCCGTTAGACGGATTTTGCGGCGTCAGATAGCCGTCATAGCACAGCACCTGACGCAGTTTGCTCAGTTCAGGCGCGGAAGGAATATGGCTTACCTGGCCGCCGACCGGATAAACCGGCAATGACTCTGTCTGGATAAACTGGCTGATGTTATGCCCGTTTGCCAGCACAACGCTGGCATGACTCGCCTCTTTGCCATCGGCAAAACGCAGATTCCAGCGTTCTGTCCGGCTCAACGATTCAACCTTGTGAGCATAATGCACCGTCAGCCCGCGCGACTGCGCCAGGGCAATGGCTGCCGCGGTCAGTTCAGCCGGGCACAGCCAGCCGCCGAGCGGATACTGAATGCCCCCACACCCGGTTTCCACGCCAGCGGTCTCTGCCACCTCTTGCGCACCTACCGCACGGGCAATCTCGTCAGGCAGACCCAGCGACAGCATCTGCGTGATTTTTTGCTGGCTCTTTTCATCCCAGCCGAGCTGCGTCACGCCGCACCATTCATGGTCAAACGCCACCGGCAGGGCATCGTACAGGCGACGGGCGAAGGTAAACGCCGCCGGGAAAAACCGGAACAGGGCCGGGTCGTGCGCGCTTAAAAGCGGATAGAGCGCACCCTGACGGTTGCCAGACGCGCCGCTTGCTGGCGCATCGTCAGCACAGTAGAGCGTGACCTGCCAGCCGCGGTGAAGAAGCGCGAGAGACAGCAGGGCGCTGGCGATCCCCCCGCCGACTATCGCCACCTCACGGGATGCGCTGGCGCGGCGCGCAAACCAGGGTGCCTGTGCGGGAATATCCAGCGTCTGCTCCATTCTGCCGACCAGCATGTCGCGCTTGCGGCCAAAACCTTTGGTTTTCTGCATGGTAAAGCCCGCCTCCTGCAGTCCGCGGCGGACAAAGCCAGCCGAGGTGAAGGTGGCAAGCGTTGCGCCCGGGCGCGCCAGCCGCGCCATCGCGCTAAACAGATGCTGGCTCCACATGTCCGGGTTTTTGGCGGGAGCAAAACCGTCCAGGAACCAGGCGTCCACCGTCTGGTTCATCGAATCATCGAGCGTATCGGTCAGGTCATTGATGTCGCCAAGCCATAAATCCAGCGTCACGCGTCCGCCGTCCAGAATCAGACGGTGGCAGCCGCCGATGTGGGGCGGCCACTGCGCCTGAAGCTGCTCCGCCCAGGCTGCAAGCTCTGGCCAGCGCTGATGAGCGAGCCGCAGATCGTGCGCGGTGAGCGGGAATTTTTCGAAACTGATGAAATGTAATCTTTGTAGCGTAGCCTCAGGGTGGGCAGCGTGAAACTGGTCAAACGCCTGCCAGAGGGTCAGAAAATTGAGCCCGGTGCCGAATCCGCTTTCCGCTACAACGAACAGGCTCCGCGGATGCTCCGGGAAGCGGGTGCTGAGCTGGTTTCCATCGAGGAAAACATAGCGAGTTTCTTCGAGTCCGTTATCATTAGAAAAATAGACGTCATCAAAATCTCGGGAAACAGGTGTACCCTCAGCGTTGAATTCGAGGTTGGCGGGTTGTATAGCGTTTTGTTTCACGTAAGTTACTCGTCTGACAGGCAGTGGCACGATCTTAACGATGTGAGTCCATCGGTGCAAATTTCCGCAGAAAATGTCTGATCGGACTTGTTCGGCGTACAAGTGTACGCTATTGTGCGACTCGAAACTTACTATAGTGCGACTTACAGAGGTATTGAATGAAACGTGCAGTGATTACTGGCCTGGGCATTGTTTCCAGCATCGGTAATAACCAGCAGGAAGTCCTGGCATCTCTGCGTGAAGGACGCTCCGGGATCACTTTCTCTGAAGAGTTTAAAGATTCAGGTATGCGTAGCCACGTATGGGGTAACGTCAAACTGGACACCACCGGTTTGATTGACCGCAAAGTGGTTCGTTTCATGAACGATGCCTCTATTTATGCTTATCTCTCCATGCAGGAAGCGATCAAAGATTCCGGCCTGAGCGAAGAGGTTTATCAGAACAACCCGCGCGTGGGTCTGATCGCCGGTTCCGGCGGCTCATCAAAAGCGCAGGTATTCGGCGCTGACGCAATGCGTAGCCCGCGTGGTCTGAAAGCAGTAGGTCCGTACGTGGTAACAAAAGCCATGGGTTCTGCGGTTTCCGCGTGCCTGGCGACCCCATTCAAAATCCACGGCGTGAACTACTCCATCAGCTCCGCGTGTGCGACTTCCGCGCACTGCATCGGTAATGCTGTTGAGCAGATCCAACTGGGTAAACAGGACATCGTATTTGCTGGCGGCGGCGAAGAGCTGGGCTGGGAAATGGCCTGTGAATTCGACGCGATGGGCGCACTGTCCACCAAGTACAATGAAACCCCGGATAAAGCCTCCCGTACCTATGATGCGCACCGTGACGGTTTCGTTATCGCTGGCGGCGGCGGTATGGTTGTGGTTGAAGAACTGGAGCATGCTCTGGCACGTGGCGCGCACATCTACGCTGAAATCGTGGGCTACGGTGCAACGTCTGATGGCGCCGACATGGTTGCGCCATCCGGCGAAGGCGCGGTGCGTTGTATGAAGATGGCGATGCACGGCGTTGACACCCCAATCGACTACCTGAACTCCCACGGTACCTCTACTCCGGTAGGCGACGTGAAAGAGCTGGGTGCGATCCGTGAAGTCTTCGGCGACAACAGCCCGGCGATCTCCGCGACTAAAGCCATGACCGGTCACTCTCTGGGTGCGGCTGGCGTGCAGGAAGCGATCTACTCTCTGCTGATGCTGGAAAACGGCTTTATCGCGCCAAGCATCAACATCGATGAGATGGACGAGCAGGCTGCTGGCCTGAACATCGTGACCAAACCAACGGAAGCGACGCTGACCACCGTCATGTCAAACAGCTTCGGCTTCGGTGGCACCAACGCCACGCTGGTTATGCGTAAGCTGAAAGCATAAGTTTTACGTTTGATTCCGGAAGGGAGCCATAAGGCTCCCTTTTTTATGCATTGACAAGCGGCTGATCTCACAGGCAAACTTCACCCCTCAACATTATCCTCACGATAATGCGTAAGCGTTTAACGTCAACCAACGCACCTTAATCCTGATAATCAGGTAGAGGGGGCGTGGCATTTCCCCGCCTTACTCTTCATTTCGGAGTAAAGCATGACTGCAGTAACTCAAACAGAAACAACCCCTTCAGCGAACGTCTCGTTGTTCCGTATCGCTTTTGCGGTATTTCTGACCTATATGACCGTTGGCCTGCCGCTGCCGGTGATCCCGCTGTTCGTTCATCAGGAACTGGGCTATGGCAACACCATGGTCGGCATTGCCGTGGGCATTCAGTTTTTAGCCACGGTATTGACCCGCGGCTACGCCGGACGGCTGGCGGATCAACACGGTGCAAAACGCTCGGCGTTACAGGGAATGTTTGCCTGTGGGCTGGCGGGCGGCGCATGGCTGCTGGCTGCTCTCCTGCCGGTAGACGCCGCCTATAAGTTTGCGCTGCTGGTGCTGGGCCGTTTAATCCTTGGCTTCGGTGAAAGCCAGCTGCTGACCGGCACCCTGACCTGGGGAATGGGGCTGGTGGGGCCCGCACGCTCCGGCAAGGTGATGTCCTGGAACGGTATGGCCATCTATGGCGCGCTGGCCGCAGGCGCACCGCTTGGGCTGCTGATTAATAGCCAGTTTGGGTTTGCGGCGCTGGCCGCCACCACCATGGCTTTACCCCTGCTGGCGTGGGCGTTTAACGGCTCGGTGCGTAAAGTGCCCGCGCACAAAGGCGAGCGTCCTTCCCTGTGGAGCGTGGTCGGTCAAATCTGGCAGCCGGGTCTTGGCCTGGCGCTGCAGGGCGTGGGTTTTGCGGTGATCGGTACCTTCGTCTCGCTCTATTTTATGAGCCGCGGCTGGGCGATGGCCGGTTTTACGCTTACCGCGTTTGGCGGCGCGTTTGTGCTGATGCGCGTGCTTTTTGGCTGGATGCCGGATCGCTTTGGCGGCGTGAAGGTTGCGGTAGCGTCGTTGATGATAGAGACAGTGGGCCTGCTGCTGCTGTGGAATGCTCCCGTGGCATCCGTTGCGCTGCTTGGCGCGGCGCTAACCGGCTGCGGCTGTTCACTGATCTTCCCTGCGCTCGGCGTTGAGGTGGTGAAGCGCGTGGCTCCGCAGGTGCGCGGTACGGCGCTGGGCGGCTATGCGGCGTTTCAGGATATCTCATACGGAGTAACCGGGCCGCTGGCCGGGGTGTTAGCCACCTCGTTTGGTTATCCGTCCGTCTTTCTGGCCGGCGCGGTTTCTGCGGTGGTTGGGATCGTGGTGACGCTGGTGGCGTTTCGCAGATCGTAGATTTATGCCCGGTGGCGCTTCGCTTACCGGGCCTACAACCGAACGAACCGTAGGCCGGGTAATGCGAAGCCGCCACCCGGCAGTGTTAAGCAACCAGCCAGAAAATCGCCAGCGCAATCAGTAGCGCAATAAACATCAACCCCGGACGTGCAGAGAGCGTTCTGAACGTCTCGACGACCGGCGCAAACAGCGGGCTGTAGAGCGGCTGAATGTTTCTCACCTCCGGCACGCCGCCCTCACGCTCGGCGCGGCGAACGAAGATTTGATTGAGCAGATCCTGCACCTGCGCGGTGGTCAGAACCGTTTGCGGCGTGGCCTGCCAGTTTTGCTGGGCGTAATCCCGGATGACTTCAAACTCGTGCGGCTCAAGCGGCTGCTTCAGTGCCGCCTGGACGGTATGCAGGGTAGGGGCATTCTGGGTGCTGAGCGTCTGGCGCGCCTGGAGCCAGGTCACCAGATGAGTAAACTGTTTGGCCGGGATTAACTCACCCGCCTTCACGCCGGACAGCTCCAGCATGGATTGCCAGATAAGCTTCGTCGGTTCGCCGGTGGCCGCAGCCAGCTTCGTCACCATCTGCTTGAGCGTGTTGTGCTCGGCTGGCAGCAGCGGACGCTCGGTTGCCGGGCGCACCTGAGGCTGCGGGATAGACAGCTCGTTGTTCTGCAGCAGGGTCAGCACGGTTTTGAGCTGATCGGGCGTCAGCTGGCCCAGTGCGGTCTGACCATACTGCTGGCGAATAAAATCGCTCACCGCCTGCCGGTTATTGCCCTGGCCCAGCAGCTCGGTCAGCTGAGCGACAATCTGGCGCGTGGTGTGGTTCTGCTGCGCGGTATTAATACGCTGGTTCAGGTTTTGCTCGGCCGCAGGGAAATGGCGCGACTGCAGCGGTGCGTCGTTCCTCACGCCTAAATCATGCTTTACCCCGGCCCAGACTTCCGCGTTTTGCTGTGAAGTCAGCGCAATCAGGCGCGTGATCAGTCGCTCCAGCACGGTGCGCTGTTGCGTGGATAGCGGTTGTTCACCGGCAACGTTTGGCGTGACGGGGCCTTCACCCGGAGGGCGTGGCGGCGTACCTGAAATGGGCTGCATCGTCAAAAATCCTTAAAGTCAAAACTCAGCGTAAACCAGGCATACATATATGCCTGGCGGCCAGATTATGGCACACTTGACAGGTTTTCTTCCTCTCAAACAGGTACTCAGACGTGAAAATCCTCGTTGATGAAAATATGCCTTACGCCCGTGAGCTGTTTAGCCGCCTGGGTAACGTTAAGGCTGTCCCTGGTCGCCCGATCCCGGTCAACGAACTGGATGACGCAGACGCGCTGATGGTGCGCTCGGTGACTAAAGTAAATGAGGCGTTGCTCGCCGGTAAAGCGATTAAGTTTGTCGGAACCGCAACGGCAGGGACCGATCATGTGGATGATAAATGGCTGAAGCAGGCCGGAATCGGTTTTTCCGCCGCGCCGGGCTGTAACGCCATCGCCGTTGTGGAATACGTCTTCTCCTCCCTGCTGATGCTGGCCGAGCGCGACGGGTTTGCGCTTAAGGACCGCACCGTGGGGATTGTCGGCGTGGGTAACGTCGGCGGGCGCCTGCAAAAGCGCCTGGAAGCGTTAGGGATCCGCACGCTGCTGTGCGATCCGCCGCGTAAAGACAACGGCGATGACGGGGATTTCCGCTCGCTGGATGAGCTGGTTGAACAGTGTGACGTACTGACTTTCCACACGCCGCTGTTTAAAGAGGGGCCGTATAAGTCGCTGCATCTTGCTGATGAGGCGCTGATCCGTCGTCTGAAGGCTGGCACTATTCTGATAAATGCCTGCCGTGGTCCGGTAGTCGATAACGCTGCGCTGCTGACATGTCTGAATGAAGGACAAGACCTCAGCGTGGTGCTGGACGTCTGGGAGCCGGAGCCGGATCTCAACGTTGAGCTGCTTAACAAGGTGGACGTAGGCACGGCGCATATCGCCGGTTATACCCTGGAGGGCAAAGCCCGCGGCACCACGCAGGTCTTCGAAGCCTACAGCACTTTTATCGGCAATCCGCAGCAGGTGGCGCTGGATACCTTGCTCCCCGCGCCTGAATTTGGCCGCATTACCCTGCACGGCCCGCTCGATCAGGCAACGCTGAAAAGGCTGGTGCATTTGGTGTATGATGTGCGCCGCGATGATGCGCTGCTGCGTAAAGTGGCGGGGATCCCGGGTGAGTTTGATAAGCTGCGCAAGAACTATGTTGAGCGCCGCGAGTGGTCTTCCCTGTATGTGATGTGCGACGACGCGTCGGCGGCGACGCTGCTGCATAAGCTGGGGTTTAACGCCGTTCATCACCCGGCACGTTAATGTCTTCTTAATGCTCCCTGTCGGATACTCCGACAGGGACGCTTTTTTATTTCTGGAGTAAACCACCATGTCTGAAGGCTGGAACATTGCCATTTTAGGTGCCACGGGTGCCGTGGGTGAAGCCCTGCTCGAAACCCTTGCTGAGCGTCAGTTCCCGGTGGGCGACATCTCTGCGCTGGCGCGTACTGACAGCGCAGGTGAGCATCTGCGTTTTAACGGTAAATCCGTCATGGTCCAGGATGCGGCAGCGTTCGACTGGACGCAGGCGCAGCTGGCGTTTTTCGCCGCGGGCGCTGAAGCGACTGCTGCGTACGTTGAAGAGGCGACAAACGCAGGCTGCCTGGTGATCGACCTGAGCGGTCTGTTCTCGATGGAGCCGGATGTGCCGCTGGTAGTGCCGGACGTAAACCCGTTTGTGCTGGCTGACTACCGTAACCGTAACGTTATTGCGGTACCGAACAGCCTGACCAGCCAGCTGCTGACCGCCCTGAAACCGCTGATCGACGACGGTGGCCTGTCGCGCATTACCGTCACCAGCCTGCTGTCCGCGTCCGCGAACGGCAAAAAGGCCGTTGACGCGCTGGCCGGGCAGAGCGCGAAGTTGCTGAACGGTATCCCGATTGACGAAGATGATTACTTTGGCCGCCAGCTGGCATTCAACATGCTGCCGCTGCTGCCGGATCGCGAAGGTTCTGTACGCGAAGAGCGTCGTATCGTCGATGAAGTGCGTAAAATTCTGCAGGATGATGGCCTGATGATCTCCGCGAACGTCGTACAGTCCCCGGTCTTCTACGGCCACGCGCAGATGGTTGGCTTTGAAGCCCTCCGCCCGCTGGCGGCAGAAGAAGCGCGCGATGCGTTTGGCCGCGGTGAAGACATCGTGCTCTCTGAAGAGAGCGAGTTCCCGACGCAGGTTGGCGATGCCACCGGTAACGCGCATCTTTCCGTTGGCTGCGTGCGTAACGATTACGGCATGCCGGAACAGGTTCAGTTCTGGTCCGTTGCCGACAACGTTCGCTTTGGCGGCGCGCTGATGGCGGTCAAAATCGCTGAGAAACTGGTGCAGGAGTACCTGTACTGATGTCAGACGTGGAACAAAAGCCGGTCCATAGAATTGCCCTCGGAATAGAGTACGATGGCAGTAAATATTATGGCTGGCAGCGTCAGAACGAGGTGCGCAGCGTCCAGGAGAAGCTGGAGAAAGCGCTCTCTCAGGTGGCAAACGAGCCGATTAACGTCCTGTGCGCAGGACGTACGGACGCGGGTGTTCACGGTACGGGGCAGGTGGTTCACTTTGAAACCACCGCCGTGCGTAAGGATGCCGCCTGGACGCTGGGTGTAAATGCGAATTTGCCTGGTGACATTGCGGTGCGTTGGGTAAAAGCTGTGCCGGATGATTTTCACGCGCGCTTCAGCGCCACGGCGCGTCGCTACCGTTATGTCATCTACAACCAGCGCCTGCGTCCGGCGGTGTTAAGCCAGGGCGTGACGCATTTTTATGAACCGCTTGATGCGGAACGTATGCATCGCGCGGCGCAGTGTCTGATTGGTGAAAATGACTTTACGTCGTTTCGTGCGGTGCAGTGTCAGTCCCGCACGCCGTGGCGCAACGTCATGCACATAAACGTCAACCGTTTTGGCGCGTATGTGGTGGTGGATATCAAAGCCAATGCCTTTGTACATCATATGGTTAGGAATATTGTGGGCAGCCTGATGGAAGTGGGTGCCGGACACCAGCCGGAGAGCTGGATTGCAGACCTGCTGGCAGCGAAGGACAGAACGCTTGCGGCAGCCACGGCGAAAGCGGAAGGATTGTATCTGGTCTCAGTAGACTATCCGGATCGATTTGACCTGCCGAAACCGCCAATGGGCCCGCTGTTTTTAGCGGACTAAACAAAGGTGCAATTAGGGCTTAGACAATATGGACGTAATTCGTTTTCTGATTGATTTCATTCTGCATATTGATGTTCACCTGGCGGAGCTGGTCGCGCAGTATGGCGTCTGGGTCTACGCCATTCTGTTCCTCATTCTGTTTTGTGAAACCGGACTGGTCGTTACCCCATTCCTGCCAGGGGATTCACTGCTGTTCGTTGCCGGGGCGCTCTCGGCGTTGCCCACTAACGATCTGAACGTGCATCTTATGGTTGTGCTGATGGTGATTGCCGCCATTGTCGGTGATGCGGTCAACTATACGATTGGACGGGTATTCGGTGAGCGGCTGTTCAGCAATCCTGATTCGAAAATTTTCCGTCGCAGCTATTTAGATAAAACCCATGCGTTCTATGAACGCCATGGTGGAAAAACCATTATCCTTGCGCGTTTTGTGCCTATTGTGCGCACATTTGCACCGTTTGTGGCGGGAATGGGGCATATGTCCTATCGTCATTTTGCGATGTATAACGTCGTGGGCGCGCTGCTGTGGGTGCTGTTGTTTACCTATGCAGGCTACCTGTTTGGCGACTTGCCGGTGGTTCAGGAAAACCTTAAGTTACTGATTGTAGCAATTATTGTGCTTTCCGTACTGCCTGGCGTTATCGAGATTATTCGTCACAAACGCGCGGCGGCAAAGCAAGCGAAGTAAATGTACGCTGGCGGTTCGACCACTTTTTTATCCAAAGTTTCGGGCTGTTATGTTTTAATGTGCAACATTCATGGTCTGTTGGAGGCAAAAATGGCATTATTCGCCTCTTATAGCAAAACTGGCATACGACCAGGTTCAGGCAGAAAGGTTATCAATGAGCTGGATTGAACGAATTAAAAGCAACATTACCCCAACGCGCAAAGCGAGCATTCCTGAAGGGGTATGGACGAAGTGTGATAGCTGCGGTCAGGTTCTGTATCGCGCAGAGCTGGAACGCAACCTTGAGGTGTGTCCGAAGTGTGACCACCATATGCGTATGTCGGCGCGCAACCGTCTGCATAGCCTGCTGGACGAAGGCTCTCTGGTAGAGCTGGGTAGCGAACTCGAGCCAAAAGACGTGCTGAAGTTCCGCGATTCCAAAAAATACAAAGATCGTCTGGCCTCTGCGCAGAAAGAGACCGGCGAGAAAGACGCGCTGATCGTCATGAAGGGCACCCTGCATGAGATGCCGGTTGTTGCCGCTGCGTTTGAGTTCTCCTTTATGGGCGGCTCAATGGGCTCCGTGGTCGGTGCGCGCTTCGTGCGTGCCGTTGAGCAGGCGCTGGAAGACAACTGTCCGCTGATCTGCTTCTCTGCCTCCGGCGGCGCGCGTATGCAGGAAGCGCTGATGTCGCTGATGCAGATGGCGAAAACCTCTGCTGCGCTGGCGAAAATGCAGGAGCGCGGTCTGCCGTACATCTCCGTGCTGACCGACCCAACCATGGGCGGCGTCTCCGCGAGCTTCGCGATGCTGGGTGACCTGAACATCGCTGAGCCAAAAGCGCTGATCGGCTTTGCGGGTCCCCGCGTTATCGAGCAAACCGTTCGTGAAAAACTGCCGCCGGGCTTCCAGCGCAGTGAGTTCCTCATTGAGAAAGGCGCTATCGATATGATCGTCCGCCGTCCGGAAATGCGCCTGAAGCTGGCGAGCATCCTGGCGAAGCTGATGAATCTTCCAGCGCCGAACCCGGATGAGCCGCGCGAAGGCGTGGTGGTACCGGATCAGGAACCCGAGGCCTGATAACTGAAAAGGGCAGGGCCGGTTGGCGCTGCCCTTTTGCTTTCTAATCTGTTAATGACAACCGGGCATTATGGAAAATAAAAGCATTCCCCAAGCCACGTCGCCCCTGGCCGCGTGGCTTTCTTATCTGGAAAACCTGCACAGTAAAACCATCGATATGGGGCTTGAGCGCGTAAGCCAGGTCGCCGCGCGTCTTGATGTGCTCAAACCGGCACCTTTCGTGTTCACCGTCGCGGGTACCAACGGTAAAGGCACGACCTGCCGCACGCTGGAATCTGTCCTGATGGCTGCGGGTTACAGGGTAGGCGTGTACAGCTCTCCACACCTGGTCCGCTACACCGAGCGCGTTCGCGTGCAGAACAGCGAGCTGCCGGAATCGGCGCATACGGCGTCGTTCGCGGAAATTGAAGCCGCACGCGGTGAGATCTCATTAACCTATTTTGAATACGGCACCCTGTCGGCGTTGTGGCTGTTCAAACAGGCGCAGCTGGATGTGGTGATCCTTGAGGTCGGCCTCGGCGGACGTCTTGATGCGACCAATATGGTGGATGCGGACGTGGCGGTGGTCACCAGCATTGCGCTGGACCATATCGACTGGCTGGGACCGGATCGTGAAAGCATTGGCCGCGAGAAGGCAGGAATTTTTCGGGCGAATAAACCCGCCGTGGTCGGCGAGCCGGACATGCCGCACACCATTGCTGACGTGGCAAACGAGAAGGGCGCGCGTCTCCTGCGCCGCGGCGTTGACTGGCAGTATGAGGTTCAGGATAACGGCTGGCGCTTCAGCGATGCCCAGGGCGCGCTGGACAATCTGCCGCTGCCGCAGGTGCCGCAGCCGAACGCAGCCACCGCGCTGGCGGCACTGCGCGCCAGCGGCCTTGTGGTCAGCGAGCAGGCGATCCGCGACGGTATTCAGAGCGCAATTCTGCCCGGGCGTTTCCAGATTGTCAGCGAGTCACCGCGCCTGATTCTGGACGTGGCGCATAACCCGCATGCGGCGGCGTATCTCGCGGGACGTCTCAAATCGTTACCAAAAACCGGGCGCGTGCTGGCGGTTATCGGTATGCTTCATGATAAAGATATCGGCGGGACGCTGGCCTGCATGGAGAGTGTAGTCGATAGCTGGTATTGTGCTCCACTGGAGGGGCCGCGCGGCGCGACGGCTGAGCAGCTGATGGAACATCTCGGCAAAGGCGCAATCTATAGTAGCGTGGCTCAGGCCTGGCATGCCGCGATGGCGGATGCTAAACCAGAAGATACCGTGCTGGTGTGTGGTTCATTCCACACGGTGGCACATGTCATGGAAGTGATGGACGCGGGGAGAACCGGTGGCGAGTAAGTTTCAGAACCGTTTAACAGGAACCATTGTGCTGGTCGCGCTCGGGGTGATTATTCTCCCGGGTCTGCTCGACGGGCAGAAAAAGCATTATCAGGATGAGTTTGCCGCTATTCCGCTAGTCCCTAAACCGGGTGACCGCGATGAGCCGGATATGCTGCCCGCGGCGACGCAGGCGCTGCCTGCTCAGCCGCCGGAAGGGGCGGCGGAAGAGGTGCGTGCAGGCGATGCCGCCGCACCGTCGCTCGATCCGTCACGCCTGGCGGCAGCGAGCAGCAGCGATATCGATCCGGTGCCGGTAGAGCAGCCTAAACCTGTTGAAAAACCGAAGCCGGTTGAGAAGCCGCAGCCGCAGCCGAAACCGCAGCGGGATAAAGCCGCAGAGCAGCTGGCTGCCGCGTCAGAAACCCCGCCGCCGGCAAAACAAGACGCGGCACCGACCGGAAAAGCGTACGTTGTGCAGCTCGGCGCGCTGAAAAATGCCGATAAGGTCAACGAGGTCGTGAGCAAACTGCGCAGTGCGGGATATCGTGTTTACACTTCACCTTCCACGCCGGTGCAGGGTAAAATTACCCGTATCCTCGTGGGGCCAGAAGCGTCCAAAGATAAGCTTAAAGGTTCACTCGGTGAGCTGAAGCAGATCTCCGGCCTGAGCGGTGTGGTGATGGGCTACAGCGCGAACTGAAAAGATCTTACCCCTCCCCGGAGTGGTTTGCTCCCTCTCCCTTGAGGGAGAGGGCTGGGGTGAGGGGGGAGCAGACGTCCACAGAGACGTCAAATGGACCGTGGCGTTGAACATTTTTTCAGCGCCTTTTTTATTTACGCGCGGGAAGGAAATCCCTACGCAAACGTTTTCTTTTTCTGTTAGAATTCGCCCCGAACTGGATGACAGGGCGTTAAATCGTGGGACACATATGGTCTGGATTGATTACGCCATCATTGCGGTGATTGGTTTTTCCTGTCTGGTTAGCCTGATCCGTGGCTTTGTTCGTGAAGCGTTATCGCTGGTAACCTGGGGTTGTGCTTTCTTTGTTGCCAGTCATTACTACACTTACCTGTCTGTCTGGTTCACGGGCTTTGAAGATGAACTGGTCCGAAACGGAATTGCCATCGCGGTGCTGTTTATCGCAACGCTGATTGTCGGCGCTATCGTGAATTACGTGATAGGTCAGCTGGTCGAGAAAACCGGTCTGTCAGGAACGGACAGGGTGCTCGGGATCTGTTTCGGAGCGTTACGAGGCGTGCTGATTGTGGCCGCGATCCTGTTCTTCCTGGATACCTTCACCGGGTTCTCCAAAAGCGAAGACTGGCAGAAATCGCAGCTCATTCCAGAGTTCAGCTTCATCATCAGATGGTTCTTTGACTATCTGCAAAGCTCGTCGAGTTTTTTGCCCAGGGCATAAACCCTGAGATGTGGCTTAACGAGGAAAAGACGAATGTGCGGTATTGTCGGTATCGCCGGTTTCATGCCGGTAAACCAGTCGATTTATGACGCGTTAACGGTGCTTCAGCACCGTGGGCAGGATGCTGCGGGTATCATCACCATTGATGCAAACAACTGCTTCCGTTTACGCAAGGCGAATGGCCTGGTAAACGATGTGTTTGAAGCCCGCCATATGCAGCGTCTGCAAGGTAATATGGGGATCGGTCACGTTCGTTATCCTACTGCTGGCAGTTCCAGCGCCTCTGAGGCACAGCCTTTCTACGTCAACTCACCGTATGGCATCACCCTTGCTCACAACGGCAACCTGACCAACGCGCATGAGCTGCGTAAAAAGCTGTTCGAAGAGAAACGTCGCCACATTAACACCACCTCTGATTCTGAAATCCTGCTCAATGTGTTCGCCAGCGAGCTGGATAACTTCCGTCACTATCCGCTGGAAGCAGACAACATCTTTGCTGCGATTGCCGCGACGAACCGCCAGATCCGCGGCGCGTACGCCTGCGTAGCGATGATTATCGGTCACGGAATGGTTGCCTTCCGCGATCCAAACGGCATTCGTCCACTGGTGCTCGGCAAACGCGATCTCGGCGATGGCCGTACCGAATACATGGTTGCCTCTGAGAGCGTGGCGCTGGATACCCTGGGCTTCGAGTTCCTGCGTGACGTTGCGCCGGGCGAAGCGGTCTATATCACCGAGAAGGGCCAGCTGTTTACCCGCCAGTGTGCCGATAACCCGGTCAGTAACCCGTGCCTGTTTGAATACGTTTACTTCGCCCGCCCGGATTCCTTCATCGACAAGATTTCCGTCTACAGCGCGCGCGTCAACATGGGCACGAAGCTGGGCGAGAAAATTGCCCGCGAATGGGACGATCTCGACATCGACGTGGTTATTCCTATCCCGGAAACCTCCTGCGATATCGCGCTGGAGATCGCCCGCATTCTGGACAAGCCATACCGTCAGGGCTTCGTGAAGAACCGCTACGTTGGCCGCACCTTTATCATGCCGGGCCAGCACCTGCGCCGTAAGTCCGTGCGCCGCAAGCTGAACGCCAACCGCGCGGAATTCCGCGACAAGAACGTTCTGCTGGTGGATGACTCCATCGTTCGCGGCACCACCTCTGAGCAGATTATCGAGATGGCGCGCGAAGCGGGTGCGAAGAAAGTTTACCTGGCCTCTGCCGCGCCAGAGATTCGCTTCCCGAACGTGTACGGCATCGATATGCCAACCGCCAACGAGCTGATCGCTCACGGTCGTGAAGTGGATGAAATTCGCCAGATCATCGGTGCCGACGGCCTGATTTTCCAGGATCTGAACGATCTCATCGACGCGGTGCGTGCCGAGAACCCGGAAATTCAGCAGTTTGAATGCTCCGTGTTCAACGGTATTTACGTGACCAAAGACGTTGACCAGCAGTACCTCGACTATCTTGATTCTCTGCGCAACGACGATGCGAAAGCCGTTCAGATGCAGAACGATCTTGAAAGCTTAGAGATGCACAACGAAGGTTGATGCTCCGGCAGGTGAGGGCGAATGCCCTCACTTGCAACTCCCCGCAAAATCCTGCACAGTCTGCCCTGAAATCAGTAAGGGCGAAAATCATGAAACGACTCATTGTTGGGCTCAGCGGCGCCAGCGGCGCGATTTACGGCGTACGTCTGTTACAGGTTCTGCGTAACGTGGCGGAAGTCGAGACCCATCTGGTGATGAGCCAGGCGGCACGGCAGACCCTCTCTCTGGAAACCGATCTCTCCCTGCGCGATGTTCAGGCACTGGCGGACGTGGTTCACGATGCCCGTGATATCGCCGCCAGCATCTCCTCAGGCTCGTTTAAAACGGCCGGCATGGTTATCCTGCCCTGTTCAATTAAAACGCTCTCCGGCATTGTGAACAGCTATACCGACACTCTGGTGACGCGCGCGGCGGATGTGGTGCTGAAGGAGCGTCGTCCTCTTGTGCTCTGCGTGCGGGAAACGCCGCTGCATCTCGGCCATCTGCGTTTAATGACCCAGGCCTCCGAACTTGGGGCCATCATCATGCCGCCGGTTCCGGCGTTTTATCATCGCCCGACCTCGCTGGATGACGTGATTAATCAGACCGTTAACCGCGTGCTGGATCAGTTTGACATCGACCTGCCCGAAGATCTCTTCACCCGCTGGCAAGGGGCCTGATTCTGTGCACAAACAGAGTGCATGAAAAGAGACGTTGCCCTGTTTCAGGGCAATTATGCAACGGCGATCATATCCTCGACATTTAATTCGTTTTTTCCCTTTTTCTCTTTCCGGTTCGTTCGGCAGACCTGCTATCTTTCACCATTAAGGCAATATCGCAACGTTTTATTAACATATTTAACGTCGAAGTTTTGACCAGACGGCAATGTGGCATAAGACCTGCAAGATGAAGCCTGCAACACAACACACAACACAATACATAATAAAATCACGGTACTTGAGGGTAAATGTATGAAGAAGACGGTTCTGGCTCTGTCTTTGCTCGTGGGGTTAAGTGCGGCAGCAGGTAGCTACGCAGCGCTTCCACAGACGGTTCGTATCGGTACAGACGCAACCTACGCGCCATTCTCTTCCAAGGATGCGAAAGGCGATTTCGTGGGGTTTGATATCGATCTGGGAAATGAAATGTGCAAACGCATTGCGGTGAAATGCACATGGGTGGGCAGCGACTTTGACGCGTTAATCCCGTCGCTGAAAGCCAAGAAAATCGACGCCATTATCTCTTCTCTCTCCATCACCGAAAAACGCCAGCAGGAGATTGCCTTCTCTGACAAGCTCTACGCCGCGGATTCTCGCCTGATTGCGCCGAAAGGCTCCCCGATTAAGCCAACCATTGACTCGCTGAAAGGCAAGCATGTTGGCGTGCTTCAGGGATCGACTCAGGAAGGTTATGCCAATGCCACCTGGCGTGAAAAGGGTGTAGACGTGGTGGCTTACCAGAACCAGGATCTGATTTACTCTGACCTGGCCGCAGGCCGTCTGGATGCGGCATTCCAGGACGAAGTCGCCGCGAGCGAAGGCTTCCTGAAACAGCCTGCGGGTAAAGATTATGCGTTTGCGGGCCCGTCGGTAAAAGACAAAAAATACTTTGGTGACGGCACAGGTATTGGCCTGCGCAAGGATGATACCGAGCTGAAAGCCGCCTTCGACAAAGCCTTTGCAGAGCTGCGTAAAGACGGGACTTACGACAAACTGGCGAAGAAATACTTCGACTTCAACGTATACGGTGAATAATACCTGGCGCTAACGCACCGCAAAGGTGCGTTGCGGGAGCGGTTGACCCAATGCGGTGCATTTGTTGCACCGTATTGGATCGCTTTGTGCATACTTACGCATTTATAATGCAAAAATTCCCGCCTGAAGGGCATTAGTCTTTGCCTGACAGAGGGGATTGATGGCACATTAGCACCACCCCGTCGTCGTAAAAATCCCGTATGAAGACAGTTTGTTGAGGACAAATATGAAAAAACTCGTGTTGTCACTATCTCTGGTGCTGGCCTTTTCCAGCGCCACCGCGGCATTCGCAGCCATTCCGCAGAAAATTCGGATTGGTACCGATCCAACCTATGCGCCATTCGAATCGAAGAATTCAAAGGGTGAACTGGTCGGTTTTGACATCGATCTGGCCAATGAGCTGTGCAAACGAATCAAAGCACAGTGTACCTACGTTGAGAACCCGCTGGATGCGCTGATCCCGTCCCTGAAAGCGAAAAAAATCGACGTAATCATGTCCTCGCTCTCCATCACCGAAAAACGCCAGCAGGAGATTGCCTTCACCGACAAACTCTACGCGGCCGATTCTCGTCTGGTGGTGGCTAAAGCTTCTGACATTCAGCCAACGCTGGAGTCGCTGAAAGGCAAACGCGTCGGCGTGCTGCAGGGCACCACGCAGGAAACCTACGGCAACGAACACTGGGCGCCGAAGGGGATTGAAATCGTCTCCTATCAGGGCCAGGAAAATATCTACGCTGACCTGACGGCAGGCCGAATTGATGCGGCATTCCAGGATGAAGTCGCGGCAAGCGAAGGCTTCCTGAAAACGCCGGTGGGTAAAGATTACAAGTTTGGCGGCCCGTCTATTAAGGACGTGAAGTTGTTTGGTGTGGGCACCGGTATGGGCCTGCGCAAAGAAGACAACGAGCTGCGTGAGGCGCTGAACAAAGCGTTTGCTGAAATGCGCGCTGACGGCACCTACGACAAGCTGGCGAAAAAGTACTTTGATTTTAATGTTTACGGCGGCTAATCGCCCCGTCAAATAACGTGCGGCCCCTCCCACGTTGGGAGGGGAAAAGACACGGTTCCACCACTCACGATACGACAGGGCTCGCGGTATGCTGTACGGATTTTCTGGCGTTATTTTACAGGGCGCGCTTGTCACCCTTGAGCTGGCTATCAGCTCCGTGGTGCTGGCGGTGCTGATAGGTCTGGCGGGCGCAGGGGCGAAGCTTTCGGCTAACAAACCGCTGGCGCTCATATTTGAAGGCTACACCACGCTTATTCGCGGCGTTCCCGATCTGGTGCTGATGCTGCTTATCTTTTACGGTCTGCAGATTGCGCTTAACAGCGTAACGGACGCGATGGGCATGGGACAAATTGATATCGACCCGATGGTGGCCGGTATTATTACCCTCGGTTTTATCTACGGTGCCTACTTCACCGAAACCTTCCGCGGTGCCTACATGGCCGTGCCGAAAGGCCACATTGAGGCGGCAACCGCATTTGGTTTTACCTCTTCACAAACGTTTCGTCGGATTATGTTCCCGGCCATGATGCGTTATGCGCTCCCGGGCATCGGCAACAACTGGCAGGTTATCCTCAAAGCGACAGCGCTGGTCTCGCTGCTCGGTCTGGAAGACGTCGTGAAAGCGACTCAGCTGGCGGGCAAGAGCACCTGGGAGCCGTTCTACTTTGCGGTGGTCTGCGGCGTGATTTATCTGGTCTTTACGACCGTCTCCAATGGTGTGCTGCTTCTGCTCGAGCGTCGCTACTCCGTGGGTGTGAAGAGGGCTGACCTGTGATTGAGATTATTCAGGAATACTGGAAATCCCTGCTGTGGACAGATGGCTACCGCTTTACCGGCGTGGCGATTACGCTCTGGCTGCTGATCTCCTCCGTGGTAATGGGCGGTATTCTGGCGGTGTTTCTCGCCATTGGCCGCGTCTCGAACAATAAATTTATCCAGTTCCCGATCTGGCTGTTCACCTACGTCTTTCGCGGTACGCCGCTGTACGTGCAGCTGCTGGTGTTCTACTCGGGAATGTATACGCTTGAGATCGTAAAAGGCACTGAGATGCTGAATGCGTTCTTCCGCAGCGGTCTGAACTGTACGGTGCTGGCGTTGACGCTTAACACCTGCGCCTACACCACGGAGATTTTCGCGGGGGCGATTCGTTCTGTTCCTTACGGTGAAATTGAAGCTGCCCGGGCCTACGGCTTCTCGTCGGTGAAACTCTACCGCTGCATCATTCTGCCATCGGCCCTGCGTATCGCGTTACCGGCCTACAGTAACGAAGTGATTTTGATGCTGCACTCGACTGCGCTCGCCTTTACCGCGACGGTGCCGGACCTGCTCAAAATCGCGCGCGATATTAACTCCGCAACCTATCAGCCGTTTACCGCGTTTGGCATTGCGGCGGTGCTCTATTTAATTATCTCTTATGTTCTGATTAGCCTGTTCCGTAAGGCTGAAAAACGCTGGTTGCAGCATATAAAACCTTCTTCGACGCACTGAGAAAGATGATGGCTGAGAACAAATTAAACGTAATTGATTTGCACAAACGCTACGGCGAACATGAAGTGCTGAAAGGGGTGTCGCTGCAGGCGAATGCGGGCGACGTGATCAGTATCATCGGCTCATCCGGCTCGGGTAAAAGTACCTTCCTGCGCTGCATTAACTTCCTCGAAAAGCCGAGCGAAGGCTCGATTGTGGTGAGCGGGCAGAATATTAACCTGGTCCGTGACAAAGACGGCCAGCTGAAGGTCGCGGATAAAAACCAGCTGCGACTGCTGCGTACGCGCCTGACGATGGTGTTCCAGCACTTCAACCTCTGGAGCCACATGACGGTGCTGGAGAACGTGATGGAAGCGCCGATCCAGGTGCTGGGTCTGAGCAAGCAGGAAGCCCGCGAGCGTGCGGTGAAATACCTGGCGAAAGTGGGTATCGACGAGCGCCAGCAGATGAAATACCCGGTGCATCTCTCCGGCGGTCAGCAGCAGCGTGTCTCTATCGCGCGCGCGCTGGCGATGGAGCCCGAAGTGCTGCTGTTTGACGAACCAACTTCCGCGCTGGACCCTGAACTCGTTGGCGAAGTGCTGCGCATCATGCAGAAGCTGGCCGAAGAGGGCAAAACGATGGTGGTGGTGACGCACGAGATGGGCTTTGCCCGTAACGTCTCGAACCACGTTATCTTCCTGCATCAGGGGAAAATTGAAGAGCAGGGCCACCCGGACGAGGTGCTGGCGAACCCGCAAAGCCCGCGCCTGCAGCAGTTTCTGAAAGGGTCGTTGAAGTAGGTTTTGCCTTTCCCCCTCTCCCTGTGGGAGAGGGCATCATGCCGCACCGCACTCCAGCCGATACACCCAGTCGTCATAGCGCACGCCGTCAATTTCATACGCCTTTTCCAGCACCTGCGTACGCACAAACCCTGCTTTCTCCAGCACGCGCACCGAACCGCCGTTGTCCGCCAGCACGTACGCGTTAATCGCTTTTACGCTGGTCTTGTTAAACGCGTAATCGCACACCGCGCGCAGCGCCTCGCTGGCAATCCCTTTTCCCTGCGCGGCAGGCACAACCGTATAGCCGATATCGGCCTCTTCACGATTCTCAGGGCTGATTTGCAGGCCAATATCGCCCAGCGGCGTATCGTCCTCCAGAGAGCGGATCACGAAGACATGCTCCGCCATCAGCCGCGCGGCAAACACGCGGCGGGTCTCTTTTTCCGGCGCGATGGCGGCCATGTAGCGCATGATGCGGCGATCTTCACGCAGCGAGCGGAAGAAGGCCCAGTCAGTGGGTTCGAAAGGAGTGAGGTGAAGCCGGGGAGTGGTGATCGTTGCCATTGTTACACCATATCTTCGGAACATGGCCTGTCACTGTAACATATTCACCGCACCACATCCCCCAGCGCCTCTTCTAATTCATACCAGCGGAACGCAAACCCGGCCGCTTCCAGCCTTTTTGGCAGCGCCCGCTGTCCGCCTAATACCAGCACAGACGCCTCACCCATCATCAGGCGAATGACCGTGGCAGGCACACGCAATATCGCCGGGCGGTGCAGGGCATGCCCCAGCGCGTGGGCAAACTGTTCGTTACGCACCGGATACGGCGCAACCATGTTAAACGGCCCGCGCAGATCGTTATCCAGCAGCCAGAGAATCCCGTTGACCATATCGTCGATATGGATCCACGCCAGGTACTGACGACCATTGCCGATAGGGCCGCCGAGTCCGAGCCGGAAAGGGGGAAGCATCTTCGCCAGGATACCGCCTTTCGGCGCAAGCACGACGCCGGTCCGCAGCAGGCAGACGCGGGTGCGATCGCTCTGCGCCGCACAGGCGATACGCTCCCATTGTGCACAGAGCTTATGGGTAAACTCGTTATGCGGCGGCTCTTCCTCGGTTACCACCACCTCGCCAAGATCGCCGTAATAGCCTACCGCTGAACCTGAAATCAGCACCGAAGGCGGCGTTTGGCTATTGCGGATCAGCTCGACCAGCTTTTCGGTAATATTCCACCGGCTGCTGCATAACAGCTGTTTTTGCTCTTCCGTCCAGCGCTTATCGGCGATGGGTTCACCGGCGAGGTTAATGACGGCGTCGAAGCCGTCCAGATTTTGCTGCTCGGCCAGATTTTTCCAGATATCGATACCCGCCCCCAGCACCTGGCGCGCTTTCTCCGGGCTGCGCGTGACAACGGTAATGTCGTGATGCAAGGCCTGCAGACGCGCAATGAGGTGACGACCAATCAGGCCCGTGCCGCCGGTCAGCAAAATCTTCATACAACCTCCAGGTTTACGCCTGGCGTCGCCAGCTTAGCGTCATGGAGACGGAATCGGCGTAGCGCAGGGCGTGAAGTTTATCGATCTCAACTTCAGCATAAGTGACCCAGTGATGTTCGCGTGCGATATCGAGCACATCCTGAGTTAATTTTTCCAGCAGAGAGAAGCGGTTATTCTCCACGTACTGAATGATGTTTTTGGTTATTGTGCGGTAGTTCAGCGCGTCGTTGATGTCTTCGCTGGCCCGCGCTTTGTCTGCGGGATAGTGAATTACCACGTTAATGACAATATCCTGACGGTTGGCGATCTCTTCCTCTTTGATACCGATGAAGGTACGCAGGCGTAAATTTTTTATGCGAATAATGGCGTCTGGCTGTGACATTGCAGGTCTTCTCCGTGTCAGTATTTCACGCTCATCATACATGAGAGGCTCGCGGGTACCCAGCCTCATAGAGGGTTAAATCTGCTGGATTTTTTGCATCGCCCGCTCGGTGGCCGGGCGGGTCCGAATGCGCTCAAACCAGTTATTCACCGCCGGGTAAGCGGCCAGGTCAATTCGGTGTTTTTCATGCGTATTCACCCACGGCCAGCAGGCGATATCGGCAATACTGTAATGATCGCCCCCGAGCCACGGCGTTTTCTTCAGCCGACGGTTCAGAACGTCATAGAGCCGTTGAGTCTCAACCTGATAGCGTTCTATCGCGTAAGGAATAGGCTGCGGGGCGTAAGCGGTAAAATGATGATTTTGTCCCAGCATGGGCCCCAGCCCGCTTGCCTGCCAGAAGAGCCATTGCAGGGTATGGTGACGCTCGCGCAGTTCGCCGCTCAGCAGTTTGCCGGTTTTCTCCGCCAGGTAGAGCAAAATTTCACCGGATTCAAACAGGCTCAGCGGCCTGCCCCCGTCGGCCGGCTGGTTATCAATAATGGCCGGGATTTTATTATTCGGCGAGATAGCCAGAAAGAGAGGGCTGAACTGTTCGCCTTTGCTGATATCCACGCGAATGATCCTGTAATCCAGTTCGGCTTCTTCAAGAAAGAGGGTGATCTTATGGCCGTTTGGGGTAGGGGCGTAATAAAGGTCGATCATTCTCAACTCCTGTCCATGCGAATAGTGGTGCCATGACAAATGAGTATAGGTGGTTGTTGTAAATCGTGAGTTTTCATCAAGTGACAGCGAGGCAAAGAGATTATATGTTGAGTAAAAACCCGATCAGCCGATGAGGATGTTATGAACCAGCCCGTAATCACGTTGTGGTCCGATGCGAATTTCTTTTCTCCCTATGTAATGAGCGTATACGTTGCGCTGGCCGAAAAAGGACTCACTTTTACGCTGAAGACCGTTGATCTCGACGGCGGTGAACATCTCAAGCCACATTGGCAGGGTTACGACCTGACCCGACGCGTGCCGGTGCTGGAGATTGACGGTTTTGCCCTGAGCGAATCGTCGGCGATTGATGAATATCTGGAAGATAGGTTCGCGCCGCCCGAGTGGGAGCGGATCTATCCGCACGACCTGCAAAAACGCGCGCGGGCGCGGCAGATCCAGGCGTGGCTGCGAAGCGATCTGGTGCCAATTCGCGTGGAACGCTCAACGGACGTCGTGTTCGCCGGGGTGAAAAAGCCAGCGCTCAGCGCAGAAGGCACCGAAAGCGCGCAAAAACTCATTGAAACCGCCACCTCGCTCCTCGCACACGGCAACCCGAACCTGTTCGGCGAGTGGTGCATTGCCGACGCCGATCTGGCGTTGATGCTAAACCGCCTGATCCTCAACGGCGATGAGGTGCCGCAGCTGCTGGTGGATTATGCCGCGTTTCAGTGGCAGCGCGCCTCCGTGCAGCGCTATGTGGCACTATCTGCCAGGCGCGCGGGCTGATAAGCCCGGACGCTTCAGGTATGATGGGGGCAGTCTGTTTTCCCGAGGAGTGACTGATGAAACTGATGTTTGCGTCGGATATCCATGGATCGCTGCCCGCTACCGAGCGTGTCCTTTCCCTGTTTGCACAAAGTGGCGCGCAGTGGCTGATTATTCTGGGGGATGTGCTCAACCACGGCCCGCGCAACGCGCTGCCGGAGGGCTACGCTCCGGCGCAGGTCGCGGAAAAGCTCAACCCGTACGCCTCGCGAATCATCGCCGTTCGCGGCAACTGCGACAGCGAAGTGGACCAGATGCTGCTGCATTTTCCCCTTACCGCGCCATGGCAGCAGGTGCTGCTGGAACAAAGCCGCCTGTTCCTGACGCACGGGCATCTTTTTAGCCCGGATAATCTCCCGGCGCTCGCGGCTGGCGATGTCCTGGTTTACGGTCATACTCATATTCCGGTTGCTGAAAAGCGCGGTGAGATTTATCACTTCAACCCGGGATCGGTCAGCATACCGAAAGGCGGTTATCCAGCGAGCTATGGCATGCTGGATGGAAATACCCTGCGCGTTATCGCACTTAATGATCAGCAAGTTATTGCGCAGATAGCGATTAATCCGTAAGTTACACCTCAACTGCAAACGCGCCGAAAGAGCGCTTAGAAAAGAAGGTTTCCCGATGGTGGAGCAGAGTCATTTGGCAAGTACAGAGTGGGTTGACATTGTCAGCGAAGAGAATGAAGTGATCGCGCAGGCCAGCCGCGAACAAATGCGTGCGGAGCGTCTGCGCCACCGCGCAACGTACATCGTTGTGCATGACGGTATGGGCAAAATTCTGGTCCAGCGCCGTACGGATACCAAAGATTTTCTCCCAGGTATGCTGGATGCCACCGCAGGTGGGGTTGTCCAGGCAGATGAAGTGCTGCTGGATTCCGCGCGTCGTGAAGCGGAAGAAGAGTTAGGTATCGCCGGCGTGCCGTTTGCCGAGCACGGCCAGTTCTATTTCGAAGACGAAAACTGCCGCGTCTGGGGCGGGCTGTTTAGCTGCGTCTCCCACGGGCCGTTCGCTCTGCAGGAAGAAGAGGTGAGTGAAGTCAGCTGGATGACGCCGGAAGAGATTACCGCGCGCTGCGACGAGTTCACGCCGGATTCGTTAAAAGCGCTGGCGCTGTGGATGACCCGCAACGCCAAAAACGAATCGACCAAATCAGAGAAAGAGGAAGAGGCTGAGTAAGCGTCAGCAACTCTCTCTCAGACACAGACTGGACGCGATGGGCTTTTGATCGCGCCAGTCACCGTCATTCAGACGCTCCAGCAACGCTTTTCCGGCTTCAATTCCAATCTTACGATGCGGCACCGCCATCGTCGTCAGCGGCGGCTGACAGACGCGGCTCACGTCGCTATCACCAAAACCTACCACCGCCAGGTCGTCCGGCACCTTGATTCGCCTGCGCTGGCACTCGTACAGCGCCCCGCAGGCCAGCTCGTCTGAGACGCATACCAGCGCATCCAGCTCCGGCCACGCCAGCAGGAATTCAGGCAGCTGTGCCGCGCCTGTCGAGAAGCTTGGCGGCATCGCCGCGTTAATCACACGGGTCGGCGACATATGGTGGCGAAGCATGGCTTTGTACCAGCCCTGCAAATGCTGCTGGAAAATCCACTGCTCCTGGTTGGCGCACAGCAGGCCAATATTTTGGTAGCCGCGCTTAATCACCATTTCCGTGAGTTCATACATTGCCGCTACGTTATCAATCCCGATATTCATATCAATCGGGTCGGCGCGCATGGCGCCCATCTCCATCACCGGAATGGAGGCGTTTTTCAGCCAGTGGCGAACGGTATCGGTATGTTCAACGCTGAGCAGGATAGCGGCGGCAATATTCGATGCCAGCAGCGTCTCCAGCAACTTCTCCTCCTGCTCCAGGCGATGCTGGGATTCTGCCAGCATGATCTGATACCCGGCAGGCTGTAGCACCTGCTGTAGCCCGGCGAACATCTCCGAGCAGCCAGCTTCGGAGAGGTTAGGCACCACCATGGCTATCGTCCACGACGACGCCGAGGCAAGCGCGCTGGCGGCAAGATTAGGCATATAGCCCAGCTCCTGCACGGCAGCTTCAATTTTTTCTCGTAGTTTATCGGAAACCTGTTCGGGCGTGCGGAGTGCACGGGACACGGTCATCGTGCCCACACCGGCAAGCTGTGCGACATCGGCGAGTGTCACTTTACCAGTACTGCGCCGTTTTCGGGTTAGAGACATACACCTTCCTGCTGACCAGACGCGTTCTTCATTTCCTTCGCTTCACGTGACAGGCAGTATACGCCTTAAATCCCTTTTTTTGCTGTGATTTAGCGCCGTGATTGCAATTTGATAGCGCTATCACATTTCTGCATGTTAACCATTGGTAGCGCTATCTTTGTGATCCCGATCGCAGTCATCCAGCGATGTGTTGAATAAAGTTTGCTCATCTTTAGCGTGTAGCGGGAGTGAAAAGTGCTCAAAAAATGGATATATGATACAACCATCACGCTGCAGGATAGCGTGGAAAACTGGCCGCAGGCGCTTGAGCTGTGCGCGAAGCCGCTTCTGGATTTGCAGGTGATTGCGCCTGAATACGTCACGGCCATCATCGAGCAGCACCACGCGTTAGGACCCTATTATGTGCTGGCACCAGGGCTGGCGATGCCGCATGCGCGGCCGGAGGAAGGCGCCAAAGGACTGGGGTTGTCTTTATTAAAACTAAAACAGGGCGTCTCGTTTGGTGCCGGTGAGTTTGACCCTGTCGATGTGATTATTATGCTCGCGGCACCGGATAAACATAGTCATATCGAAATGATATCCGCACTCGCAGAATTATTTTCCAGCGACGAGGATATGGAGAAACTGCATCAGGCGAATACCCTGGAGGAAATTAAAACGATTATTGACCGCTTCTGATTTAATTCTTTAATCCGATTATTCACAACATTACGCGACAGCGTGATGGGGCGTGCTCTACTCAAAATAAGGGGACAACAATGAAAATCATGGCTATTTGCGGCTCCGGCCTGGGCAGCAGCTTTATGGTCGAAATGAATATTAAAAAGGTGCTCAAAAAGCTGGAGATTGAGGCTGAGGTTGAACATTCCGATCTCTCCTCGGCCACGCCGGGCGCGGCCGATCTGTTCGTGATGGCAAAAGACATTGCGGCCAGCGCCAGCGTGCCGGAAAGCCAGCTGGTGGTGATTAACAACATCATCGACATCAACGAACTTGAAGCGCAGCTGCGCGCCTGGTTCGAAAGACAATAACCCTGATAAGGCGAGGTGGATATGTTTATCCTTGAAACGCTGAATTTCGTTGTTGATATTTTAAAAGTCCCTTCGGTGCTGGTCGGTTTAATTGCGCTTATTGGTCTGGTTGCGCAGAAAAAAGCCTTTTCGGATGTGGTGAAAGGGACCATTAAAACCATTCTCGGCTTTATTGTGCTGGGCGGCGGTGCCACGGTGCTGGTGGGGTCATTAAATCCGTTAGGCGGGATGTTTGAGCACGCCTTTACGATTCAGGGTATTATTCCAAACAATGAAGCGATTGTGTCAATTGCGCTGGAGAAATACGGCGCAGCGACCGCGCTGATTATGGCCTTCGGCATGGTGGCGAATATTATCGTCGCACGCTTTACCCGCCTGAAGTACATCTTCCTGACCGGGCACCACACGTTTTACATGGCGTGCATGATTGGCGTGATCCTGACGGTGGCGGGCTTTGAGGGCGTGGGTCTGGTCTTTACCGGCTCGCTGATCCTCGGCCTGATCATGGCCTTCTTCCCGGCGATTGCGCAGCGCTACATGAAGCGCATTACCGGCAACGATGAAATTGCCTTCGGCCACTTCGGCACGCTGGGCTACGTGCTATCCGGCTGGATTGGCAGCAAGGTCGGCAAAGGCTCCCGCTCAACCGAAGAGATGAACCTCCCGAAGAACCTGAGCTTCCTGCGCGACAGCTCGATCTCCATCTCCCTGACCATGATGATTATCTACCTCATCCTGGCGGTGAGCGCCGGGCGTGAGTACGTGGAGGCTACCTTCAGCGGCGGTCAGAATTACCTGGTCTACGCCATCATCATGGCGATCACCTTTGCGGCGGGCGTGTTCATCATCCTGCAGGGTGTGCGCCTGATTCTGGCGGAAATCGTTCCGGCCTTTACCGGCTTCTCGGAAAAACTGGTGCCGAACGCGCGTCCTGCGCTGGACTGCCCGGTGGTGTATCCCTATGCGCCGAACGCGGTGCTGATTGGCTTCCTGTTCAGCTTCCTCGGCGGGATTGTAGGGTTGTTCATCTGCGGTCAGTTTAGCTGGGTGCTGATCCTCCCGGGCGTCGTGCCGCACTTCTTCACCGGCGCAACGGCGGGCGTGTTTGGTAACGCCACCGGCGGACGCCGCGGGGCAATGATTGGCGCCTTTGCTAACGGCCTGCTGATCACCTTCCTGCCGGTCCTGCTGCTGCCGGTGCTGGGCGCCATTGGCTTTGCCAACACCACCTTCTCGGACGCCGACTTCGGCGCGGTCGGGATTGTGCTCGGCAACCTGGCGCGCTTCCTGTCGCCGCTTGCCATCACCGGACTGGTTGTGGCGTTGTTCGCGCTGCTGGTGGCGTACAACGTCTTCGCGAAAAACAAACCTGCGGGCGGTAACGCGCAGGAAAACACCGGAGCCAAATCATGAATGAGAAAGAGATAACCGAACTCGCGCGTCAGATCCGTCTTGAGACGCTGAAATCCCTGACGCAGCTGGGCTTTGGGCACTATGGCGGCAGTATGTCGGTGGTCGAAACCCTGGCCGTGCTGTACGGCGCGGTGATGAAAATCGACCCGGCGGATCCGGACTGGCCGGAACGAGACTATTTTGTTCTGTCGAAAGGCCATGCGGGACCGGCGCTCTACAGCACGCTGGCGATCAAGGGTTACTTCCCGGTGGAAGAACTGAGCACCCTGAACCAGAACGGCACGCGCCTGCCAAGCCACCCGGACCGCCTTAAAACGCGGGGCGTGGACGCCACCACCGGTTCGCTGGGGCAGGGGATCTCCATTGCCGGCGGTATGGCGCTTTCGCACAGGCTGGCGGGGCGACCGAACCGCGTCTTCTGCATCGTCGGTGACGGCGAGCTGAACGAGGGGCAGTGCTGGGAAGCCTTCCAGTTTATTGCCCACCATCGCCTGAACAACCTGACGGTGTTCGTGGACTGGAACAAACAGCAGCTCGACGGCGAGCTGGACGAGATCATCAGCGCGTTCGACCTGGAGGGGAAATTCCGCGCCTTTGGCTTTGACGTGGCGACGGTGAAGGGCGACGACATCCCGGGCCTGCTGGCGGTGACGTCGCGGGTCCCGGCTGCCGACGCGCGTCCGTTAGTCGTCATCCTCGACAGCATCAAAGGGCAGGGGGTGCCGTACCTGGAACAGATCAGCAACTCGCACCACCTGCGGTTGACCGCGGAGAGCAAAGCGGCCCTCAACGAGACGATTCGCCAACTGGAGGCTTCACATGATTAAGGTTGCACCGGCAGGAGAGAAAGACGCCGTTGAGATGCGTAAGGTCTACGCGGGCTTTGTGGCAAAGCAGATTGAGGCGGGAAGCGAGATTATCGCCCTGGAAGCGGATCTGATGAGCTCGATGGCGATGGACGGCGTGGCGCGCGATTATCCGCAGCACGTGATTAACTGCGGCATTATGGAGGCCAACGTCATCGGCACGGCGGCGGGGCTGTCGCTTACCGGGCGTAAACCGTTCGTTCATACCTTCACCGCGTTTGCCAGCCGTCGCTGCTTTGACCAGCTGTTTATGTCCCTGGACTATCAGCGCAACAACGTGAAGGTAATTGCCTCGGATGCGGGCGTGACGGCCTGCCATAACGGCGGAACGCATATGTCGTTTGAGGATATGGGCATCGTACGCGGTCTGGCGTATTCGGTGGTGCTGGAGGTGACCGACGCGGTGATGTTCGAGGACGTGCTGCGCCAGCTTATCGACCTCGAAGGTTTCTACTGGGTACGCACCATCCGCAAGCAGGCGCCGAGCGTGTATGAGCCTGGCTCAACCTTCACCATTGGTAAAGGCAACGTGCTGCGCGAAGGAACCGATATAACCCTGATTGCCAACGGCATCATGGTGGCGGAAGCGCTGGAAGCGGCGCGCCAGCTTGAGCAGGAGGGGGTAAGCGCGGCGGTCATCGACATGTTTACCCTGAAGCCTATCGACCGGATGCTGGTGAAAAACTACGCCGAGAAAACCGGTCGCATCGTCACCTGTGAAAACCACAGTATTCACAACGGCCTCGGGTCTGCGGTGGCGGAGGTGCTGGTGGAAACCAGCCCGGTACCGATGCGGCGGGTGGGCGTCAAGGAGCGTTACGGCCAGGTGGGGACGCAGGATTTCCTGCAGAAGGAGTATGGCCTGACGGCACATGACATTGTATCGGCGGCGCGAGAGCTGCTGTAAATAAAAAAGGCGACCCGTTAAGTGGTCGCCTTTTTGTTGCCCGGTAAGCGCTAGCGCCACCGGGCTTTTTAACATTACTGCTGCTGTGAAGACTGGATCGCGGTCAGAGCGATGGTATAGACGATATCGTCTACCAGCGCGCCACGAGACAGGTCGTTCACAGGTTTGCGCATACCCTGCAGCATTGGCCCGATGGAGATCAGGTCTGCTGAACGCTGCACCGCTTTATAGGTGGTGTTACCGGTGTTCAGATCCGGGAAGATGAACACGGTAGCGCGACCTGCAACCGGCGAGTTCGGCGCTTTGGATTTCGCAACGTCGGCCATCACGGCGGCGTCGTACTGCAGCGGACCGTCGATCATCAGGTCAGGACGTTTTTCCTGCGCCAGACGGGTCGCTTCACGTACTTTCTCAACGTCGCTACCAGCACCAGAGGTACCGGTGGAGTAGGAGAGCATCGCTACGCGCGGTTCGATACCGAAGGCAATCGCGGAATCTGCGGACTGGATAGCGATTTCTGCCAGCTGCTCTGCGGTTGGATCCGGGTTGATCGCGCAGTCGCCGTAAACGTAAACCTGTTCAGGCAGCAGCATGAAGAACACGGAAGAAACCAGAGAGCTGCCCGGTGCAGTTTTGATTAGCTGCAGCGGTGGGCGGATGGTGTTCGCCGTGGTGTGAACCGCACCGGAAACCAGACCGTCAACTTCGTCCTGCTCCAGCATCAGCGTACCCAGCACCACGTTATCTTCCAGCTGTTCGCGCGCAACGGCTTCGGTCATGCCTTTGCTCTTACGCAGCTCAACCAGACGAGCAACGTAGCTTTCGCGAACCACTTCAGGGTCAACGATTTCGATGCCTGCGCCCAGCTCAACGCCCTGAGAAGCCGCAACGCGGGTGATCTCATCCGGGTTACCCAGCAGAACGCAGGTCGCGATGCCGCGCTCTGCACAGATAGCAGCTGCTTTAACAGTACGTGGTTCGTCGCCTTCTGGCAGAACAACGCGTTTGCCCGCTTTACGCGCCAGCTCGGTCAGCTGGTAACGGAATGCTGGAGGAGACAGGCGGCGGCTGCGCTCGGAGGTCGCAGTCAGGGATTCGATCCAGTCTGCGTTGATGTAGCCCGCAACGTATTCCTGTACTTTCTCGATACGCTCGTGGTCATCAACCGGCACTTCAAGGTTGAAGCTCTGCAGGCTCAGGGAGGTCTGCCAGGTGTTAGTGTTCACCATGAAGACCGGCAGGCCGGTCGCAAACGCGCGTTCGCACAGCTTGCTGACGCGTGGGTCCATCTCGTAGGCACCGGTCAGCAGGATCGCACCGATTTCCACGCCGTTCATCGCGGCCAGGCAGGCGGCAACCAGCACGTCAGGACGATCTGCGGAGGTTACCAGCAGGGAACCTGCGCGGAAGTGTTCCAGCATGTGCGGAATGCTGCGTGCACAGAAGGTTACGGACTTCACGCGGCGGGTGTTGATGTCGCCTTCGTTAACGATGGTGGCGTTCAGGTGACGCGCCATATCGATTGCACGGGTTGCAATCAGATCGAAGCTCCATGGCACCGCGCCCAGAACCGGAAGCGGGCTGGATTCCTGCAGCTTAGCCGGGTCAACTTTGATGACTTTCGCTTTGGAAGAGTCGTCGAAGATCTCGGACAGGTCAGGGCGAGTACGGCCCTGCTCATCCACCGGTGCGTTCAGTTTGTTCACGATCACGCCGGTGATGTTGGTGTTTTTCGCGCCGCCGAAGCTGCTGCGCGTCAGTTCGATACGCTCGTTCAGCTGCTCTGGGGTGTCGGTGCCCTGAGACATCACGAAAACGATCTCTGCGTTCAGGGTTTTCGCGATTTCAAAGTTCAGAGACTGGGCAAACTGGTGTTTGCGCGTCGGGACCAGACCTTCAACCAGCACCACTTCCGCGTCTTGCGCGTTAGCATGGTAGTTGGCGATGATCTCTTCCATCAGCACGTCTTTCTGGTTGCTGGACAGCAGAGATTCAACGTGGCTCATCTTCAGCGGTTCAGCCGCTGGCAGATTGGAGTTCTTGCGAACGATGGTGGTGGTCTGGTCTGGCGCATCGCCACCGGCACGTGGCTGGGCGATTGGCTTAAAGACGCTCAGACGAACGCCTTTGCGTTCCATAGCACGGATAACGCCAAGGCTGACGCTGGTCAGGCCGACGCTGGTTCCGGTAGGGATCAGCATAATAGTACGGGACACGGTTTATCCTCTTTCGTTACCGCCGCAATTGGGCGGGTTACAAAACAGCACCGCCAGCATTGCTGGCGGTGTGGAATCAGGCAGTCAGGCGGTGCGCGTCTTGCGCAATGACCAGTTCTTCGTTAGTTGGGATAACGAGAGCAGGGCGGGTGCCTTCTTTGTTGATGAAGCCAGACTTGCCGAAGCGGGCAGCCAGGTTACGCTCGTGATCAACGTCGAAGCCCAGAACGCCCAGTTTGCCCAGGGACAGTTCACGAACCATTGCCGCGTTCTCACCGATACCACCGGTGAAGATAACCGCGTCCAGACGGCCTTCCATCAGCGCAGTGTAAGAGCCGATGTACTTCGCCAGACGGTGGCAGTAAACGTCCATTGCACGTTTAGCGTCTTCTTTCTCTGCGTAGTTGTCTTCAACGTAACGGCAGTCGCTGGTGACTTCGGTCAGACCCAGCAGGCCAGACTCTTTAGTCAGCATTTTGTTGATCTGGTCAACGCTCATGCCCAGGGTGTCGTGCAGGTGGAAGATGATCGCCGGGTCGATGTCACCGGAACGGGTACCCATCACCAGACCTTCCAGCGGGGTCAGCCCCATGGAAGTATCAACACATTTACCGTTGCGGATAGCGGAAACAGAACCACCGTTGCCCAGGTGGCAGGTGATGATGTTCAGTTCTTCAACCGGCTTGTTCAGGACTTTTGCGGCTTCCTGAGTCACATAGAAGTGGCTGGTGCCGTGCGCGCCGTAGCGACGTACGCCGTGTTCTTTGTACAGGCTGTATGGCAGGGCATAGAGGTAAGACTCTTCCGGCATGGTCTGATGGAACGCGGTGTCGAATACGGCCACGTTTTTGTCTTTCAGATTCGGGAAGGATTTCAGCGCTTCAGCGATACCGATCAGGTGAGCCGGGTTGTGCAGCGGTGCGAAGGACGCAGAGTCCTTGATACCCTGGATCACAGATTCGTCGATGACGACGGAGCTGGTGTATTTTTCGCCGCCGTGGACGATACGGTGACCAATCGCAGTCAGCTGAGCAGACAGTTCTGGTTTTTGTGCCAGAATAGTGTTAACGATAAAGTTCAGCGCTTCACTGTGAGCGGCGCCTGCACCTAAAGCCGCTTCTTGTTTGCTGCCGTCCATCTTCCACTTGATACGTGCTTCAGGCAGATGGAAACATTCGGCCAAACCAGAGAGGTATTCATCACCGTTGAGCGCATCGATGATGGCGAATTTCAGTGAGGAGCTACCGCAGTTCAGAACCAGTACTAACTTACTCGACATGGAAGTACCTATTATTGATACGTGGCTAAAAAAACGTCAGTGAGTCTATCAGCGTAACGCATGATGACTCAGACATTTATGATTAACATCATGCCAAACGAACATTGTGGCATGATGGAAGAAATAACTATGATTTTATGCCATTTTGCACAATTTTCAGCCAATGGCATAATATGCAATAATTTGACGAGTTAATGATTCTCGTCTATGGCCCTATCAGGCTGGCACAGGATACCCGATACGGGGTAGTGATGACAAAATATTTTGAACGTTGTCATAGCTTGTTGTGGTTTTGCACGAAAATTTTAATTTTTATATGTGAAGTTGAGGTACAGCCATGTCGACACCAGAGAACCCGTCCGTAAATTTCTTTAGTCTGTTTCGTCGGGGACAGCATTATGCAAAGACGTGGCCGATGGAAAAGCGCCTTGCGCCGATGTTCATTGAGAATCGCACTATCCGCGCCACGCGCTATGCGATTCGCTTTATGCCGCCAGTCGCTGTCTTTACGCTGTGCTGGCAGATTGCGTTGGGCGGCCAGCTTGGCCCAGCCGTCGCGACGGCGCTCTTCGCATTAAGCCTGCCGATGCAGGGCCTGTGGTGGTTAGGTAAACGCTCCATCACGCCACTTCCCCCATCTATTTTACACTGGTTTTATGAAGTGCGCGGAAAACTGGAGGAGGCCGGGCAGGCGCTCGCCCCGGTTGAAGGCAAGCCGGACTACCAGGCGCTGGCGGACACGTTAAAGCGTGCTTTTAAGCAACTGGATAAAACATTCCTCGATGATTTGTGATTGATCATCGAAACGACGACGAAAAGAAGGCACAGTAACAATCAGTTACCGTGTCTTTTTTTTAAGTGCAATGCGCTACAGGAGTCGAAAGATGGAAATGACCCATGCTCAACGTCTGATTTTGTCTAACCAGTACAAGATGATGACTATGCTTGATCCCGATAACGCTGCGCGCTACAGCCGCCTGCAAACCATCGTCGAACGCGGTTTTGGTTTGCAAATGCGCGAACTGGACCGCGAGTTTGGCGAGCTGAAAGAAGAAACCTGTCGCATCGTGATCGACATTATGGAGATGTATCACGCTCTGCACGTGTCCTGGACGAATCTCAAAGATCAGCAGTCCATTGACGAGCGCCGCGTGACTTTCTTAGGCTTTGATGCCGCAACGGAAGCGCGTTATCTGAGCTATGTTCGCTTTATGGTGAATACAGAAGGGCGCTATACCCACTTTGACGCGGGCACCCACGGCTTCAACGCGCAGACCCCAATGTGGGAAAAATATCAGCGTATGCTGAGCGCGTGGCACGCCTGCCCGCGTCAGTACCATTTAAGCAGCAACGAAATTCAACAAATCATTAATGCCTGACGGAGGTGCGTGTGCAGTGTAGAGGTTTTCTGTTTGATCTGGACGGTACGCTGGTGGATTCGCTGCCGGTTGTGGAGCGTTCATGGTGCCATTGGGCTGACCGACATGGCATCGACCATCTGGACGTGCTGAATTTTATCCATGGCAAACAGGCCATCACCTCGCTACGGCACTTCCTGGCCGGACGCTCTGAGGACGAAATTCAGGCGGAGTTCAAATACCTGGAACACATTGAAGCCACGGATACGGACGGCATCACAGCCTTACCGGGCGCGCGCGAATTGCTTGAGCATCTTAACGAAGCGCAGATCCCGTGGGCTATCGTCACCTCAGGCTCCATTCCCGTCGCCCACGCCCGACATAAGGCGGCAGGTTTACCGAAGCCGGAAGTGTTTATCACTGCGGAGCGCGTAAAGCGCGGTAAACCGGAGCCCGACGCGTTTTTACTGGGCGCTGAACTGCTGGGCCTCGCGCCCGCAGAGTGCGTGGTGGTGGAAGATGCGGCCGCTGGCGTACTGGCCGGGCTGAACGCCGGAAGCCACGTTATCGCCGTTAACGTTCCTGCGGGATCTCCCCGCCTGGAGGAGGCAGACTTTGTGCTGGATTCACTGACGGCGCTGGCTGTTTCGAAAGCCTCTGACGGGGTTGTAACCGTCTCGCTAAAAATGTAATCACATGATATAGCCCCACATTGCTGGGGCTTTTTTATGGCAAAATTCCTCATCTCCCACTGACAAGGACATGTTGTGAACGGTGAACTGATTTGGGTCCTGAGCCTGCTTTTAATCGCCATCCTTCTTTTTGCAACGGGCAAGGTACGCATGGACGCCGTCGCCTTGTTTGTCATCGTCGCGTTTGTGCTGAGCGGTACGCTCACGCTGCCGGAAGCCTTCTCCGGGTTTAGCGATCCCAACGTTATCCTGATTGCCGCCCTGTTTATTATCGGTGATGGGCTGGTGCGTACCGGCGTGGCAACCATCATGGGGTCGTGGCTGGTCAAGGTGGCGGGCAGCAGCGAAACCAAAATGCTGATCTACCTTATGGTGACCGTCGCCGGGCTGGGGGCGTTTATGAGCTCAACGGGCGTGGTCGCCATCTTTATCCCGGTGGTGCTGAGCGTCTCCATGCGGATGCAGATCTCGCCGTCGCGTCTGATGATGCCCCTGAGTTTTGCCGGTTTGATCAGCGGCATGATGACGCTGGTGGCAACGCCGCCGAACCTGGTCGTCAACAGCGAGCTGATCCGGGAAGGATTCCAGGGCTTCAGTTTTTTCAGCGTCACCCCGCTCGGGCTGGTCATTCTGGTGTTGGGCGTGGTCTATATGCTGCTGACCCGGTTTGCCCTGAAAGCTGAAAAACAGGACAAAAATAAAGAAGGGTGGAAGCGACGCACCTTCCGCGATCTGATTAAAGAGTACCGTCTCACCGGGCGCGCGCGCCGTCTGGCTATTCGTCCCGGTTCGCCAATGGTGGGACAGCGCCTGGACGACCTGAAGCTGCGTGAGCGCTATGGCGCAAACGTGATCGGCGTAGAGCGCTGGCGTCGTTTTCGTCGGGTGATTGTCAACGTTAACGGGATGTCGGAATTCCGCGCGCGGGACGTCCTGCTGATTGATATGTCCACCGCTGACGTGGATCTGCGCGAGTTTTGCAGCGAACAGCTGCTGGAACCGATGGTGCTGCGCGGGGAGTATTTCTCCGATCAGGCGCTGGATGTCGGCATGGCCGAAGTATCGCTGATCCCGGAATCGGAACTGCTGGGCAAAACCGTGCGGGAAATGGGATTCCGAACCCGCTATGGCCTGAATGTCGTGGGGCTGAAGCGCGATGGCGTGGCGATGGAAGGGGCGGTGGTGGATGAGCCGATCCTGCTGGGCGATATCTTCCTGGTTGTCGGTAACTGGAAGCTGATAAGCCAGCTCGGGCAGAAAGGTCGCGATTTTGTGGTACTCAACATGCCTGTCGAGGAGAGCGACGCCTCCCCGGCGCACAGCCAGGCGCCCCACGCGATTTTTTGTCTGGTGCTGATGGTGGCGCTGATGCTGACCGATGAAATCCCCAATCCGGTCGCGGCTATTATCGCCTGCCTGTTGATGGGCAAATTCCGCTGCATTGACGCCGAAAGCGCGTATAAAGCCATTCACTGGCCGAGCATTATCCTCATTGTCGGGATGATGCCTTTTGCCCTGGCGCTGCAAAAAACCGGCGGGGTGGATCTGATCGTTAGAGGCTTAATGGATGTTGGGGGCGGGTATGGGCCGTACATGATGCTGGTCTGTCTGTTTATCATGTGCGCCACCATCGGTCTGTTTATCTCCAACACCGCGACGGCGGTACTGATGGCGCCGATTGCGCTGGCGATGGCCAAATCCATGGGCGTGTCGCCGTATCCCTTTGCGATGATGGTCGCAATGGCGGCCTCCGCGGCATTTATGACGCCAGTCTCTTCACCGGTGAATACGCTGGTGTTGGGGCCCGGGAATTATAAATTCAGTGATTTCGTGAAGCTGGGCGTGCCGTTCACCGTGCTGGTGATGGTGGTGTGCGTGGTATTGATACCGGTCCTTTTCCCGTTCTGATAATTTTGTCGGGTGGCGGCAGCGCCTTACCCGGCTAACAACCTGTAGGCCCTGCAAGCGCAGCGCTGCGGGGCAAACAGATTACAACGGTGAATCCTGGCTGATCTCATCCAGCGACAGATGGAAGCTCGGCACAAACACCTGCATAAAATAGTCCATCTCTTCGCTGCGGCGGGATTCCAGCGTTTTTTCCAGACGCGTTTTCGCCAGTAAAAATTCGTTATTCCCTGCAGACAGCTCTTCCAGGCACTTCAGGTAGGCGCAGAGCGCGTCGGCCTGTTTGACCAGCGACTTTTCATCTTCCGTGTACCGGTGCTCATCGATGAGCGGCTCAAAGATGTCGCGCAACTCGTCCGGCACCATGTCAATCAGCTTCTGCTGGGCAATCTTTTCGATGGCCTTGTATTCCTGCGCAATTTGCGAGTTGAAATATTTCACCGGCGTGGGCAGGTCGCCGGTCAGCACTTCTGACGCATCGTGGTACATCGCCAGCAGGGCAATGCGCTCTGGATTGACCTGGCCGTTAAATTTGCGGTTTTTAATGGCGGCCAGCGCATGAGCAACCATGGCAACCTGTAGGCTGTGCTCTGACACGTTCTCTGTGCGCACGTTGCGCATCAGCGGCCAGCGGTTGATGAGTTTCAGGCGGGAGAGGTGGGCGAAGAAATGACTCTGACTCATAGGTTACCTTTTGTCTTCACTGCGACAGGCGTTCATTGTGCGGGGAGGGGAGGGAAGATGCAAATCAGGCTACCGAAGTAGCCTGATTTTAAGATTACTGATGATATCCGGAGAGGAAGCGCCCGAAGCGGCTGATGGCCATTTCGAGGTCATCTTCGCGCGGCAGCGTCACGATGCGCACGTGATCCGGCCACGGCCAGTTAAACGCCGTACCCTGAACCAGCAGCACTTTTTCCTGCAGCAGGAAATCGAGCACCATTTTCTGGTCGTCGTGAATATTAAAGCGCTTCGCGTCAATTTTCGGGAACATATAGAGCGCGCCATTCGGCTTCACGCAGGAGACGCCCGGGATATCGTTGATCAGCTCCCACGCGCGGTTGCGCTGTTCGTACAGGCGACCACCGGGAACGATGAACTCGCTAATGCTCTGATAGCCACCCAGCGCCGTCTGGATCGCGTGCTGCGCCGGAACGTTGGCGCATAAACGCATGGAGGCCAGCATCTCCAGCCCTTCAATATATCCTTTGGCGTGCTTTTTCGGACCGTTCAGTACCATCCAGCCCTGGCGGAAACCGGCCACGCGGTAGGTTTTAGACAGGCCGTTAAAGGTGACGGTCAGCAGATCCGGGGCCAGCGCAGCGATTGAGTGGTGCTGCGCCGCGTCGTACAGGATCTTGTCGTAAATTTCGTCGGCAAAGATGATCAGGTTGTGCTGGCGGGCGAGCTCGACGATCTCCATCAGCAGCTCTTTTGAGTACACTGCGCCCGTCGGGTTGTTCGGGTTAATGATCACGATGCCGCGCGTGCGGGGCGTGATTTTTGCGCGAATATCATCGAGGTCCGGGAACCAGTCGGAGGACTCGTCGCACAGATAGTGCACGGCTTTACCGCTCGACAGTGATACGGCAGCCGTCCACAGCGGATAGTCCGGCGCGGGAACCAGCATTTCGTCCCCGCTGTTCAGCAGCGCCTGCATCGCCTGCACGATCAGTTCGGAAACGCCGTTGCCGATATAGATATCTTCAACGGTAACATCACGCATACCGCGTGCCTGGTAGTGCTGCATGATGGCTTTACGTGCGGAGTAAAGTCCTTTTGAATCGCAATAGCCTTGTGCAGTAGGAAGGTTGCGGATCACATCAACCAGAATTTCATCCGGCGCTTCAAAACCAAATGGCGCAGGGTTACCAATGTTGAGTTTCAGAACCTTATTGCCTTCCTCTTCAAGGCGTTTTGCCTCTTTCAGAACCGGGCCGCGGATGTCATAACAGACGTTATCTAGCTTGCTGGATTTTTCGATAGGGGACATGAACCTTTAACCTTTTCGCTATTATTGCCGCTCCCTGCCGTGGAAGTCAGCACGGAATAATGTACTCCCCCCTCGCTTCGTTTTGAAGGGTGTGCAGTAGAAGATTTTGTGCCGGGAGCAAAATTTTGATAAATCTTTCCCGCTGTGCGTTAGCTTTTTTACTGTCTTAAAGTTGTGCGCATGGAGCGATGATAGGTTAAATGTGCTATTCATTTGTCAAAATTCTGTATATTGTGCTGGTGAAAATAAGTGGTGAACCTGACAGCAGAAGCAATCATCCTGAGTGACTTTTCGTAAAACCTGAATGCTTGAGACATGTTCCTGTAAAAGCGTAATGTGGCTAAAAGTTACTCATGTGAAATTAATGTTAAGTGCCATTAATGAATGGTCTTAATCTAAATTAAAATTTATTTATTATTAACCTATAAAATGCAACTTTAGTTAATTTTAATAAAATTAGTTTAGAAGCTTAACATTCTTCTTTAATCCTCAATATTGCAATAAGACTTATAAATAAAGTGGATTTGGGTTAAGATGTCTTTCAGGAAAGCAGAGAACAGATGCAAGAATTTTGTATATCTGGCACTGACTTTTCGAATTAATTGATTGTTATTGTTGGAGTTATCTCTGGCTGGAATGTGTCGCACATCTCCTGCTACGTTGACAGCGCTGCGATAAAGATGGCAGAAAAGGTGTTATACCTTTAATGTAATTTACATAAACCTGCGAACATCTAAATATCCTGAACGTTTAAGAGAATAAAAATAACGTCATGAAACGTGCTTTCTGACTGTTGATATAAAGCAGCACAATAACTATCTGTCAGGCAGTCTGCCGGGCCGGGATGCGAGGGAAAACCTTCAGAGGGAATTGCTTAACTGTTACACACAGCTTCAACCCGGGCAGCTCCGCACGAGCAACCTGAAAGTGAATAGATATGATAAATGCAAATCGTCCGATAATGAATCTCGACCTCGATCTGCTGAGAACGTTTGTTGCGGTCGCCGATCTCAACACTTTTGCAGCTGCTGCTGCCGCCGTTTGCCGAACTCAGTCCGCCGTTAGCCAGCAAATGCAGCGGCTGGAGCAGCTGGTCGGTAAAGAGCTTTTTGCACGTCACGGGCGTAATAAGCTCTTAACGGAACACGGTATTCAGCTACTGGGTTATGCCAGGAAAATTCTTCGCTTTAATGATGAAGCATGTATGTCATTAATGTTTAGCAACCTTCAAGGAGTGCTAACGTTAGGCGCATCTGATGAGTCAGCGGATACTATATTGCCGTTTCTTCTCAATCGTATTAGTTCGGTTTATCCGAAGCTTGCGCTTGACGTTAGCGTAAAGCGTAATGCCTTTATGGTTGAGATGTTAAATGAGCATAAAGTCGACCTGGTGGTGACGACGCATCGTCCCGGGCAGTTTGATTGCCTGACGCTGCGCACATCGCCTACGCACTGGTATTGCGCAGCCGAATACGTGCTGCAAAAAGGGGAGCCGGTTCCGCTGGTATTACTGGATGACCCGAGCCCGTTCCGCGATATGGTGCTCACGGCGCTGAATGAGGCCAACATTCCGTGGCGTCTGGCGTATGTGGCTTCCACGCTGCCAGCGGTTCGTGCCGCCGTGAAGGCCGGTCTGGGCGTAACGGCCCGTCCGGTAGAGATGATGAGCCCCGATCTGCGCGTTCTGGGGAAATCCGATGGTCTTCCTGCGCTGCCGGATACGGAGTATCTGCTCTGCCACAATTCGTCCAGCCATAACGAGTTGGCAAAAGTGGTGTTCGAGGCGATGGAAAACTACCATAACCCCTGGCAGTTCGAGCGCATTACCTCCGAAGGGGGGGATGATTCCCTGATCGTCGAAGGGGATTTTGAGTGATCGATAGCTCAATATTCTGGTAACAAAATGTAAGTGTAAAAAACAGCCACTCGTGTGATTTTCACATGCAGTGGCTTTTTTTACGCAATAATACCCGCTTATGGCGCAAGGGTTTTCAGGATACTCTCTTATTTATCAATAAGCTGAATACTTTTGCTTAAAACTTGTCCGTTTTCCGTTCTAACTTCGCCCATATCCCTCTCATGTTAAAAAAACAGGAAATATGTTGCCGTTTTCCATGTTGAATTAACAAAAGCGTGTCGCAGATCAAGAAAATACTCCTATTTGGGGGGAGGAATCGTTGGCAAATCCTGTCAAAATAGGAGGGTTATTTTTTTTACTTCCGAAACGGACACGATTCAACAACATACATTTGACGGAAAGTCATGCACCCACCAGGGTTAAAGGGCATCAAATGTTAATGAGAATCGCTCGATGTAATTTAATGTGAAGAAACCTTTGTTAAAGTTGACAATAGGTTATAGAAAGGAGTAAAAAACCCCATCATTTTGCTGTCTACGTCTCATTTCTGACAGTTAGTGTAAGGTTATTTGTTCCTCCCCATGAATCGATGTGATGCCCATCTGCCAGCAAGAGCAGTGTCGTTGGTATCACTTTTGATGAGTAAGCAATGAGTATGTCAACATCCACAGAAGTCATCGCTCATCACTGGGCATTCGCAATCTTTCTTATTGTAGCCATTGGCCTGTGCTGCCTGATGTTAGTCGGCGGCTGGTTCCTGGGCGGTCGCGCCCGTGCAAGGCACAAAAACACACCTTTCGAATCAGGTATTGATTCAGTAGGTTCCGCTCGCTTACGCCTGTCTGCCAAGTTCTATCTGGTAGCCATGTTCTTCGTCATCTTCGACGTGGAAGCGCTTTACCTTTTCGCATGGTCAACGTCCATCCGCGAAAGTGGTTGGGTGGGCTTTGTCGAGGCCGCAATTTTCATTTTAGTGCTACTGGCCGGTCTGGTTTATCTGGTGCGTATTGGCGCGCTTGACTGGACGCCTGCGCGTTCACGTCGTGAACACATCAACCCGGAAAACAGTATCTCTAATCGTCAGCAGTAACAGCGAGGCAATAAGATGGATTATACGCTCACCCGCATAGATCCTAACGGTGAGAATGACCGTTACCCCCTGCAAAAACAGGAGATCGTAACCGACCCCCTGGAGCAAGAAGTCAATAAAAGCGTGTACATGGGCAAGCTCGAACATGCCATGCACGATATGGTCAACTGGGGTCGTAAGAACTCCATCTGGCCTTACAACTTTGGCCTTTCTTGCTGCTACGTTGAAATGGTGACGTCATTCACTGCGGTGCATGACGTTGCGCGTTTTGGGGCTGAGGTACTCCGTGCTTCCCCGCGTCAGGCTGACCTGATGGTGGTTGCCGGTACGTGCTTTACCAAGATGGCACCTGTTATTCAGCGTCTTTATGACCAGATGCTGGAGCCAAAATGGGTTATCTCCATGGGCGCATGTGCAAACTCTGGCGGTATGTACGACATTTATTCCGTCGTGCAGGGCGTAGATAAATTTATCCCAGTGGATGTGTACATCCCGGGTTGTCCGCCACGTCCGGAAGCCTACATGCAGGCGCTGATGCTGCTGCAGGAATCTATCGGTAAAGAACGTCGCCCACTGTCGTGGGTTGTTGGCGATCAGGGTGTGTATCGCGCGAACATGCAGTCTGAGCGCGAGCGTAAACGTGGTGAACGTATTGCCGTCACCAACCTGCGTACGCCTGACGAAATTTAATTTGCGCCTGTAGGCCTGGAGAACACCTTCGCATATCACTACTCAAATAGCGCGAAGCCAGGCTCAACAGTCACCACGGACCATTTGCAATGGTGAACAATATGACCGACTTAACCGCGCAAGAAGCCGCCTGGCAGACCCGGGATCATCTGGATGACCCAGTCATTGGCGAACTGCGCAACCGTTTTGGGCCGGATGCCTTTACTGTTCAGGCTACCCGCACCGGGGTACCCGTTGTTTGGGTGAAGCGTGAGCAATTGCTGGAAGTTGTCGATTTCCTCAAGAAATTGCCAAAACCGTACGTCATGCTGTTTGACTTACACGGCATGGATGAACGTCTGCGTACCCACCGCCAGGGTCTCCCTGCTGCGGATTTTTCCGTTTTCTACCACCTGATCTCAATAGACCGTAATACGGATATCATGCTCAAGGTGGCATTGTCTGAAAACGACATGCATCTGCCGACGATCACCAAACTTTTCCCGAACGCGAACTGGTATGAGCGTGAAACCTGGGAAATGTTCGGCATGACCTTCGACGGCCACCCGCATCTGACGCGCATCATGATGCCGCCGACCTGGACCGGCCACCCGCTGCGTAAAGACTACCCTGCACGTGCAACCGAATTCGATCCGTTTGAGCTGACCAAAGCCAAACAGGATCTGGAAATGGAAGCGCTGACCTTCAAACCGGAAGACTGGGGCATGAAGCGCGGTACCGACAACGAGGACTTCATGTTCCTCAACCTCGGTCCAAACCACCCGTCTGCGCACGGTGCATTCCGTATTATTCTTCAGCTTGATGGCGAAGAGATTGTCGACTGCGTTCCGGACATCGGCTACCACCACCGTGGTGCTGAGAAAATGGGCGAGCGTCAGTCCTGGCACAGCTACATTCCGTATACCGACCGTATCGAGTACCTCGGCGGCTGCGTCAACGAAATGCCATACGTGCTGGCCGTTGAGAAACTGGCGGGTATCGTTACGCCGGATCGCGTTAACGTGATTCGCGTTATGCTGTCAGAACTGTTCCGTATCAACAGCCACCTGCTGTACATCTCCACGTTCATTCAGGACGTCGGCGCGATGACCCCGGTCTTCTTCGCCTTTACCGACCGTCAGAAAATCTACGATCTGGTGGAAGCGATTACCGGTTTCCGTATGCACCCGGCCTGGTTCCGTATCGGCGGTGTGGCACACGATCTGCCGCGCGGCTGGGACCGTCTGCTGCGTGAATTCCTCGACTGGATGCCAAAACGTCTGGCGTCATACGAGAAAGCCGCGCTGCGTAACACCATCCTGAAAGGCCGTTCCCAGGGCGTTGCTGCCTACGGCGCGAAAGAAGCGCTGGAGTGGGGTACGACAGGTGCAGGTCTGCGTGCGACCGGTATTGATTTCGACGTGCGTAAAGCGCGTCCTTACTCTGGCTACGAGAACTTCGACTTTGAAGTCCCGGTGGGCGGCGGTGTTTCCGACTGCTACACCCGCGTGATGCTGAAAGTGGAAGAACTGCGCCAGAGTCTGCGCATCCTTGAGCAGTGCCTCAACAACATGCCGGAAGGCCCGTTCAAGGCGGATCACCCGCTGACGACGCCGCCACCGAAAGAGCGCACGCTGCAACATATCGAAACCCTGATCACCCACTTCCTGCAGGTTTCATGGGGTCCGGTCATGCCGGCGCAAGAATCCTTCCAGATGATTGAAGCGACCAAGGGTATTAACAGTTACTACCTGACCAGTGACGGCAGCACCATGAGCTACCGTACCCGCGTGCGTACGCCGAGCTTTGCGCACCTGCAGCAGATCCCGTCCGCCATCCGCGGCAGTCTGGTCTCCGACCTGATTGTGTATCTGGGTAGTATCGATTTTGTTATGTCAGATGTGGACCGCTAATTATGCACGAGAATCAACAACCACAAACCGAGGCTTTTGAGCTGAGTGAAGCAGAACGTGCCGCCATTGAGCACGAGATGCACCACTACGAAGACCCGCGTGCGGCGTCCATTGAAGCGCTGAAAATCGTACAGAAACAGCGTGGTTGGGTGCCGGATGGGGCGATCTATGAGATCGCGAAAGTGCTGGGTATTCCGGCAAGTGACGTAGAAGGCGTCGCCACGTTCTACAGCCAGATCTTCCGTCAGCCGGTAGGCCGCCATGTGATCCGCTACTGTGACAGCGTTGTCTGCCACATCACCGGTTATCAGGGCATTCAGGCTGCGATTGAGAAAAAGCTCAATATCAAGCCGGGCCAGACCACGTTCGATGGACGCTTTACCCTGCTGCCAACCTGCTGCCTGGGTAACTGCGACAAGGGGCCGACCATGATGATTGATGAGGACACTCACAGCCATCTGACGCCGGAAGCGATTCCTGACCTGCTGGAGCAGTACAAATGAAAACTGTAATTCGTACTGCTGAGACGCATCCGCTGACCTGGCGTCTGCGCGATGACAAACAGCCGGTATGGCTCGACGAATACCAGAGCAAAAACGGCTATGCCGGCGCGCGTAAAGCCCTTGGCGGCATGGCGCCGGATGACATCGTTAACGCGGTGAAAGACTCCGGCCTGAAAGGTCGCGGCGGTGCGGGCTTCTCCACCGGTCTGAAGTGGAGCCTGATGCCGAAAGACGAATCCATGAACATCCGTTACCTGCTGTGTAACGCCGATGAAATGGAGCCGGGCACCTATAAAGACCGCCTGCTGATGGAACAGCTACCGCACCTGCTGGTGGAAGGCATGCTGATCTCCGCGTTTGCGCTGAAAGCCTACCGTGGCTACATCTTCCTGCGCGGTGAGTACATCGAAGCGGCGGAAAACCTGCGTCGCGCGATTGCTGAAGCCACCGAAGCGGGGCTGCTGGGTAAAAACATCCTGGGTACCGGCTTTGACTTTGAACTGTTCGTGCACACCGGCGCAGGGCGTTATATCTGCGGTGAAGAAACCGCGCTGATTAACTCCCTGGAAGGCCGCCGCGCGAACCCGCGTTCCAAGCCACCGTTCCCGGCAAGCTCCGGCGTATGGGGTAAACCGACCTGCGTAAACAACGTTGAAACCCTGTGTAACGTTCCGGCTATCCTCGCCAACGGCGTGGAGTGGTATCAGGGCATCTCCTCAAGCAAAGATGCCGGTACCAAGCTGATGGGCTTCTCCGGTCGCGTTAAAAATCCTGGCGTCTGGGAACTGCCGTTCGGTACCACCGCACGTGAAATTCTTGAAGATTATGCCGGCGGCATGCGTGATGGACTGAAATTCAAAGCCTGGCAGCCGGGTGGGGCAGGGACAGACTTCCTGACCGAAGCCCACCTTGACCTGCCAATGGAATTCGAAAGCATTGGTAAAGCAGGCAGCCGTCTGGGTACGGCACTGGCGATGGCCGTCGACCACGAGATCGGCATGGTCTCGCTGGTGCGTAACCTGGAAGAGTTCTTCGCCCGCGAGTCCTGCGGCTGGTGTACACCGTGCCGTGATGGTCTGCCGTGGAGCGTGAAGATCCTGCGTGCAATCGAACGTGGCGAAGGCCAGCCTGGGGATATCGAGACGCTTGAGCAACTGTGTCGATTCTTAGGCCCGGGTAAAACCTTCTGTGCCCACGCACCAGGTGCCGTCGAACCGCTGCAGAGCGCGATCAAATATTTCCGCGACGAGTTCGAAGCAGGCATCAAGCAGCCGTTCAGTAATACCCATGCGATTAATGGGATTCAGCCGAACCTGCTTAAAGCGCGCTGGTAACGACAAGAATTTTGATTAACGCTCGGTTTCGACCGAGCCAACTGGAAGCATGCTAATGGCTACGATTCATGTAGACGGCAAAGAATACGAAGTCAACGGGGCGGACAACCTGCTGGAAGCTTGTCTGTCTCTTGGCCTCGATATTCCGTACTTTTGCTGGCATCCGGCGCTGGGCAGCGTCGGTGCTTGCCGCCAGTGTGCGGTGAAGCAATATCAAAACGCGGAAGACACGCGTGGTCGCCTGGTGATGTCCTGTATGACGCCAGCCACCGAAGGCACTTTTATTTCGATTGATGACGAAGAAGCCAAACAGTTCCGCGAAAGCGTTGTGGAATGGTTGATGACCAACCACCCGCACGACTGTCCGGTCTGTGAAGAGGGCGGTAACTGCCACCTTCAGGATATGACCGTGATGACCGGCCACAGCTTCCGTCGCTATCGCTTTACCAAGCGTACCCATCGTAACCAGGACCTGGGGCCGTTCATCTCTCACGAAATGAACCGCTGCATCGCCTGCTACCGCTGCGTGCGTTACTACAAAGACTACGCAGACGGTCAGGATCTGGGCGTATATGGCGCGCACGATAATGTCTACTTCGGTCGTCCGGAAGACGGTACGCTGGAAAGCGAATTCTCCGGTAACCTGGTAGAAATCTGCCCGACCGGCGTATTCACGGATAAAACTCACTCCGAGCGTTACAACCGCAAATGGGACATGCAGTTTGCGCCAAGCATCTGCCAGCAATGTTCCCTCGGCTGTAACACCAGCCCGGGTGAGCGTTACGGCGAGCTGCGTCGTATTGAAAACCGTTACAACGGCACCGTTAACCACTACTTCCTGTGCGACCGCGGTCGTTTCGGCTATGGCTATGTGAACCTGAAAGACCGTCCGCGTCAGCCGGTTCAGCGCCGTGGCGACGACTTCATTACCCTGAACGCTGAGCAGGCGATGCAGGGCGCAGCAGATATTCTGCGTCAGTCGAAGAAAGTGATCGGTATCGGCTCCCCGCGTGCCAGCATCGAAAGCAACTTCGCGCTGCGCGAGCTGGTTGGATCGGAAAACTTCTATACCGGTATCGCTCAGGGCGAGCAGGAACGTCTGCAGCTGGTACTGAAAGTGCTGCGTGAAGGCGGTATTCATACCCCAGCGCTGCGCGAAATCGAATCTTATGATGCGGTCCTGGTGCTGGGTGAAGACCTGACGCAGACGGGCGCACGTGCGGCTCTGGCGGTTCGTCAGGCGGTGAAGGGTAAAGCACGTGAAATGGCAGCGGCGCAGAAAGTGGCTGACTGGCAGATTGCGGCGATCCTGAACATCGGCCAGCGCGCGAAGCATCCTCTGTTTGTGACCAACGTCGACAACACCCGTCTGGACGATATCGCGGCGTGGACTTACTGCGCACCGGTTGAAGATCAGGCTCGCCTCGGCTTTGCGATTGCCCACGCGCTGGACAACAACTCGCCGGCCGTAGAGCTGGATCGCGACCTGCAAAACAAGGTTGACGTGATTGTTCAGGCCCTGGCAGGTGCGAAGAAACCGCTGATTATTTCCGGTACCAACGCCGGCAGCGCGGAGATCATTCAGGCGGCAGCAAACGTTGCCAAAGCCCTTAAAGGCCGCGGTGCGGACGTCGGTGTGACCATGATTGCCCGTGCGGTAAACAGCATCGGTCTGGGCATGATCGGTGGCGGCTCGCTGGAAGCAGCGTTAAGCGAACTGGAATCCGGTGCCGCTGACGCCGTTGTGGTGCTGGAAAACGACCTTCATCGCCACGCCTCTGCTGCTCGCGTTGACGCCGCGCTCTCCAAAGCGCCGCTGGTGATGGTCATTGACCATCAGCGCACTGCGATCATGGACAAAGCGCACCTGGTGCTCTCTGCGGCAAGCTTCGCGGAAAGCGACGGTACCGTTATCAACAACGAAGGTCGCGCCCAGCGTTTCTTCCAGGTTTATGACCCGGCGTACTACGACAGCAACACCGTGATGCTGGAAAGCTGGCGCTGGCTGCACTCCCTGCACAGCACCGTGCAGAGCCGTGAAGTGGACTGGACGCAGCTCGATCACGTTATCGACGCGGTAGTGGAAAAACTGCCTCAGCTGGCAGGCATTAAAGATGCCGCACCTGAAGCAAGCTTCCGCATTCGCGGCCAGAAACTGGCGCGTGAACCGCACCGCTACAGCGGCCGTACCGCGATGCGCGCCAACATCAGCGTGCACGAACCGCGCCAGCCGCAGGATAAAGACACCATGTTTGCCTTCTCCATGGAAGGGAACAACCAGCCGTCTGCGCCGCGTTCGCAAATCCCATTCGCATGGGCACCGGGCTGGAACTCCCCGCAGGCATGGAACAAGTTCCAGGCTGAAGTGGGTGGCTCCCTGCGCCACGGCGATCCGGGCGTACGTCTGATCGAAGCCTCCGAAACCGGTCTGGACTTCTTCACCACCGTACCGGCGAGCTTCCAGGCGCAGGATGGCAGCTGGCGTATCGCGCCGTACTACCATCTGTTCGGTAGCGACGAGCTGTCCCAGCGTTCACCGGTCTTCCAGACCCGCATGCCGCAGCCGTACATCAAGCTCAACCCGGCGGATGCCGCGAAGCTTGGCGTAAACGCGGGCGCAAACATTGCCTTTAGCTATGACGGCCAGACAATCAGCCTGCCGCTGATTATCTCCGAAGGTCTGACAGCAGGGCAGGTGGGTCTGCCGATGGGTATGCCTGGCATCGCGCCGGTTCTGGCGGGTGCGCGTCTTGATAATCTGCAGGAGGCAAAAGCATGAGTTGGTTAACGCCGGATCTTATCGACATCCTGCTGAGCATTCTGAAAGCGATTGTTATTCTGCTGGTGGTGGTTACCTGCGGCGCGTTCATGAGCTTTGGTGAACGTCGTCTGCTCGGTCTGTTCCAGAACCGTTACGGACCGAACCGCGTGGGCTGGGGTGGTTCACTCCAGCTGGTCGCGGACATGATCAAGATGTTCTTTAAAGAGGACTGGATCCCGCGCTTCTCTGACCGCGTGATCTTTACTCTGGCACCGATGATCGCCTTCACCTCGCTGCTGCTGGCGTTTGCTATCGTTCCGGTCAGCCCGACCTGGGTGGTCGCTGACCTGAACATTGGCATTCTGTTCTTCCTGATGATGGCAGGCCTCGCGGTTTACGCGGTGCTGTTCGCAGGCTGGTCCAGTAACAACAAATACTCGCTGCTGGGTGCGATGCGTGCTTCCGCGCAGACGCTGAGCTACGAAGTGTTCCTGGGTCTCTCCCTGATGGGCGTGGTGGCGCAGGCCGGTTCATTCAACATGACCGACATCGTCAACAACCAGGCTGACATCTGGAACGTTATCCCGCAGTTCTTTGGGTTTATTACCTTTGCCATCGCGGGCGTGGCGGTATGTCACCGTCACCCGTTTGACCAGCCAGAAGCCGAACAGGAACTGGCCGACGGTTACCACATTGAATATTCCGGTATGAAATTCGGTCTGTTCTTCGTGGGCGAGTACATCGGTATCGTCACCATTTCCGCGTTGATGGTAACACTGTTCTTCGGTGGCTGGCATGGCCCGTTCTTACCGCCGTTCATCTGGTTCGCGCTGAAAACCGCGTTCTTCATGATGATGTTCATTTTGATTCGCGCAGCGTTACCGCGTCCGCGTTATGACCAGGTAATGTCCTTCGGCTGGAAAGTGTGCCTGCCGCTGACGCTCGTCAACTTGTTGGTAACGGCCGCTGTCATTCTCTGGCAGCAGCCATAAGGGGCAATAGACCATGACCTTAAAAGAATTACTGGTGGGCTTTGGTACCCAGGTACGCAGTATCTGGATGATCGGCCTGCACGCGTTTGCCAAACGCGAAACCCGGATGTACCCGGAAGAGCCGGTATATCTGCCGCCGCGCTACCGTGGCCGTATCGTGCTGACGCGCGACCCGGACGGTTCCGAGCGCTGCGTTGCCTGTAACCTGTGTGCGGTAGCGTGCCCGGTAGGCTGTATCTCTCTGCAGAAAGCCGAGACGGTAGACGGCCGCTGGTACCCTGAGTTCTTCCGCATCAACTTCTCACGCTGCATCTTCTGCGGTCTGTGTGAAGAAGCGTGCCCAACCACGGCGATTCAGCTGACTCCAGACTTCGAGCTGGGTGAGTACAAACGTCAGGACCTGGTGTACGAGAAAGAGGATCTGCTGATTTCCGGTCCGGGCAAATACCCGGAATATAACTTCTACCGGATGGCGGGTATGGCAATCGACGGCAAAGATAAGGGCGAAGCAGAGAACGAAGCTAAGCCTATCGACGTCAAGAGCCTGTTACCGTAAGGAGAGGGCAATGGAATTCGCTTTTTATATCTGTGGCCTTATCGCCATCCTGGCTACGCTGCGAGTGATTACGCACACCAATCCGGTGCATGCGCTGCTGTACTTAATCATCTCGCTGCTGGCCATTTCCGGGGTGTTCTTCGCACTGGGCGCGCACTTCGCCGGTGCGCTGGAAATCATCGTCTACGCCGGGGCCATCATGGTGCTGTTCGTGTTCGTGGTGATGATGCTGAACCTGGGCGGCTCTGAAATTGAGCAGGAACGTCAGTGGTTAAAACCGCAGGTGTGGATTGGTCCGGCAATTTTGTCGGCCATCATGCTGGCGGTGATTGTTTACGCCATTCTGGGCGTCAACGATCAGGGCATCGACGGCACGCCGATCGGCGCTAAAGAGGTCGGTATCACGCTCTTTGGCCCATACGTTCTGGCGGTTGAACTGGCCTCAATGCTGCTGCTGGCAGGTCTGGTTGTTGCTTTCCACGTTGGCCGCGAAGAGCGTGCTGGCGAGGTGCTGAGCAACCGCACTGACGACCGCGCGAAAAGAAAAACGGAGGAGCGCGCATGATCCCCTTAACACATGGACTGATCCTCGCTGCGATTTTATTCGTTCTGGGTTTGACCGGTCTGGTTATCCGCCGCAATCTGCTGTTTATGCTGATCGGTCTGGAAATCATGATTAACGCCTCCGCGCTGGCCTTCGTGGTCGCCGGAAGCTACTGGGGCCAGACCGATGGTCAGGTGATGTACATTCTCGCCATCAGCCTCGCGGCCGCCGAAGCGAGTATTGGCCTGGCGCTGTTGCTGCAGCTCCATCGTCGCCGCCAGAACCTGAACATCGATTCAGTAAGTGAGTTGCGTGGATGAACATGCTTGCCTTAACCATTATTTTTCCGCTGATTGGCTTCGTGCTGCTGGCGTTTTCTCGCGGCCGCTGGTCTGAGAATCTGTCTGCAACCGTGGGCATTGGCTCCATCGGTCTGGCTGCGCTGGTAACGGCGTATGCGGGTATCGATTTCTTTAACAACGGGCGTCAGCCTTTCAGCGTGCCGCTGTGGACGTGGATGTCGGTCGGTGATTTCAACATCGGCTTCAATCTGGTGCTGGACGGCCTCTCGCTGACCATGCTCTCCGTGGTCACCGGCGTTGGCTTCCTGATCCACATGTTCGCCTCCTGGTACATGCGCGGTGAAGAGGGTTATTCCCGCTTCTTCGCCTACACCAACCTGTTTATCGCCAGCATGGTGGTTCTGGTCCTGGCCGATAACCTGCTGCTGATGTATCTGGGCTGGGAAGGCGTAGGTCTGTGTTCTTACCTGCTGATCGGTTTCTACTACACCGATCCGAAGAATGGCGCAGCGGCCATGAAAGCGTTCGTTGTGACCCGCGTGGGTGACGTCTTCCTCGCTTTCGCGCTGTTCATTCTTTACAACGAACTGGGCACGCTGAACTTCCGCGAAATGGTGGAACTGGCGCCGGCGCACTTCGCTGCAGGCAACAACATGCTGTGGTGGGCTACGCTGATGCTGCTGGGTGGCGCCGTGGGTAAATCCGCGCAGCTGCCGTTGCAGACATGGCTGGCCGACGCGATGGCGGGTCCAACCCCTGTCTCCGCGCTGATCCACGCCGCGACCATGGTAACCGCCGGTGTCTACCTGATTGCGCGTACCCATGGCCTGTTCCTGATGACCCCGGAAATTCTGCATCTGGTGGGTATCGTCGGTGCGGTCACCCTGGTGCTGGCAGGCTTTGCCGCGCTGGTGCAGACCGACATCAAACGCGTTCTCGCGTACTCCACCATGAGCCAGATTGGTTACATGTTCCTGGCGCTGGGCGTTCAGGCGTGGGACGCGGCAATTTTCCACCTGATGACGCACGCGTTCTTTAAAGCGCTGCTTTTCCTCTCATCCGGTTCCGTGATTCTGGCCTGCCATCACGAGCAGAATATCTTCAAGATGGGCGGGCTGCGTAAGTCCATTCCGCTGGTTTATGTCTGCTTCCTGGTGGGCGGCGCGGCGCTGGCGGCACTGCCGCTGATCACCGCGGGCTTCTTCAGTAAGGACGAAATCCTTGCGGGTGCCATGGCGAATGGTCATATCAATCTGATGGTTGCGGGTCTGGTCGGTGCGTTCATGACCTCCCTGTATACCTTCCGTATGATTTTCATCGTATTCCACGGTAAAGAACAAATTCACGCTCACGCAGGGAAGGGGATTACCCACCACCTGCCGCTGATTGTGCTGCTGGTACTGTCCACCTTCGTTGGCGCGATGATTGTGCCACCGCTGCAGGGCGTACTGCCAGACACCACCGAGCTTGAGCACGGTCGCGTTCTGACGCTTGAAATCACCTCCGGTGTGGTCGCTATCGCGGGCATCCTGATCGCTGCATGGCTGTGGCTGGGCAAACGCACGCTGGTGACTGCCGTTGCCAACAGCGCGCCGGGCCGTCTGCTGGGCACCTGGTGGTACAACGCGTGGGGCTTCGACTGGCTGTACGACATGATCTTCGTTAAGCCGTTCCTGGGCATTGCGTGGCTGCTGAAGCGCGACCCACTGAACAGCCTGATGAATATCCCGGCGATCCTTTCTCGCTTTGCAGGTAAAGGCCTGCTGTACAGCGAGAACGGTTACCTGCGCTGGTATGTGGCGTCCATGAGCATTGGTGCGGTTGTCGTGCTGGCGCTGCTGATGGTGTTGCGTTGATCGTTAAGTGAATTTTATTCGAATTCGTTGAAAATCAGGCCCCTGCTGGGGGCCTTAAAAAGGAATGTAAATCGCCATGTTACTACCCTGGCTAATATTAATTCCCTTCATCGGCGGCTTCCTGTGCTGGCAGACTGAACGCTTTGGCGTGAAGATGCCGCGCTGGATCGCGCTGATCACCATGGGATTGACGCTCGCGCTTGGCCTGCAACTGTGGTTGCAGGGCGGTTACTCACTGACCCAGTCTGCGGGCATTCCGCAGTGGCAGTCTGAGTTCATTCTGCCGTGGATCCCTCGTTTCGGCATTACGATCCACCTGGCGATTGACGGTCTGTCGCTGCTGATGGTGGTGCTGACCGGTCTGCTCGGCGTTCTGGCGGTACTTTGCTCCTGGCGAGAAATCGAAAAATACCAGGGCTTCTTCCACCTGAACCTGATGTGGATCCTGGGCGGCGTGATCGGCGTGTTCCTTGCCATCGACATGTTCCTGTTCTTCTTCTTCTGGGAGATGATGCTGGTGCCGATGTACTTCCTGATCGCGCTGTGGGGCCACAAGGCGTCCGACGGTAAAACGCGTATCACGGCGGCAACCAAGTTCTTCATCTATACCCAGGCGAGTGGTCTGGTGATGCTGATTGCTATTCTGGCGCTGGTGTTTGTTCACCACAACGCGACCGGTACCTGGACCTTCAACTACGAAGATCTGCTGAAGACGCCAATGTCCCACGGCGTTGAATACCTGCTGATGCTGGGCTTCTTCATCGCGTTCGCGGTGAAAATGCCGGTCGTTCCGCTGCACGGCTGGCTGCCAGACGCGCACTCTCAGGCACCAACGGCGGGTTCCGTTGACCTGGCGGGCATCTTGCTGAAAACGGCCGCCTATGGTCTGCTGCGTTTCGCACTGCCGCTGTTCCCGAATGCCTCCGCAGAGTTCGCACCGATTGCCATGTGGCTGGGTGTGATCGGTATCTTCTACGGTGCCTGGATGGCCTTCACGCAGTACGACATTAAGCGTCTGATTGCCTACACATCCGTTTCCCACATGGGCTTCGTGCTGATTGCTATCTACACCGGCAGCCAGCTGGCGTACCAGGGCGCGGTGATCCAGATGATTGCGCACGGTCTGTCCGCAGCCGGCCTCTTCATCCTGTGCGGTCAGCTGTACGAACGTCTGCATACCCGCGACATGCGTATGATGGGAGGCCTGTGGAGCAAAATTAAGTGGCTGCCAGCGCTGTCCATGTTCTTCGCGGTGGCTACCCTGGGGATGCCGGGTACCGGTAACTTCGTCGGCGAATTTATGATTCTGTTCGGCAGCTTCAAAGTGGTACCGGTGATTACCGTGATCTCCACCTTTGGTCTGGTGTTCGCTTCCGTGTACTCGCTGGCGATGCTGCATCGCGCCTACTTCGGTAAAGCGAAGAGCGAAATTGCTGCACAAGAACTGCCGGGGATGTCGCTGCGTGAGCTGTTCATCATCCTGCTGCTGGTCGTACTGCTGGTGCTGCTGGGCTTCTTCCCGCAGCCGATTCTGGATACCTCGCATAGCGCGATGGGTAACATCCAGCAGTGGTTTGTTAATTCTGCTTCTACTACAAGGCCGTAATTCGCCATGACAATAACTCCACAACAACTGATCGCGCTGCTACCGCTGCTGATCGTCGGATTGACGGTGGTGGTTGTGATGCTCTCCATTGCGTGGCGACGCAATCACTTCCTGAATGCCACGCTGTCGGTCATCGGCCTGAACGCCGCGTTAGTCTCTCTCTGGTTTGTTGGCCAGGGTGGGGCAATGGACGTCACGCCGCTGATGCGCGTTGACGGTTACGCCATGCTGTATACCGGTCTGGTGCTGCTGGCGAGCCTGGCAACCTGTACCTTTGCGTACCCGTGGCTCGAAGGCTACAACGACAATAAAGAAGAGTTTTACCTGCTGGTTCTGATTGCCGCGCTGGGCGGCATTCTGCTGGCGAATGCGAACCACCTGGCCGCGCTGTTCCTCGGTATTGAGCTGATCTCTCTGCCGCTGTTCGGCCTGATTGGTTACGCCTTCCGTCAGAAGCGCTCCCTGGAAGCAAGTATCAAGTACACCATTCTGTCTGCTGCTGCGTCCTCGTTCCTGCTGTTTGGTATTGCGCTGCTGTACGCACAGTCCGGTAACCTCTCTTTCATGGCGCTCGGCAAGAGCCTCGGTGACGGCATGCTGCATGAGCCGCTGCTGCTGGCAGGTCTGGGCATGATGATTGTTGGCCTCGGCTTCAAACTCTCTCTGGTGCCGTTCCACCTGTGGACGCCAGACGTCTACCAGGGCGCTCCGGCTCCGGTGTCGACCTTCCTGGCGACGGCGAGCAAGATCGCTATCTTCGGTGTGGTCATGCGTCTGTTCCTGTACGCGCCTGTGGGTGACAGCGAAGCGGTTCGCGTGGTGCTGGGCATTATCGCGTTCGTCTCCATCATCTTCGGTAACCTGATGGCGCTGAGCCAGACCAACATCAAGCGTCTGCTGGGCTACTCGTCTATCTCTCATCTGGGCTACCTGATGGTGGCGCTGATTGCGCTGCAGAGCGGCGAGATGTCGATGGAAACCGTGGGCGTGTATCTGGCCGGTTACCTGTTCAGCAGTCTCGGCGCCTTCGGCGTGGTGAGCCTGATGTCCAGCCCGTACCGTGGCCCGGATGCCGATTCACTGTTCTCCTACCGTGGTCTGTTCTGGCACCGTCCGATCCTGTCCGCGGTAATGACCGTGATGATGCTCTCTCTGGCAGGTATCCCGATGACGCTTGGCTTCATCGGTAAGTTCTACGTGCTGGCCGTCGGTGTGCAGGCGCACCTGTGGTGGCTGACTGCGGGCGTGGTTATCGGCTCCGCGATTGGTCTCTACTACTACCTGCGCGTGGCCGTGAGCCTGTACCTGAGCGCGCCTCAGCAGCTCAACCGTGATGCCCCAACCAACTGGCAGTACAGCGCCGGTGGTATCGTCGTGCTTATCTCCGCACTGCTGGTGCTGATCTTCGGTATCTATCCGCAGCCGCTGATTGATATCGTGCAGCGAGCGATGCCGCTGATGTAAAAACAAAAAACCCGCCTCGGCGGGTTTTTTTATGGTTTGCCCAGCGGCGCTACGCTTGCAGGGCCTACGGGTTTTGTAGGTCGGGTAAGCGTTGCGCCACCCGACTAAGCCAGCTGCTTCCTGCTAATTAAAGGCCCGTCAATCTTCTTCATCGAGCGATCCAGCACTTCCTCAATCACCGACGACAGCTCGTTCAGCTCAAACTTCGCCACATATCCGTCCGCCTTCACCTTGCGAATATGGTCTTCGTTGGCGTTGCCGGAAAGGGAAGAGTGGATCACTACCGGAATGTCCTTCAATATCGGATCGGTTTTGATTTTGCGCGTCAGCGTAAAACCGTCCATCTCCGGCATTTCGAGGTCGGTCAGCACCAGAGCGATCTTATCGGTGATGGGAACCCCTTCAGCCTGCGCCTGTGCGGCCAGCACGCCAATTTTCTCCCACGCGTCTTTGCCGGTGATATGCAGCTGCGCGGGGATCTCCATCGCCTGCAGACCTTTCTCCAGCATCGATCGCGCCACCTTGGAATCTTCTGCAACGATGGCGACAGCGCCTGGCTTGATATGGAATTTGGTGGTCTTCAGATTCGTGGCGTGCAGATCGTGATTGGCCGGGGTGATGTCATACAGGATCTGCTCAACGTCCAGCACCATCGCCAGATCGTTGGTATCGGTCTTCTCGTCAAGACACGCGATGCTGGTGATGTAGCGACCGCTGACGGCGGTTTCCGCCGCATGCACCTGCTTCCAGTCCAGACGCATGATGTTCTCAACCGATTCCACGGCAAACGCCTGCACGCTGCGCGCATATTCGGTGATCAGCAGGATGTTCAGCCCGGTGGTGGGCTTACAGCCCGCCACGGCGGCCAGGTCAATCACCGGGATCACCTGATCGCGAATATTCACCATTCCCATCAGCGGCGATTTCATCCCGGCGGGTTTCGTGAACTCCGGCATCGGCACAATTTCACGCAGCTTAAAGACGTTAATGCCAAACAGCTCGGATTTATTTTCGTTCAGAGAGGTGCCAAGACGGAACAGCAACAGTTCAAAACGGTTCGACAGGGTCAGATTCGCCCTGTCATCAATATCTTTCTGGAAATTATCCATTCTACCCTCGAGAGAAATGCTGACCTTTTAATCGTTATCGGCATCCTGAGGGAAAAATGAAGGACTAAACGCTAACCTGAGCGAAATCTTCGGCCAGCTCACATTCCGGGAACAGCGCGCGGCACTCTGCCAGCAGGCTTGCGCATCCCCGCGCGTCGTAGCGCGAGCTGACGTGGGTGACGATGAGCCGCCCGACGCCCGCGTCACGGGCAAGCTGCGCCGCCTGACGCGTGGAGCTATGGCCCCGGCTGTTGGCTTTCTCTTCCATCGCCGTTTCAAGCGTCGCTTCATGCACCATCACGTCCACGCCCTGAGCCAGCGTGAGCGCCGCCGGGCACGGGGCCGTATCGCCAAAAATCGCCAGTTTTTTGCCGGGCTGCGGTGCGGCGAGATAATCCTGGCCGTTAATGACGCGTCCGTCCTCCAGTGTGACGGTCTCTCCGTGCTTAAGACGCTGGAACAGCGGCCCGGGTTTTACGCCATCGGCCATCAGCGCGGCGGCGTCCAGCGCGCCGGGTTTATCATGCGCATCAATACGGTAGCCATAGCACTCCACAGGATGATTGAGCGGTTGAGCGGTAACCCGGTAATCCCCGTCATCAAAAACCAGGCCTTCGGCAATCTCAACGACCTCCAGCGGATAATCGGTCCATGACCCGCTCAGGCGTAGCGTAGTTTCGACAAATTCACGAATACCCGCTGGCCCGTAAATCGTCAGCGGGTTAGCGTTACCGGCCATCGAGCGGCTGCACAGCAGGCCGGGAAGGCCAAACAGGTGGTCGCCATGCAGATGGGTGATAAAAATTTTATCCAGCTTGCCGGGGTGGTAAGCGGTGTGTAACAGCTGATGCTGCGTCCCTTCACCGCAGTCAAACAGCCACAGCCCGCCGCGGGTGGGATGCTTAAGATCCAGCAGGATCGCCGTCACGTTCCGTGAGCGGGTTGGCACGCCAGCGGACGTACCCAGAAAAATCAGTTCCATAACGCAATCAGCCCTTTGCCGAACGGGGAGGGGTTTAGTATAACGTGATGAACCCCAGGAAGGAGACTGACATGATCCAGTGGCAAGATTTACATCATAGCGACCTCACCGTTGATTCACTTTACGCCCTGCTGAAGCTGCGCTGTGAAGTGTTTGTTGTGGAACAGACCTGCCCGTATCAGGACATCGACGGCGATGACCTCGTTGGTGAGAACCGCCATATCCTCGGCTGGCGGGATAACGAGCTGGTGGCATATGCGAGGATTCTGAAAAGCGAAGACGATTTTGAGCCTGTCGTCATTGGCCGCGTCATCATCAGCGGCAAGGCGCGGGGTGAAAAGCTGGGCTATCAGCTGATGGAAAAAACGCTGGAGACGTGCCGGAAACAGTGGCCGGACAAGGCGTTATACCTGGGCGCGCAGGCGCATCTTCAATCCTTTTACGGACACTTTGGCTTTGCGCCAGTGACGGATGTATATGACGAAGATGGCATTCCGCATATCGGCATGGCGCGAGAAGTGAAACAGGCGTAATGGCATCTCGTTGGCTATAGTTAGCGGACTGGTGTACTAACATGGAGAAAAATATGTCATTTCAATCCTGGGATACCCGTATCGACGACGACCTGGCCTTGCTGAGCGAAACGCTGGAAGAGGTGTTACGTTCGTCCGGTGACCCTGCCGATCAGAAATATATTGAGCTAAAAGCCCGTGCCGAGCAGGCGCTGCATGAAGTGAAAAACCGCGTCAGCCATGCGTCAGATACTTACTACTACCGTGCCAAAAAAGCGGTGTATCGTGCCGATGATTACGTGCATGAAAAACCGTGGCAGGGTATTGGGGTGGGTGCTGCCGTGGGGCTGGTGCTGGGGCTGCTGTTAGCCCGTCGTTAAGCCGCTTAACCACTCCCTATACGTGGGTACTGCTATTTATGGCCAGTACCCCGTATAATATGACGTTTTAACAGGGAGAGGTTCGCGTGAATTCGATTTTCCTCGCGCTGGAGCAACTGCGTACCCAGCTATCGCAAGCGTTACCCGCAGCACCCGGCATACGTCATTTCGACGTCACTTTCCCGTTAAACGACGCCTTCGATCCCCTCGCCTGGCTGGGCGAGCAGCAGTGTTATCCGCAGTTTTACTGGCAGCAGCGTAACGGTGATGAAGAGCTGGCCGCGCTGGGGGCGGTCAACCAATTTTCCTCTCTGGCATTAGCTTCGCAGTTTTTGCGCGCGCAAAACGCGGCAAGTGATACCCGCATCTGCGGCCTGAACGCCTTTAATCCCGAACAGGGTAGCCTCTTTTTACCGCGACTGCTCTGGCGACGCACCGCCGGCAACGCCACGCTGCGCCTTCAGCTGTGGAGTGACCGCTCCCTTGTGGAGGATGCCCGCGTCGCGCAGGATTTTTTACAGCAGCTCCGTCCTGCGAGATCTATCCGTCCGCTCTCCGTGCAGGTTGAGCACGAAACCCATCAGCCGCAGCAGGCCGAATGGCTGAAGCTTATACGCAGGGCGACGGAGACCATCGCGCGCGGTGACTTTGACAAGGTTGTGCTCGCCCGGGCAACCGATCTGCAGTTCACACAGCGCGTTAACCCTGTCGCGCTAATGGCCGCCAGCCGCGCCCTCAATTTACATTGCTATCATTTCTGCATGGTATTCGACGCCCGCAACGCGTTTCTCGGCTCTACGCCCGAGCGTCTCTGGCGGCGGCGCGGCAAGCTGCTGCGCACGGAAGCGCTCGCGGGAACCGTCGCCAGCCATACTGATGATAGCCAGGCGCAGCGTCTCGGCGAGTGGCTGCTGAACGATGATAAAAACCAGCGCGAAAATATGCTGGTGGTGGAAGATATCTGCCAGCGTCTTCAGCACTCTACGCAGACGCTTGAGGTACTGCCCCCCCAGGTGGTACGCCTGCGTAAGGTGCAGCATTTGCGCCGCTGTATCTGGACCGAGCTGAAACAGGCCGACGACGAGCAGTGTCTGCTCATGTTGCAGCCGACCGCGGCGGTTGCCGGATTACCCCGACAGCCCGCGCGCGAGTTTATCCGGAAGGTTGAACCCTTTAACCGCGAGTGGTACGCCGGTTCGGCCGGGTATTTATCCCCCGAACAGAGTGAGTTCTGCGTGGCGCTGCGCTCCGCGCGCGTTCAGGAGGACTCCCTGCGGCTCTACGCCGGTGCCGGTATTGTCAGCGGATCTGACCCGGAGCAGGAGTGGCAGGAGATTGAAAACAAAGCAGCCGGATTGCGCTCTCTGCTCCTAAGGGATTAACACAGATTCGCGCAATCCCGATTCATATCAAAATTCCAATTTTTTCTATTATTTATACTGTGTCGCATTCTTGATACCGGACAATCTCATGTCAGTAAGTTCTTTTAACCGACGCTGGGCGGCGGTGATCCTTGAAGCCCTGACGCGCCATGGCGTCAGGCACGTGTGTATTGCACCGGGCTCTCGCTCAACGCCGCTGACGCTGGCGGCTGCAGAAAACCGGGCGTTGATTCACCATACCCACTTTGATGAACGCGGTCTCGGCCATCTTGCGCTGGGTCTGGCGAAAGTCAGCAAAGAACCTGTGGCGGTGATCGTCACATCCGGTACCGCCGTGGCGAACCTCTATCCGGCCCTGATTGAAGCCGGATTAACGGGTGAAAGACTGATCTTACTGACGGCCGATCGTCCCCCTGAGCTTATCGACTGCGGTGCCAATCAGGCCATTCGCCAGCCGGGGCTCTTTTCTTCGCATCCTTCGCAGACGATTTCGTTACCGCGTCCCACCCAGGATATTCCGGCAAGCTGGCTGGTCTCCACCGTCGATCACGCCATGGAGACGTTGCGCAGCGGGGCGTTGCATATCAACTGCCCGTTTGCCGAGCCGCTGTACGGCGAGCTGGACGACACAGGTCTTGACTGGCAGCAGTCCCTCGGCGACTGGTGGCAGAGTGAAAAATCGTGGCTGCGCGAGCAGACGCATCTTGAGAGCGCGAAGCAGCGCGACTGGTTCTTCTGGCGGCAGAAGCGCGGCGTGGTGATTGCCGGGCGCATGAGCGCCGCAGAAGGCAAGTTGGTTGCCGAATGGGCGCAAACCCTTGGCTGGCCGCTGATTGGCGACGTGCTTTCGCAGACCGGTCAGCCGCTGCCGTGCGCCGATCTCTGGCTGGGTAACGCGAAAGCGGTCACCGAGCTTGCGCAGGCGCAGATTGTGGTCCAGCTTGGATCGAGTTTGACAGGCAAACGCTTACTGCAGTGGCAGGCCACCTGCACCCCGGAAGAGTACTGGCTGGTGGATTCGCTGGAAGGACGGCTTGACCCGGCGCACCACCGCGGTCGTCGTTTGATCAGCAGTATCGACGCCTGGCTGACGCTTCATCCGGCTGAGAAACGCAAGCCCTGGGCGGTAGCTATCCCGGATCTTTCGCGCCAGGCGTGGGAACTGACCAAAGCGCACTGTGAAGCGTTTAGCGAAGCCGGGCTGGCGCACCGAATTCGCCAGTGCCTGCCTGAACAGGGGCAGCTGTTTGTCGGCAACAGCCTGGTCGTGCGGCTGATTGACGCTTTCTCAAAGCTGCCCGCGGGCTACCCGGTGTACAGCAACCGCGGTGCCAGCGGCATCGACGGGCTGATCTCTACGGCGGCGGGCGTGCAGCGCGCCAGCGCGAAATCGACGCTGGCGATCGTGGGCGATCTCTCCGCGCTCTACGATCTTAACGCGCTGGCGCTACTGCGTCAGGCGTCAGCCCCGTTTGTGCTGATTGTGGTCAACAACAACGGTGGTCAGATTTTCTCCCTGTTGCCAACCCCGCAGAGCGAGCGCGAGCGTTTCTATCTGATGCCGCAGAACGTGCAGTTCGAACACGCCGCTGCGATGTTTAGCCTGAAATACCATCGTCCGGAAAGCTGGGAACAGCTGGACGCGGCGTTAAGCAGCGCCTGGAAACAGCCGGGCGCGACGCTGATTGAGCTGGTGGTGAACGAGGCTGACGGTGCGCAGGCCCTGCAAAGCCTGCTGGCGCAGGTGAGCCAGCTGTGATCCTCTCTGGCGTGCAGCAGGCTGGCAAACCAGGCTTTCCCTGGCTGGTCTTTTTGCACGGTTTTTCAGGCGACCGGCGCGAGTGGCAGAGGGTCGGTGAAGGGCTCAGCGATTATCCCCGGCTGTATCTGGATTTGCCGGGTCACGGTGGATCCCGAAATCTGGGCGTGACGGGGTTTGACGAGATGAGCACGTTGCTCACCCGAACCCTTCTTAGTTACAACATACTTAAATTCTGGCTCATCGGGTACTCCCTCGGCGGCCGCATTGCGATGTTTCATGCCTGCCAGCAGCCGAAGGGGTTGTTCGGGGTGATTGTTGAAGGTGGGCATCCGGGCCTGCAGTATGCCGATGCGCGAAATGCGCGGCTGGCGTCCGACCGCCGCTGGGCAACGCGTTTTCGCACCGAACCGCTGGATAAGGTGTTCGCTGACTGGTACCAACAGCCCGTGTTTGCCTCCCTCACGGACGCCCAGCGCGAGGCGCTGATTACCCTGCGCAGCCAGAACAACGGCGCGACGCTGGCGATGATGCTCGAGGCGACCTCGCTGGCCGTGCAGCCGGATTTGCGTGCCGCGCTTAGCGCACGCGATTTCTCTTTTGACTATCTCTATGGCGAACGGGATGAGAAGTTCGCGGCCCTTGCCGCGGAAGTGAACGCCGTTCGCCATGCCATTCCAGACGCCGGACACAACGCCCACCGGGAAAACCCCGATGCGGTTATCGCGAGTCTGGCTCAGATACTGCGTTATCGAATAAAGGACACTCTATGATCTATCCTGATGAAAACATGCTTTACGCCCCGGTTGAATGGCAGGACTGCTCCGAAGGCTACACCGACATTCGTTACCACAAATCCACCGATGGCATTGCCAAAATCACCATCAACCGCCCGCAGGTACGTAACGCCTTCCGTCCGCTGACCGTGAAAGAGATGATTCAGGCCCTGGCGGATGCGCGCTACGACGACAACATCGGCGTGATTGTCCTGACCGGCGAAGGCGATAAAGCGTTCTGCTCCGGCGGCGATCAGAAAGTGCGCGGCGACTACGGCGGATACCAGGACGATGCGGGTACTCACCACCTGAACGTCCTCGATTTCCAGCGCCAGATCCGCACCTGTCCAAAACCGGTGGTGGCGATGGTGGCGGGCTACTCCATCGGCGGTGGTCACGTGCTGCACATGATGTGCGATCTGACCATTGCCGCTGAGAACGCCATCTTCGGCCAGACCGGTCCGAAAGTGGGATCCTTCGACGGCGGCTGGGGCGCCTCGTACATGGCACGCATCGTCGGGCAGAAAAAAGCCCGCGAAATCTGGTTCCTGTGCCGTCAGTACAACGCTCAGGAAGCGCTGGATATGGGCCTGGTGAATACCGTGGTGCCGATTGCCGATCTCGAAAAAGAGACCGTTCGCTGGTGCCGCGAAATGCTGCAAAACAGCCCGATGGCGCTGCGCTGCCTCAAGGCCGCTCTCAACGCCGACTGCGACGGTCAGGCGGGTCTGCAGGAGCTGGCGGGCAACGCCACTATGCTGTTCTACATGACCGAAGAGGGTCAGGAAGGGCGCAACGCGTTTAACGAAAAGCGCCAGCCGGACTTCAGCAAATACAAACGGAATCCGTAATGCGTCGTGCGCAGGTTTACCGCTGGCAGATACCGATGGACGCGGGCGTGGTGCTGCGTGAACGGCGGTTAAAAACCCGTGACGGTTTCTTCGTGCATCTGCAGCAGGACGAGCGGGAAGGCTGGGGCGAAATTTCACCTCTGCCGGGCTTTAGCCTGGAGTCGCTGGATGACGTGCAGTCAGCATTGCTGGCGTGGGCGGACGCGTGGCGTGAGGGCGCGGATCCGGCGTTGCCGGACGTGCCTTCTGCGGCTTTTGGCATCAGCTGCGCGCTGGCGGAGCTGGACGGCAGCCTGCCTGAAGAGGCTAACTACCGCGCGGCACCGCTCTGTACGGGCGATCCTGACGAGCTGTTCGCGCTGCTCTCCGCCATGCCGGGCGAGAAAGTGGCGAAAATTAAAGTCGGTCTCTACGAAGCGGTGCGCGACGGGATGGTCGCTAACCTGCTGCTGGAAGCGATCCCCGACCTCCATTTGCGTCTGGACGCTAACCGCGCCTGGACGCCGCTCAAGGCGCAGCAGTTTGCTAAGTACGTCAACCCGGCGTACCGCAACCGCATTGCCTTCCTCGAAGAGCCGTGCAAAACCCGCGACGATTCGCGCGCGTTTGCCCGCGAAACGGGGATAGCCATCGCCTGGGATGAAAGCCTGCGTGAGGACGATTTTGAATTTATCGCCGAGCCCGGCGTCAGCGCGGTGGTGATTAAACCGACGCTGACCGGCAGCCTGGCGAAGGTGCGCGAGCAGGTCGCGGCGGCGCACGCCTCGGGGCTGACGGCGGTCATCAGCTCGTCGATTGAGTCCAGCCTTGGGCTGACCCAGCTGGCGCGCATTGCCGCCTGGCTAACGCCGGATACGATCCCCGGCCTCGACACGCTGAACCTGATGCAGGCCCAGCTTATCCGCACGTGGCCGGACAGCGCGCTGCCGTGCCTCGACGTCACGGCGCTGGAGCCGTTGTTATGAGTTTTACCGACTGGCCGTGGCGGCACTGGCGCGCGCAGTTTGCTGATAAACCGGCCCTGAGGCTGAACGACGAGGTGCTCAGCTGGCAACAGCTGTGCGCACGCGTCGACCGCCTTGCGGCAGAGTTTCATCTGCAGGGCGTGGAGGAGGGCAACGGCGTTCTGCTGCTGGCCCATAACCACCCGCAAACTCTGCTGGCGTGGCTGGCCCTGCTCCAGTGCGGGGCGCGTATTCTTCCCGTTAATCCGCAGCTGCCGCGCCCGCTGCTGGACGTGTTGCTCCCGCAGATGACGCTGCGCTTTGCGCTGGTGCTGGACGGTACCTGCGACGGTCTTCCTGCCCTGAGTATGCGCGAGCGCGCAGGGGAATATCGCGTTGCGTGGCAGCCGGCGCGGCTGGCGTCCATGACGCTGACCTCCGGCTCTACCGGGCTGCCGAAAGCGGCGGTGCATACCTGCGACGCTCATCTCGCCAGCGCGCGCGGCGTGCTGGCGCTGATGCCCTACGGCGAAGATGACGACTGGCTGCTTTCGCTGCCGCTGTTTCACGTTTCCGGCCAGGGGATTTTATGGCGCTGGCTGCAGGCCGGCGCGCGGTTAACCGTGCGCGAGAAACAGCCGCTGGCGCAGGCTTTGCGCGGGTGTACGCACGCCTCGCTGGTGCCGACCCAGCTCTGGCGTCTGCTTAATACCCGTCAGCCTGTCGCACTGAAAGCGGTGCTGCTGGGCGGAGCCGCCATCCCTGTGGAATTGACGCAGCAGGCGCGCGAGCAGGGGATTCGTACCTTCTGCGGCTACGGCCTGACCGAGTTTGCCTCTACCGTCTGCGCAAAAGCGGCGGACGGCGAGCCGGACGTAGGCTATGCGCTGCCGGGCAGAGAGGTGCAGGTAGTTAACGGTGAAGTCTGGATCCGGGCAGAGAGTATGGCCTCAGGCTACTGGCGGGACGGCGAACTGGTTCCGCTGACCAACGCGCAGAGATGGTTCGCCACCCGCGATCGCGGTGAATGGCATGATGGTCGCCTGACGATCCTGGGCCGCATGGACAACCTTTTTTTTAGCGGCGGAGAAGGGATCCAGCCGGAGAGCCTTGAGCGTGTTATCGCCCGCCATCCGCAGATTAACCAGGTGTTTATCGTCCCGCTGGACGACGCCGAGTTTGGACAGCGTCCGGTGGCGGTGGTGGAGTGCGAGCCGGTCACGGATATCAGCTGTTTGCCTGACTGGGTCAGGGATAAGGTGGCGCGTTTTGAGCAACCCGTCCGCTGGCTGCTGTTGCCGACCGAACTCAAAAATGGCGGCATTAAAGTCTCGCGCCGCGCGTTGCAGCAGTGGGTGAACGCCTCGCTGAAGGGATAATAACCGTTTCAAATAATTACAATCTACTGACCTGCCGCACGCAGAGTGCTTGATCCCCGGAAGACTCCGGTTAAAATCTCGCGGTTTTGGGACTTCTTTATAATAATTGTGTGGGATCACGACAATGAAAAAAGCGGCATTAGTGGGCTTCGGCCTGATGGTTGTATCTGCGGCGGCTAACGCCATCAGCATTAACGGCTCGGCGGGTCAGGATTATACCCACCTGGGCTTTGGCATGGGGACCGAGACTTCCGGTCTGGCGATGACCGGCGGCTGGACGCATAACGATGACGACGGCGACGCGGCCAGCCTCGGCCTGGGTCTGAACGTTCCTCTTGGCCCGTTCCTGGCCACCGTCGGCGGTAAAGGTATCTATACCAACCCAAATGACGGTGACGAAGGGTACGCGGCGGCAGTGGGCGGCGGCCTGCAGTGGAAAATTGGCGACAGCTTCGGCCTGTTTGGTGAGTACTACTATTCGCCGGACTCCCTCTCAAGCGGTATCGAAAGCTATGAAGAGGCCAACGCCGGCGCGCGCTGGACCATCATGCGTCCGATTACCATCGAAGCGGGCTATCGCTATCTGAACCTGGCCGGCAAAGACGGCAACCGCGACAACGCGCTGGCCGACGGCCCGTACGTGGGCGTCAGCGCAGGCTTCTAATCACTCCGGCGCGGCATTCTGTCGCGCCAGTTTCTCTCTTCTCCACCCCCGCGTTTGCGCTATAGTGTTTTGACCAAATAAGCGGGAGAACATAATGATTAACGTGGAGATGTTATCCACCGGCGACGAAGTGCTGCATGGACAAATTATCGATACCAATGCTGCCTGGCTTGCCGATCTTTTCTTTGAGCAAGGATTACCGTTAACGCGCCGCAATACGGTGGGCGACAATCTTGAGTCGCTGGTCGCTATTCTGCGCGAGCGCAGCGAGCACTGCGACGTGCTGATTGTGAACGGCGGGCTCGGCCCCACCGGTGACGATCTCAGCGCGTTGGCCGCCGCAACCGCAAAAGGCGAAGGGCTGGTTCTGCACGAGGCGTGGCTTTCGCAGATGGAGCGCTTTTTCTCCGAACGTGGCCGCGTCATGGCCCCCAGCAACCGCAAACAGGCTGAAATTCCCGCCAGCGCCGAGCTGGTCGATAACCCGGTGGGTACCGCGTGCGGGTTTGCCATGCAGCTGAACCGCTGCCTGATGTTCTTCACGCCGGGCGTGCCCTCAGAATTTAAAGTGATGGTCGAGCAGCAGATCCTGCCGCGCCTTCGCGATCGTTTTACTCTGCCTGAACCGCCGCTGTGCCTGCGTTTGACCACCTTTGGCCGCTCGGAAAGCGATCTGGCCCAGAGCCTTGACCCTCTCCCGCTGCCGCCGGGCGTCTCCATGGGCTACCGTTCCTCCATGCCGATCATTGAACTCAAGCTGACAGGCCCGGCCGAACAGAAAGAGGCGATGCTGGCCCTGTGGCCCGAGGTGCAGCGCGTGGCGGGCGAAAGCCTGATCTTTGAAGGGACGGAAGGGCTGCCCGCGCAGATTGCGACGCATCTGCAGTCGCGTCAGCTGAGCGTGACCTTAAGCGAGCAGTTCACCGGTGGCCTGCTGGCCCTGCAGCTGTTGCGCGTCAACGCGCCGCTGCTGGCCAGTGAAGTGGTGCCTTTCCAGCAGGAGACCCTGGCGCAGACCGCCCGCTGGGCTTCAGAGAGAAGGGTGAAGCATTTTGCCGGTCTGGCGCTGTTCGTCGGGGGGCTGGACGAGGAATACCTTAACTTCGCGCTGGCGACGCCGGAAGGCACCTGGGCCCTGCGGGTAAAAATGAGTATCACCCGCCACAGCCTGGCGGTGCGTCAGGAGGTTTGCGCTATGATGGCGCTGAACATGCTGCGCCGCTGGCTGAATGGCAAAGAGGTTGCCAGCGAGCACGGATGGATTAACGTTGTCGAGTCGCTGTTCATTGAGTAACACCAGTGCCGGGGCCTTTCGCCCCGGCACTGTTTAGCCCAGCGCCTTCGCCAGCAGGGTGATTGGATGCTCGCAGCGCTTGCTGGTGGACATCTCAATCTGCCACTTGCAGGTTTCGCAGTCCGTCACCACGATATCCGCGCCGCTCTCCTCAATCTGACGGAACAGCGGGGCGCCGATCGCCTGCGACGTTTCATAGTTTTCACGCTTAAAGCCGTAGGTTCCCGCAATCCCGCAGCAGCGCGAATCCAGCACCGTCAGCTCCAGGCCCGGAATTAACCGCAGCAGCTCAAGCGTATAGAGCGACCAGCCCATCTTTTCCATATGACACGGCGTGTGATACACCACTTTCAGGGGTAATTTCCCCAGCGGCAACGTCTGCCCGCTATCGAGCTTACGCCACAGGAAGCGTGTCGCCAGCTCGATGTGCTCGCGCAGGCCGGTGTTATCCACGTCCAGCAGATGCGGGTACTCATCGCGCAGGGTGAAGGTACAGGTGGACGAGGTCGCCAGCACCGGAATACCTTTATCGACAATCGCTTCGCGCAGGGAGGTGACATTGCTCTGAGCCTGCCTGCGCGCTTTATCGGTAAACCCGTTGGCGATCAGCGGTACGCCGCAGCACTTCTCTTTGTTCAGTAGCTGAACGCCCGTTCCCATGGCGTTCAGCACCTTCAGCAGATCTTTACCCAACTGCGGGTGGTTGTAGTTCACATAGCAGCCGTGGAAGAAGGCCACCTGATCGGCGTACTGCGCCTGTTCCGCCGCGACGGATTTGTACCAGCGGCGGAAGGTGCCGTGAGAATATTTCGGCAGGCTGCGGTGATGATCTATCTTCAGCGTGGCATCCAGCAGCTGGCGCACCGGTTTGAGAGAGGTCGCGGCATTCACCAGCGGGGCAAAGGGCGTCGAGACGCTGCCCATCAGATCGGTGTGGCTCAGAATAGCGTCACGCAGCGTCGGCTTTTGCGTGCTATAGCGCGCCCGGGCTCGCTGGATGATATCGCCGATTTTCACATCCGACGGGCAGGCGACTTCGCAGCGTTTGCAGTTGATGCAGTATTTCAGCGCCTCGTCGTACAGCTTGCCGTCCTTCAGGCGCAGACGCTCGCCGTCCGGCCCGGCCTGTTTTGGGCCGGGATAGCGTGGGTTCACGCCGCTCACCGGGCAGACGGTGGTACACAGCGTGCATTTAATGCAGCTTTCAAAACGGGTGTCGTTCATTGTTCAGCCTCCGTGCGTTGGCTAATCTGCTCTGCCACATACAGCGCCGTGACGGCGCAGACCCCGCCACCGCATCCCTGGGCAATGGGATCGTACCCGCCCAGAAGCGAGCCGATGGCAAAAAGATTACTGACGGGCTTACCGGAAAGTTGCGGATGCAGCTGGTTATCGACGATCACGCCGAACTGCTGCCAGGGCTGCGGCGAGAAGAAATCACTTTGATACCAGTCCGCGCGGGAGGCTCGCTGGCGAACATCCAGCCCCATAATGGCTTCCCGGATGCCCTCCCGGCTGCTCAGCAGCCCGTTGCTGAAGAAGCTGCCGCTTGCCAGCACCGTAAAGCGCGCGCGAAGCGGAATATCGTCGTGGTTGCGCGTCCAGACTTCGCTCACCGCGCCGTCGGTCAGGGTGATTTTTTTCACCTCGTCACCCGCCATCCACACGCCGCCCTGCGCGACAAACTGGCGCTGGAGCTGGGTATGCAGGCGAATGCCGGGGACGGAAGGGGGCAGGGTTGGCAGCAGGCCGAGCGTGCAGGGCAGACGATCCGAGAGCCAGCGCCAGAACCGGTTGTCGCGTAAACCAAAGCAGGCGGGCATCAGCAGGGCGTCACAGCTGTCGCTGTGGGGCATGAGCGCGTCATACAGCAGCGGCCATTTATCCTCGTTATCCAGAAAACGGGCGATATTCACCGCGCGAAACTCGCTCGGGTTGTCGCGCAGGACATCCAGTTCAGGCAGCTCTATCTCTGCCGTGTCGGCGTTAACGCCCTGGCGACAGAGCGACGCGGCCGCGAGGTGGGGCTGAAAATCCAGAAAGCCGCTAATGCCCACGACCCGCACGCGTGCGGCATTGAAGGGAGCAACGGGCACTTCTTCCGGGCTGAGCCAGGCAGAGCGTAGGGTGCCGAGCGGGGTGACGCGCTGGTGATTGAACCGGGCGCTTCCCTTCAGACGCGCGCCGCAGTCCGCCAGCAGCGCTTCGGTTTCCAGCGCAAAGCGGTCAATATGCTGGGCGCCAATCAGGTGATAAGGGTGCTCCGGCGGCAGTTTGTCGCGGTACGCTTCGTCCACCAGATCCAGAGAGCCCGACGAGAAGTGCAGGGCGCTCTGGCCCCGGGTGATAATGGCGCAGTGAAGACCCTGCTTCGAGAGCTTGATGCCGCAGAGCAGGCCTGCCAGCCCGCCGCCGACGATTACGGTATCAAATTTCATCGCGTTGCTCCTTCTCAAGACCGCAAAGCCCCTGGTAGACCCAGCGGGTAAATTCGCTTTCGCGCAGGGCATCGCCCCAGGCGACAGGCTGAATGCCTTTCCAGCGCTCGTTTAAAAACGCGCTGAGCTGATCGAGCGACTGGGTGGCGGTGGTGGTATGAAAACGCTGCAGCAGCCCGGCGGCACGACAGGCGCACAGCTCGCCCTGACAGGTTCCCATTCCCACGCGGGTGCGGCGACGAAGATCGAGCAGGCTTGTGACCGTCAGGCTCTCCACCGCGTACTGCACCTCACCGGCGGTGACGGCTTCGCACTCGCATACCAGGCTGCGGCTCAGGCGTCCTTCACCGAGCCACTGCGGCGTTCTGTCGCCGTGGCGGTAAATCGCGGATCCGCGCAGCGGCGCGGGCAGGGAGATGATTTTTTGCAGCGTTTTTTCGGTGGACTGCCGCGAGCCGGGCAGCGCCTGGTCTGCCGTCACGCATGTTTCGGTATTCCGCAGCTTGCGGCAGACGGCATCGGTCGCCCACTCGGCCATCAGGCGGTAGGTCATCAGCTTGCCGCCGGTGATGGTGATAAACCCGTCCATGCCGTCGCGCTCGGCGTGATCGAGCAGCACGATGCCCCGGCTGACGTTACGTCCGCTCGGGTCGTTGTCGCTGGCAACCAGCGGACGCACGCCCGCGTAGGCGCGCAGAATACGCGTCTGCGCCATCACTGGGGCCAGTTTTTCCCCTTCGCGCAGCAGGACGTCGACCTCTTCGGCGGTCACGCGGTTGTAGTCAATCTCGCTGTAGTCAACGTGGGTTGAGGTGGTACCGATTAACGAAATGGTGTCGCCCGGGACCAGGATATCGGCGTCGGACGGTTTGCGGCAGCGGTTGATCACGTGATTATTGATGCGGTGGTCAAGGATCAGCAGCGAGCCTTTTGCCGGGAACATGCGCACCGACAGATCCGCGTATTCCGCGATGCGCTGCCCCCAGATCCCCGCCGCGTTGACCACCACGGCGGCATACAGCTCGCTGTGTTCGTTATACTGCTTATCAAGGATCCGCGCGCCGCAGATACGATGACCTTCACGGATAAGCCCGGTCACTTCGTGCCCGGTCAGTATGCGCGCGCCATGCTCGCGGGCGTCCAGCATATTGGCGGCCGTCAGGCGAAAGGGGTCAACGGTGCCGTCAGGCACTTTTACCGAGCCGATAAGCGCCGGGTTAACCGACGGTTCAAGCCGCCGCGCCAGCGCCGGGTCCATTGCCTCAGCCTGAATGCCCGCCGCAGTGCAGGCGGTAATAAATGTGTCCTGAAAGGCGAGATCATCTTCGGGAAGAGTAATAAAGAGGCCGTTGGTTGGCTCAATGCAGTGGCGGGCGATACGCTTGAGGATCTGGTTTTCAGCAATACATTCGCGTGCGGACTCACCGTCGGTAACCGCATACCGCGCTCCGCTGTGCAGCAGGCCGTGGTTACGCCCGGTTGCGCCCGTGGCGATATCGTGGCGCTCCAGCAGTGTGACGCTTAAGCCGCGAAGGGCGCAGTCGCGTGCGATCCCGGCGCCGGTTGCGCCACCGCCAATGATTATCACATCGCTGTAACGAGGATCGTGAATGGTCATTGTTTACCCTCTATGTTCGTTTTTTTATCATTTAGCCATATCAATAGTGTGGTTTGTTTGATTTCGAACATAAACGCGCGAAATTCGAAAGTGAAACGTGATTTCATGCGCTTTTTTGCGCATTCTGTCATATTTCTGTAACAATCTGTGCGTTGATTCACAGTAACAATCACCGTGATTTCTTAACATCCCCGCCTCTGGAATTCAGGTGCGAGCCACCTGCCCATTCAATTCAAGGCCACGGAGGCTGTTATGCTCAGTATCTTCAAACCTGCGCCGCACAGGGCGCGTCTACCAGAGGCAGAAATTGATCCGCTATACCGCCGTCTGCGCTGGCAAATTTTCCTGGGGATTTTCTTCGGGTACGCGGCGTACTACCTAGTACGTAAAAACTTCGCGCTCGCGATGCCGTATCTGGTGGAGCAGGGCTTCTCCCGCGGCGATCTGGGGTTTGCGCTGTCGGGGATCTCAATCGCCTACGGTTTTTCCAAATTCATCATGGGTTCCGTGTCGGATCGCTCGAATCCGCGCGTGTTCCTGCCCGCCGGCCTGATCCTGGCGGCCGCGGTCATGCTGTTCATGGGCTTTGTGCCGTGGGCGACGTCAAGTATTGCGATTATGTTCGTGCTGCTGTTCCTCTGCGGCTGGTTCCAGGGGATGGGGTGGCCGCCGTGCGGACGTACCATGGTGCACTGGTGGTCGCAGAAGGAACGCGGCGGCATCGTGTCGGTGTGGAACTGCGCGCATAACGTAGGTGGCGGTATTCCGCCGCTGCTGTTCCTGCTGGGGATGGCCTGGTTCAACGACTGGCATGCTGCGCTCTATATGCCTGCCTTTGGCGCCATCGTCGTGGCGATTTTCGCCTTCGCGCTGATGCGCGATACGCCGCAGTCCTGCGGCCTGCCACCGATTGAAGAGTATAAAAACGACTATCCGGATGATTACAGCAAGGAGCACGAAGAAGAGCTGACCGCAAAACAGATCTTCATGAAGTACGTCCTGCCGAACAAGCTGCTGTGGTACATCGCGGTGGCGAACGTGTTCGTTTATCTGCTGCGCTACGGCATTCTGGACTGGTCCCCGACGTACCTGAAAGAGGTGAAGCACTTCGCGCTGGATAAATCGTCCTGGGCCTATTTCCTGTATGAATATGCCGGGATCCCGGGCACGCTGCTTTGCGGCTGGATGTCGGACAAAGTGTTTAAAGGTAACCGCGGCGCGACGGGCGTGTTCTTTATGACCCTCGTCACCATCGCGACAGTCGTTTACTGGCTCAACCCGCCGGGCAACCCATCAGTAGACATGGTCTGCATGATCGTTATCGGCTTCCTGATTTATGGTCCAGTAATGCTGATTGGCCTGCACGCGCTGGAACTGGCGCCGAAAAAAGCGGCAGGCACGGCGGCTGGCTTTACCGGTCTGTTCGGCTACCTGGGCGGTTCGGTCGCGGCGAGCGCCATCGTGGGCTACACCGTTGACTTCTTCGGCTGGGACGGCGGCTTTATGGTGATGATCGGCGGCAGCGTGCTGGCGGTACTGCTGCTCATTGTGGTCATGATCGGAGAGAAACGTCACCACGCGGAAGTGCTGGCGCGTCGTCAATAAGGAGCATTGCGATGAAATTATCTTACGTAACAACCGGCCTGCTGCTGGCGGGCCTGATGACAGGCTCCGCGCTGGCGGCGGATAAAATCGTTATCGCCCACCGCGGCGCCAGCGGCTATCTGCCGGAGCATACGCTCCCGGCGAAAGCGATGGCCTATGCCCAGGGCGCGGATTATCTGGAGCAGGATCTGGTGATGACCAAGGACGACCAGTTGGTCGTCCTGCATGACCACTACCTGGACCGCGTGACGGACGTGGCGGAGCGTTTTCCGGACCGCGCGCGAAAAGATGGCCGCTACTACGCCATTGATTTCACGCTGGCGGAGATCCGTTCCCTGAAGTTTACCGAAGGCTTCGAGATCGAAAACGGCAAGAAGGTGCAGGTCTATCCGGGACGTTTCCCGATGGGCAAATCTGACTTCCGGATCCATACCTTCCAGGAAGAGATTGAGTTTGTTCAGGGGCTGAACCACTCAACCGGTAAAAATATCGGCATCTACCCGGAGATCAAAGCGCCGTGGTTCCACCATCAGGAAGGCAAAGACATTGCCGCGAAGACGCTGGAGGTGCTGAAGCAGTACGGCTACACCAGCAAGAAGGACAAAGTCTACCTGCAGTGTTTTGACGCCGCCGAGCTGAAGCGTATCAAAACCGAGCTGGAGCCGAAGATGGGGATGAACCTCAATCTGGTGCAGCTGATTGCCTATACCGACTGGAATGAAACCCAGGAGAAGCAGCCGGACGGTAAGTGGGTGAACTATAACTACGACTGGATGTTTAAGCCGGGCGCGATGAAGCAGATTGCGCAGTACGCCGACGGCATCGGGCCGGATTACCACATGCTGGTGGCGGAAGGTTCAGCGCCGGGCCACGTGAAGCTGACGGCGATGGTGAAAGAGGCGCACGCCAGCAGGATGCAGGTACATCCGTATACCGTGCGTGCAGACCAGCTGCCGCCGTATGCCACGGACGTGAATCAGCTTTATGAGGTGTTGTATAACCAGGCGGGCGTGGACGGACTGTTTACGGATTTCCCGGATAAAGCGGTCGAATTCATTCACCGGAAGTAGGTTTGGCAGGTCGGGTAAGGCGAAGCCGCCACCCGACAATCAGGCTCTGCTGCCTGATACCCTCACCCTAACCCTCTCCCACCGGGAGAGGGGATAAGGACAACATCACATCTCGATCTCTATATCGCCTTTTGCCCGGCAGCAGCAGGGCAAAATTTCCCCTTCGTTGATAAAGGCCAGCGGCTCGGTCAGCCAGTCCACCTGGCCGGCGACCAGGCGGCAGCGGCAGGAGCCGCAGTAGCCGGAACGACACTGGTACTCTACTTCTACCTGATGCGCCTCAAGCGCCACCAGCAGAGAAGGGTGCTCTTCCCGACACAGCACCTCAGTGCCGGAAAGACTTAACGTGACGCGTGACATCAGAGCTGGAAGTTGCTCAGGTCGTCGGTGTTGACTTCAGAATCAATCTGACCGACCAGATAAGAGCTGACTTCCACTTCCTGCGGCGCAACCTGCACGTTATCGGACACCAGCCAGGTGTTGATCCACGGAATCGGGTTAGAGCGCGTCTGGAACGGCAGGTCAAGACCGACGGCCTGCATGCGGATGTTGGTGATGTACTCAACGTACTGGCACAGAATGTCTTTGTTCAGGCCAATCATGGAGCCGTCGCGGAACAGGTAGTCTGCCCACTCTTTCTCCTGCTGAGCCGCCAGCACGAACAGGTCGTAGCACTCCTGCTTGCACTCTTCGGCGATTTCCGCCATCTCCGGATCGTCCGTACCGCTGCGCAGCAGGTTCAGCATGTGCTGGGTACCTGTCAGGTGCAGGGCTTCATCGCGGGCGATCAGACGGATGATTTTGGCATTGCCTTCCATCAGCTTGCGCTCGGCAAAGGCGAAGGAGCAGGCGAAGCTCACGTAGAAGCGGATCGCTTCCAGCGCGTTGACGCTCATCAGGCACAGGTACAGCTGTTTTTTCAGCGCGCGCAGGTTCACGGTAATGGTTTTACCGTTCACGTTGTGCGTACCTTCGCCCAGCAGATGCCAGTAGCTGGTCATCTCGATCAGCTCGTCGTAGTAGTGGGCAATGCCTTCCGCGCGCTTCTGGATCTGCTCGTTGGTAACGATATCGTCAAACACCACCGCCGGATCGTTCACGATGTTGCGGATGATGTGGGTGTAAGAGCGGGAGTGGATAGTCTCGGAGAACGCCCAGGTTTCCACCCAGGTTTCCAGCTCCGGAATGGAGATCAGCGGCAGCAGCGCCACGTTCGGGCTACGACCCTGAATGGAGTCCAGCAGCGTCTGGTACTTCAGGTTGCTGATGAAGATATGTTTTTCGTGATCCGGCAGCGACTGGTAGTCAATACGGTCGCGGGAGACGTCCACTTCTTCCGGGCGCCAGAAGAAGGAGAGTTGCTTTTCAATCAGCTTTTCGAAGATGTCATATTTTTGCTGATCGTAGCGTGCCACGTTGACCGGCTGGCCGAAGAACATCGGCTCTTTGAGCTGGTCGTTTTTCGTCTGTGAAAAGGTGGTATATGCCATGAGTGTGTCCTGTCTTACGAAATAAAGGCGGGGATATCCCCGCCCTTCATTAGATCTTACATGCGCCGCTTTCGCAGCCATCGTCCTGAATTGACGGTACCAGGTCGTCCTGCGCGTCTTCCGCACCGTCACGGGTGTTGTGATAGTACAGGGTTTTCACGCCAAATTTGTAGGCGGTGAGCAGGTCTTTCAGCAATTGCTGCATCGGTACCTTGCCGGACGGGAAGCGCGTCGGGTCATAGTTGGTATTGGCAGAGATCGACTGGTCGATAAACTTCTGCATGATACCCACCAGCTGCAGGTAGCCGTCGTTGTTTGGCATTTCCCACAGCAGCTCGTAGTTATTGCCCAGCGTTTCGTAATCCGGTACCACCTGACGCAGCACGCCGTCTTTCGACGCTTTGATGCTCACGTGGCCGCGCGGCGGTTCAATACCGTTGGTGGCGTTAGAGATCTGCGAAGAGGTCTCGGACGGCATCAGGGCAGAGAGCGTAGAGTTACGCAGGCCGTGGGTCTTGATGGACTCGCGCAGGCCTTCCCAGTCGAGATGCAGCGGCTCGCTGACAATCGCATCCAGGTCTTTCTTGTAGGTGTCAATTGGCAGAATGCCTTTCGCGTAGGTGGTTTCGTTGAACCACGGGCACGCGCCTTGCTCTTTCGCCAGCTCGTTAGAGGCTTTCATCAGGTAGTACTGAATCGCTTCGAACGTCTGGTGCGTCAGGTTGTTAGCGCTGCCGTCGGAGTAACGCTTGCCGTTTTTCGCCAGCCAGTAGGCGAAGTTGATCACGCCGATACCCAGGGTACGGCGGCCCATTGCACCGCGTTTAGCGGCCGGGATTGGGTAATCCTGGTAGTCCAGCAGGGCGTCGAGCGCGCGAACCGCCAGCACGGCCAGCTCTTCCAGCTCGTCCAGGCTCTTAATCGCGCCCAGGTTGAACGCAGACAGCGTACACAGCGCGATTTCGCCGTTTTCGTCGTTCACGTCTTCCAGCGGTTTGGTCGGCAGGGCGATCTCCAGGCACAGGTTAGACTGGCGCACTGGCGCAACTACTGGATCAAACGGACTATGGGTGTTGCAGTGGTCCACGTTCTGGATGTAGATACGGCCGGTAGAGGCACGTTCCTGCATCATCAGGGAGAACAGGTCTACCGCCTTCACGCGCTGCTTGCGGATGCTGTCGTCTTTTTCGTATTTGGTGTACAGACGCTCGAACTCGTCCTGATCGGCAAAGAACGCGTCATACAGGCCCGGAACGTCGGACGGGCTGAACAGCGTAATGTCTTCGCCTTTCAGCAGACGGGTGTACATCAGCTTGTTGATCTGCACGCCGTAGTCCATGTGACGCACGCGATTGCCTTCCACGCCGCGGTTGTTTTTCAGAACCAGCAGGCTTTCCACTTCCAGGTGCCACATCGGGTAGAACAGGGTCGCAGCACCGCCGCGCACGCCGCCCTGAGAGCAGGATTTTACTGCCGTCTGGAAGTGTTTATAGAACGGAATACAGCCGGTGTGGAACGCTTCACCGCCGCGAATCGGGCTGCCCAGCGCGCGAATGCGACCGGCGTTGATGCCGATACCGGCACGCTGGGAAACGTATTTCACGATGGCGCTGGAGGTGGCGTTGATGGAATCCAGACTGTCACCACACTCGATCAGTACGCAGGAGCTGAACTGACGGGTTGGGGTACGCACGCCAGACATGATTGGCGTCGGCAGTGAAATCTTGAACGTGGATACCGCATCGTAGAAACGCTTCACGTATTCCAGACGGGTGTCACGCGGGTAGTTAGAGAACAGGCAGGCGGCCACCAGAATATAGAGGAACTGGGCGCTTTCGTAGATCTCACCGGTTACACGGTTCTGAACCAGGTATTTGCCTTCGAGCTGCTTCACCGCCGCGTAGGAGAAGTTCATGTCGCGCCAGTGATCGATAAACCCGTTCATCTGCTCGAACTCTTCTTCCGTATAGTCTTCCAGCAGATGCGTGTCGTATTTGCCCAGCTCAACCATTTTCACTACGTGATCGTAAAGCTTCGGCGGCTCAAACTGGCCGTAGGCTTTTTTACGCAGATGGAAAATCGCCAGACGTGCAGCGAGGTACTGATAATCCGGTGCTTCGCGGGAGATGAGGTCAGCCGCTGCTTTAATGATTGTTTCGTGGATATCAGACGTTTTGATGCCGTCGTAGAACTGAATGTGAGAACGCAGTTCAACCTGGGAGATAGATACGTTGTTCAGTCCTTCTGCTGCCCAGTCGAGAACTCGATGGATTTTGTCCAGATTGATACGCTCGGTAGTACCGTCGCGCTTTGTCACCAGCAGACTCTGATTCATGTGGGTTTTACCTGTCCGTGAAATAAAAAATATCCCCCGTTTATCCACAGATCCGCCTTGTGACTAACTCTGTGGATAAATACTACATATAGGGGGTTTGCGATAAGAAAAACGCTATATGGTGAGTATTCTAGTATCGAATCTTTTCAGCACAAGGGTTGATTTTGACGTTAAATTGAGGTTGTGAAAGGGTAAAAAAGGCTAAGTCCTCGTACCGTAAGGCCTGGAAGACATGTCAATAATTAAGAAAAAAAATTCAAAATTTGATCGAGTGCTGATTTCTTCAACGGGAGGTCAGAATTGCGCAACATGATGTCGCGCAATCTTTATAAGAATAACGAATGACGTTAGTCGTTTTTGGCGGTTGTGTGCAACATATAGTTAACATCAACGCCCGGCGCGAGTTTGAATTTATTGGTCAGCGGGTTGTAGTGCAGGCCGGTGATGTGCTGCTCTTTGAGCCACGTCTGGTCAACCCAGCTTAACAACTCCGCAGGCTTAATGAATTTCTTCACGTCGTGGGTCCCTTTCGGCACCATGCGTAGCACATACTCCGCACCGACAACGGCCATCAGCCAGGCTTTACCGTTACGGTTGATGGTTGAGAAGAAGACCTGGCCGCCCGGCTTCACCAGTTTTGCACAGGCGTGCACCACCGACTGCGGATCGGGAACGTGCTCCAGCATCTCCATGCAGGTCACTACATCGTACTGATGGGCGTGTTTTGCTGCGTGCGCTTCCACGGTTTCCTGCACGTATTCCACCTGTATACCGGACTCCAGCGCGTGAAGGCGGGCAACCTGCAGCGGTTCAAAGCCCATATCCAGGCCAGTGACGTTCGCCCCTTCGCGCGCCATGCTTTCAGCCAGGATGCCGCCGCCGCAGCCGACGTCGAGCACTTTCTTACCGAACAGACCGCCGGAACGCTCCGCGATATAGCCCAGACGCAGCGGGTTAATGCGATGCAGCGGTTTGAACTCACCTTCGAGATCCCACCAGCGGGACGCCACCGCTTCAAATTTGGCAATCTCTTCGTGGTCAACGTTGTGAGCCACCGGGGATTTTTCGGCATTCATGGGCGCTTTTACTCCTTATTTAGCAAGACAAAGGAGTATATCAGGCAATCCCCGTGAATAAAGCGTATAGGTTTACCTCAATCACCTCGGCTGTGTTATAATTTGCGACCTTTGAATCCGGGATACAGTAGAGGGATAGCGGTTAGATGAGCGACCTTGCGAGAGAAATTACACCGGTTAACATCGAGGAAGAGCTGAAGAGCTCCTATCTGGACTATGCGATGTCGGTCATTGTTGGCCGTGCGCTGCCGGACGTCCGCGATGGCCTTAAGCCGGTACACCGTCGCGTACTATACGCCATGAACGTATTGGGCAATGACTGGAATAAAGCCTATAAAAAATCTGCCCGCGTCGTCGGTGACGTCATCGGTAAATATCACCCGCATGGTGATACCGCCGTTTATGACACCATCGTTCGTATGGCGCAGCCATTCTCCTTGCGCTACATGCTGGTAGATGGTCAGGGTAACTTTGGTTCAGTCGACGGCGACTCCGCTGCGGCGATGCGTTATACGGAAATCCGTATGTCGAAAATCGCTCATGAGCTGATGGCCGACCTGGAAAAAGAGACCGTTGATTTCGTCGATAACTACGACGGCACCGAGCGCATCCCAGATGTGATGCCAACCAAGATCCCGAACCTGTTGGTTAACGGTTCGTCCGGTATCGCAGTCGGTATGGCAACCAACATTCCGCCGCACAATATCACCGAGGTGATCAACGGCTGCCTGGCCTATATCGACGATGAAGACATCAGCATTGAAGGGCTGATGGAACACATCCCGGGCCCGGACTTCCCAACGGCGGCGATCATCAACGGTCGTCGCGGTATTGAAGAAGCGTACCGCACCGGCCGCGGCAAGATTTACATCCGTGCTCGCGCCGAAGTGGAAGCGGACGCTAAAACCGGCCGTGAAACTATCATTGTTCACGAGATCCCGTATCAGGTGAACAAAGCGCGTCTGATTGAAAAAATCGCCGAGCTGGTAAAAGAAAAACGCGTTGAAGGCATCAGCGCGCTGCGTGACGAGTCTGACAAAGACGGTATGCGCATCGTGATTGAGATCAAACGCGACGCGGTGGGTGAGGTTGTGCTGAACAACCTGTACTCCCAGACTCAGCTTCAGGTCTCCTTCGGTATCAACATGGTTGCGCTGCACCATGGTCAGCCGAAGATCATGAACCTGAAAGAGATCCTGAGCGCGTTCGTGCGTCACCGCCGCGAAGTAGTGACCCGTCGTACCATCTTCGAACTGCGCAAAGCGCGCGACCGTGCGCACATCCTTGAAGCGCTGGCGGTTGCGCTGGCCAACATCGACCCGATCATCGAACTGATCCGTCGTGCGCCAACCCCGGCGGAAGCGAAAGCCGCCCTGATTTCCCGTCCGTGGGATCTGGGTAACGTCGCCGCGATGCTGGAACGTGCGGGCGATGACGCAGCGCGTCCTGAGTGGCTGGAACCTGAATTCGGCGTGCGTGACGGTCAGTATTACCTGACTGAACAGCAGGCTCAGGCGATTCTGGATCTGCGTCTGCAGAAACTGACCGGCCTTGAGCACGAAAAACTGCTCGACGAATACAAAGAGCTGCTGGAACAGATTGCTGAACTGCTGCATATCCTGGGCAGCGCAGAGCGTCTGATGGAAGTGATCCGTGAAGAGCTGGAGCTGGTCCGCGATCAGTTCGGCGATGCGCGTCGCACCGAAATCACCGCGAACAGCTCTGATATCAACATTGAAGATCTGATCAACCGCGAAGACGTGGTGGTCACCCTGTCTCACCAGGGCTATGTGAAGTATCAGCCGCTGACCGACTACGAAGCACAGCGTCGTGGCGGTAAAGGTAAATCTGCGGCACGTATTAAAGAAGAAGACTTTATTGACCGCCTGCTGGTGGCCAACACCCATGACACGATCCTCTGCTTCTCCAGCCGCGGTCGTCTGTACTGGATGAAAGTTTATCAGCTGCCGGAAGCGAGCCGTGGCGCGCGTGGCCGTCCAATCGTTAACCTGCTGCCGCTGGAAGCGAACGAACGTATCACCGCCATCCTGCCGGTACGCGAGTACGAAGAGGGCGTGAACGTCTTTATGGCGACCGCCAGCGGTACCGTGAAGAAAACCGCGCTGACCGAGTTCAGCCGCCCACGTTCCGCCGGTATTATCGCGGTGAACCTGAACGAAGGCGACGAGCTGATCGGTGTGGATCTGACCTCCGGTTCTGATGAAGTGATGCTCTTCTCTGCGGCCGGTAAAGTGGTGCGCTTTAAAGAGAACGCCGTCCGTGCAATGGGTCGTACCGCTACGGGCGTTCGTGGTATCAAACTGGCTGGCGAAGACAGCGTTGTTTCTCTGATTATTCCGCGCGGTGAAGGGGCTATCCTGACCGTGACGCAGAATGGTTACGGTAAACGTACGGCGGAAGGGGAATACCCAACCAAGTCTCGCGGCACGCAGGGCGTTATCTCTATCAAAGTGACCGAGCGCAACGGTTCCGTTGTGGGCGCGGTGCAGGTAGACGATGCCGACCAGATCATGATGATCACCGATGCCGGTACGCTGGTGCGTACCCGCGTGTCTGAGATCAGCGTGGTGGGGCGTAACACCCAGGGCGTGATCCTCATCCGTACAGCGGAAGATGAAAACGTGGTCGGTCTGCAGCGCGTTGCTGAGCCGGTGGATGACGAAGAGCTCGATTCCATCGACGGTAGCGTTGCGGAAGGCGATGATGATATCGCGCCGGAAGCCGACACCGACGATGACGTAGCGGATGACGCTGACGAGTAATGTCTCCTGATGTAAAAAAGGGCCGGATTCCGGCCCTTTTCTTTTGCACAAGCAGATAAGTCAACGTTGCGACCTGGCGCGTTTACCGCTACCTTAACCACATTCTTTTGACCCCGACGGCGGAGCCTCGCCCCCTTGAAATACCTCGTCTCCTTTCGTACTACGCTGAAAGTTTCTCGCTATCTGTTTCGGGCGCTGGCGCTCTTGCTCTGGCTGCTGGTGGCTTTGTTCTCGGTGTTTTACATCGTTAACGCGCTGCACCAGAAAGAAGCGGAGATCCGCCAGGAGTTTAACTTAAGCTCCGACCAGGCCCAGCGCTACATTCAGCGAACGTCTGACGTGATGAAGGAGCTGAAGTATATTGCCGAAAATCGTCTGACGGCGGAAAACGGCATCCTTGCGCTTCGCGGGCGGAATGACAATACCGAAGTCCCGGACTTCCAGCCGCTGTTCCCGGACTCCGATTGCTCCACCATGAGCAATACCTGGCGCGGGTCGCTGGAATCCCTTGCCTGGTTTATGCGCTACTGGCGCGACAATTTCTCCGCCGCCTATGACCTGAACCGCGTATTCCTGATTGGCAGTGAAAACCTCTGCATGGCTGACTTTGGCCTGCGCGACGTGCCCGTTGAGCGTGACGATGCGCTGAAAAGCCTGCATGAACGTATTGTGAAATACCGCAATGCGCCGCAGGACGAGCGCGGGAATAACATCTTCTGGGTTAGCCAGGGCCCGCGCCCGGGCGTGGGCTATTTCTACGCCCTGACGCCGGTGTATCTCGGCAATCGCCTGCAGGCGCTGCTGGGGATTGAGCAGACCATTCGCATGGAAAACTTTTTCACCCCGGGCAGCCTGCCTATGGGGGTGACCATTCTGGATGAAAACGGTCATCAGCTGATCTCACTCGCCGGGCCGGATAACCGGTTAAACGTCGAACCGCACTGGATGCAGGAACGGTCGTGGTTTGGCTATACCTCGGGTTTCCGCGAACTGGTGCTGAAGAAGAGCCTGCCGCCTTCGTCGCTGAGCATTGTCTACTCGGTGCCAGTGGATATGGTGCTTGAGCGGATACGCATTCTCATCATGAATGCCATTCTGCTGAACCTGATCGCGGGTGGGGCGCTGTTCACCCTGGCGCGCATGTATGAGCGGAAAATCTTTATTCCGGCCGAAAGCGACGCCCAGCGGCTGGAGGAACACGAGCAGTTTAACCGTAAGATTGTTGCCTCGGCACCGGTGGGGATCTGTATTCTGCGTACTCAGGACGGGACCAATATCCTGAGTAACGAACTGGCGCATAACTACCTGAACATGCTGACGCATGAGGACCGGCAGAGGCTGACGCAAATTATCTGCGGCCAGCAGGTTAACTTTGTCGACGTGCTCACCAGCACGCATACCAACCTGCAGATCAGCTTTGTGCATTCCCGCTATCGCAATGAAAACGTGGCGATTTGCGTGCTGGTGGATGTCTCCGCGCGCGTGAAGATGGAAGAGTCGCTGCAGGAGATGGCGCAGGCGGCGGAGCAGGCCAGCCAGTCGAAATCGATGTTCCTTGCCACCGTCAGCCACGAGCTGCGAACGCCGCTGTACGGGATCATCGGTAACCTCGATCTGCTGCAGACGAAAGAGCTGCCGAAAGGGGTCGACAGGCTGGTGACGGCGATGAACAACTCCTCCAGCCTGCTGCTGAAAATCATCAGCGATATTCTCGACTTCTCTAAAATTGAGTCTGAGCAGCTGAAAATCGAGCCGCGGGAGTTCTCGCCGCGCGAGGTCATGAACCACATCAGCGCCAACTATCTGCCGCTGGTGGTGCGTAAACAGCTGGGGCTCTACTGCTTTATCGAACCGGACGTGCCGCTGACGCTGCACGGCGATCCGATGCGCCTGCAGCAGGTCATCTCTAACCTGCTCAGCAACGCCATCAAATTCACCGATGTTGGCTGTATCGTGTTGCACGTCTGCCGGGCGGGGGATTATCTGAGCATTCGCGTGCGCGACACGGGCGTCGGCATCCCGGCGAAGGAAGTGGTTCGCCTGTTCGATCCGTTCTTCCAGGTCGGGACCGGCGTGCAGCGTAACTTCCAGGGCACCGGACTGGGGCTGGCGATTTGTGAGAAGCTTGTGAGCATGATGGACGGTGATATCTCGGTGGATACCGAGCCCGGCATGGGCAGCCAGTTCACCATCCGTATTCCGCTCTATTCGGCGCAGTATCCGGCAAAAGCGACGGTGGACGGGCTGAGCGACAAGCGCTGCTGGCTGGCGGTGCATAACGCCTCGCTGAATGACTACCTGACCGCGCTGCTTGCCCACAGCGGCGTGAGGGTGTGTCGCTATGAAGGTCAAACCCCGGATGTGGACGATGTGCTGATCGCCGACGAGATGCCGGAGCAGCCATGGCAGGGGAGAGGGTCGGTGCTCTTCTGCCGTCGCCACATCGGCATTCCTGTCGAGCGTGCGCCTGGGGAATGGGTACACAGCGTCGCAACGCCGCACGAGCTGTTGAGCCTGCTGGCGCGCATCTACAAAGTGGAGCTGGAAGAGCGCGACGGCGCGGGCGGATTGCCGTCACCGGAGTCTCTGGCGTCGGTAAATGACGATATGATGATTCTGGTGGTGGATGACCATCCGATTAACCGTCGCCTGCTGGCTGACCAGCTTGGATCGCTGGGCTACCAGTGCAAAACTGCCAATGACGGCGTTGATGCGCTGAATGTGCTGAGTAAAAATCATATTGATATCGTGCTTAGCGACGTCAACATGCCAAACATGGACGGCTACCGTCTGACGCAGCGCATCCGACAGCTGGGCCTGACGCTGCCGGTGGTGGGCGTAACGGCGAACGCGCTGGCGGAAGAGAAACAGCGCTGTCTGGAGTCAGGCATGGACAGCTGTCTGTCGAAGCCGGTGACGCTGGACGTGCTGAAACAGACGTTGTCGATTTACGCGGATCGCGTGAGAAAAACCAGAATATAAAAAAAGGCCCTTACGGGCCTTTTCGGTTTTCACCCTCTCCCTGCGGGAGAGGGACGGGGTGAGGGCATCAGGCCGCACACCCGTCCGGGATCAATCCTTGTCCGTTGCGCTCAGCGTAACGGAGGAGAGATAGTTCAGCAGGGCAATATCGTTGTCCACGCCCAGCTTCATCATCGCTGATTTCTTCTGGCTGCTGATGGTTTTAATGCTGCGGTTCAGCTTCTTGGCAATCTCGGTTACCAGGAAACCTTCTGCGAACAGGCGCAGAACTTCACTCTCTTTCGGGGACAGGCGTTTGTCACCGTAGCCACCCGCGCTGATTTTTTCCAGCAGACGAGAGACGCTTTCCGGCGTGAACTTCTTGCCTTTCTGCAGCGCAGCGAGCGCTTTTGGCAGATCGGTCGGGGCGCCCTGTTTCAGCACAATCCCTTCGATGTCCAGATCCAACACCGCGCTCAGGATCGCCGGGTTGTTGTTCATGGTCAGAACAATGATCGAGATATCCGGGAAGTGACGTTTAATGTATTTGATGAGCGTGATCCCATCACCGTATTTGTCTCCAGGCATGGAGAGATCGGTAATGAGCACGTGTGCATCAAGCTTTGGGAGGTTATTGATCAGTGCTGTAGAGTCTTCAAATTCACCGACTACATTCACCCACTCGATCTGTTCAAGTGATTTGCGAATACCGAACAGTACAATCGGATGGTCATCGGCAATAATTACGTTCATATTGTTCATGTATAAGGCTACCTTGCTACAGCAAGCTTTTGACGTAGGCGTCAATGTCGCTGATGTATTTTTCAATGCCAGAGGCATCTTTCTCACGAATTAGATGTTCCAGCGTTTCACATAACTGCTTGCCGGGAACCAGATTAAGCATGGCAAACACCCCTTTAAGCCGGTGTGCTGTCTGTGCCAGCGCTGCAAAATCATTCGCAGCGGACTCAGTATACAACCGCTTAACATCATCTGGTACTGTATCAACAAAGAGTGAATAGTATCCGCTGGCGTGAAGCTCGGCATTTTCATTGCCGCCTAACGGTGACTCCATTATCTCTTCCTGCGCCAGCTGCTCTTCTATTAGTTGTAGTACAGCTTCCTGCATCGCATTGCTTATATTAAAGTTGACGCGCAGCTGGCCAGGGCCGATTTTCCGCACGCCTGACTCATCATCGCTTAAAAGCAAGCCGGAGGCAGTAAGATTAGACGGATTATCAGTTAAAAACAGATCAAATTCTTGACTTGCAAGTCTTTCATCCGGCGTGATGCAGGCCGCACCCCAGTTTTCTAACTGACGAACGACAATATTGCGGATCTCGTTTGAGGTCACGTCGACCATCACCACGACGTCATCCAGCAGACGTTCCTCATCTTCTTCCTGCGGATTGGCCGCCATTTTCACATGCAGAGAATAGCGGGTGCCAAGGGATTCACGGGCTTTGATATTCAGGTGGCCGCCGAGCTTACGCGCCAGCTGATCGCACAGCCAGAAGGTCAGGGCATTGGCCTTGCCGTAGCGATCGCTCTGCGTGTCATTCAGGAACGGGAAGTGCAGATTATCAATTTCACTTGTTGTGACGCCTTCCCCGGTGTCCAGGATGCGGAACGTCAGACGGTCTTCTGCTGACTCCTCGGTGCTGACTTCAAGGGTGATCTTGCCGATCTGCGTGGTGGTCACGGCGTACTGAATAATCATCAGCAGAATGCGGCGCAGCGCTTCGCGATCGCCGTGGCGTTCGTCATTCGCAGGGAGATTGTTATTGATCAGCAGCTGCAGCCCTTTGCGCTTAATGACGGGCAGCACTTCCGGCACCACTTCATCGATCAGATCCTGAATGGAGAAGAGGGCTGGCGTTCCCTTCCAGAAATCATTCTCCAGCATGTTCGCCAGCTGGATCTCATCAACCATTCTGACCAGCGAATCGGCCTGGCAGGCAAGCTGGTGGCTTTCAGAGGTGTTTAACGCCGCCGCCTGGGTCGCCAGCGTTTTTAACGGCTGCTTGAAGGCATCGCCAATGTTCTGCATAAATGCGGCGCGCCCCTGCTGGTTTTTCTCATACAGCCTTTGCGCCTGCTTGAGCTTTTTATTGACCAGCACTTCGCGATCCTGGTCACGAATAATGAAGATTTGCGTGCGGGGAGCCACCTGGCTACGGAACTGACGGATCTCGTACAGTTCATTGTTGATGGTGGCCTGAATCACCCCCTGGTGTTGATCCGCCATGGTGGTGATGTTCTGCAGGTTAAGATGCGGCAGCAGATGGTCGGCAATTTTGTTGCTCATCACCGTACGATTCGCCTCCTGGTCGTGAACCAGGACCCCAAGCGGCAGCACGGAAACAATCTCTTCATTCAGTGCACGTAATACGCGCAGCTCATTGCTGGTGCCGGCCGGAACCGCAGAGGCGTCGCTCTGACGCCCCGTCTGGAAACGGAAGGTGCTGTAGCCAAACAGCGCCAGCGCCAGCAGACCGATATTCAGCAGCAGAGGCAGCAGAATATTTTGCAGGGTGTCGAGCAACAGCGTGCCAAACGGCACCTGCCACACCAGACGCATACCGGTCGAGTTCAGCGATGAGGCAATTTCGATTTTCGAACCGTTAAAGGAGATCGATACGCTCTCTGCGGCCTCTTTGTCGGACGCCGCACGCATGTTCTGGGTGCTGCTGTCTGGCTCCAGGCGGAAGCTGTCGAGCGGCATATCCGGCGGGATTAAATCATTAATCGGTAAATCGAAGGCCACCACCGTCGCCAGATGCCCTGGCTGGTTGAACGTGGTGCGCAGGGTAAAATAATGACCGTTTTGCCAGGCCAGACGACGCAGGGAAGAGAAGCTCTCACGCTCATCAAGGGCGTTCGCCTGCTGCAGCATCTCTGCCCGGCGGGAATCGACGATGCTGCCCACGGTTGTCTCTTTAAACCCGGATGAGAGATCTTTTAACGGCAGCGTCGAAATCAGGATCATGCTGTTGTCCTGACCGTTCAGATAGTACATCGACCACGGTACCGTTTCGGCACCCCAGAGGGTATCCAGATAGGTCGAAATACGCTGCGTCATCTCAAGCGTCGCGCTGTCGTGAGAGCCAAAGATAAGGGCCTCGGTCTTACGCTGCGGTTTTTCGAGATAATAGACATCCTGCTTAAGCCGCGTCTCCTGAAGTCCATCCCCGGACGAGGAGGTCGGGGCAGCCGCGATATTGTCGTAAATCTGCCAGGTGGCGTAGCGCCAGGTATCTATGCGCTTGTGCACGGCGTGGGTGATATCCACGACCTGATAGCTCTTGTCCTTCAGCCAGGCGTTAACCGCGCTTTGTACCATCACCCCCATGGTGACTAACAGCACAACGATCAAAAGAAGAAAGAAACGGGTGATGCTCCCGGGGAGAAGGGAGAATTTGCTCGGGGCGGTAGTTTCAGTCTGACTCATTGATATCTTTAACCCGTTATGGTCGTGCTCTGTGGCGATAGGGCAGTATAAAGGGTAATAACTGAATTTCCAGCGCGACTGTCCGGGAAGAGGCGACTTTTTCTCCGGACAATATCGGGGGCGGGGAGTGCAGAAAACATGTACAAACTCGCCATGCGCGTACAAATAATCGACCCACGCCGTCAATAAATAGCACGAATTAACAAGAAATTAAGTCTTGTACTAATTTATGGACTTCGAAGAATACCCGACAAGAATTTAGTTAATAGTCGTTACAATTACGGTGCGGTAGCACAAAAAAAGAGAAGTTACGTAAAGAAAGGTAAAAAAAAACCGAATGCGGAGCATCCGGTTCAATTAGGGATAAACAGACATTCAAAACTGAATGACGGTAATAAATAAAGTTAATGATGATAGCGAGAGTTATTTTAGAGATTAGGTGTGATCTTGTTTTGTCATTCAGTGCTGTAACGGATTTTATTGTAACTCTTTGATGTATATATGGTGATTTTCCTGTTTGATTATAAGTGCTAATTTTCTAAGCTATTTGTGCTTTGTAAAAGTTCCTTGATATTTACATTTTGAAACATGTTGATGGGTAAATGAAACATCTTCAAAGTTTTCGTATCATATTCGCATTGGATTATTCTGTAATTTTGCGGAGAATGAAATTGCCGACTGGTTAATGAGGGTTAACCAGTAAGCAGTGGCAATTATAAGGCATATAACAGAGGGTTAATAAAATGAAAGTTAAAGTACTGTCCCTCCTGGTACCAGCACTCCTGGTGGCAGGCGCAGCAAATGCGGCCGAAATTTATAACAAAGATGGCAACAAATTAGATCTGTACGGTAAAGTCGATGGTCTGCACTATTTCTCTGACGACAAGAGTGCCGACGGCGACCAGACTTACATGCGTCTTGGCTTCAAAGGCGAAACTCAGGTTAACGATCAGCTGACCGGTTACGGCCAGTGGGAATACCAGATCCAGGGCAACACCTCTGAAAGTGACAACCAGGCCTGGACGCGTGTGGCGTTCGCGGGTCTGAAATTCGCTGACGCGGGTTCTTTCGATTACGGTCGTAACTACGGCGTAATCTACGACGTAACCTCCTGGACCGACGTTCTGCCAGAATTTGGCGGCGATACTTACGGTGCGGACAACTTCCTGCAGTCCCGTGCTAACGGCGTGGCGACCTACCGTAACCAGGACTTCTTTGGTCTGGTGGATGGCCTGAACTTTGCCCTGCAGTATCAGGGTAAAAACGGCAGCGTAAGCGGTGAAAACGACACCGGTCGTAGCCTGCTGAAACAGAACGGCGACGGCTACGGTGCATCCGTGACCTATAACCTGGGTGAAGGCTTCAGCATCGGTGGTGCAATGTCTTCTTCCAAACGTACCGCTGACCAGAACAACACCGCTAACCTGGCGCTGAAGGGCGAAGGCGATCGTGCAGAAGTTTATTCTGGTGGTCTGAAATACGACGCCAACAACATCTACCTTGCGGCGCAATACTCCCAGACCTACAACGCAACGCGTTTCGGCAACTCTCAGAGCAGCAGCGACATTTACGGCTTCGCTAACAAAGCGCAGAACTTCGAAGTGGTTGCGCAGTACCAGTTCGACTTCGGCCTGCGTCCATCAGTGGCTTACCTGCAGTCTAAAGGGAAAGACATCGAAAATTACGGCGATCAGGATCTGCTGAAATATGTTGACGTTGGTGCGACTTACTACTTCAACAAAAACATGTCCACCTATGTGGATTACAAAATCAACCTGGTTGATGAAAATGAATTCACCCGTCAGGCGGGTATCGGTACTGACGATATCGTCGCGCTGGGCCTGGTTTACCAGTTCTAATCGCTTCATCGTGTGACGTAAGGGGCCTGCTGGCCCCTTTTTTGTGTCTCGCAGATTCGAACAACTCACCCGTTTTGGTGTACTCTTGCCGCCCTGGCATGAGGATAATAATGAATGGACATGACTTTTTTACGCGCCAGCTTTCTGGCTATGCTTTTTTTCCTGACCGCGTGTGACGATTCCGCGCCCGTGGCGAAAGCCGACGCGCCCGCCGCGACGGTGCTCGAAGGCAAAACGATGGGTACCTTCTGGCGCGTCAGCGTGATGAACCTCGATAAAACACGCACAGATGAGCTACGCGGCAAAATTCAGTCGCAGCTGGACGCCGACGATCAGCTGCTGTCGACCTATAAAAATGACTCGGCGCTGATGCGCTTTAACCTCTCCACCAGCACCTCCCTGTGGCCGGTGAGCGAGGCGATGGCCGATATCGTGACCGAATCTATACGCGTGGGTTATAAAACCAACGGGGCGATGGATGTGACCGTCGGACCCCTGGTAAACCTCTGGGGATTTGGTCCTAACAAACAGCCGGTGACCACGCCCGAACAGGCGGCCATTGATGACGCCCGCGCCCGGACAGGGCTGCGGCATCTGACGGTGATCAATCAGTACGGGCAACAGTACCTGCAAAAGGATATCCCCGATCTGTTTGTCGATCTGTCGACGGTAGGGGAAGGCTATGCGGCGGATCATCTTGCAGCGCTGATGGCCCAGGAAGGCATTTCCCGCTATCTGGTCTCCGTGGGCGGCGCGCTAGTCAGCCGGGGGATGAACGCCAGCGATAAGCCGTGGCGCGTAGCGATTCAAAAGCCGACCGATAGGCAAAATGCCGTGCAGGCGATAGTGGATATCAACGGACATGGCATCAGTACCTCCGGGAGCTACCGTAACTATTACGAGCTTGACGGGAAGCGTATTTCGCATGTTATCGATCCGCAGACCGGCCGTCCCATCACGCATAATCTGGTCTCGGTGACGGTCATCGCCCCAACCGCGCTGGAAGCGGATGCCTGGGATACTGGCTTAATGGTTCTCGGCCCGGAAAAAGCCAAAGAGGTGGTTCGCCAGGAAGGGCTGGCGGTTTATATGATCACCAAAGAGGGCGACGGGTTCAAAACCTGGAGCTCGCCGCAGTTTAATAGCTTCCTGGTGCGCGACAAAAATTAAAAAGCAAGGTTGCGGGTTTTTTATCACTAGCACTCAGGCACGCTCTATGTATGCTTACATGAGGAGCCGATAATGAGAAACTCAACCTTTATTACCGATGAGGATCGCTGGCAGGCCGTGCTGGCCCGCGATCCGCTCGCTGACGAACAGTTTGTCTTCGCCGTGCAGACGACGGGGATTTTCTGCCGCCCGTCATGCCGCGCCCGTCACGCGCTGCGTAAAAACGTCCGCTTTTATCCTGATGCCCACCATGCCGTTCAGGCAGGGTTTCGCCCGTGCAAGCGCTGCATGCCGGACAAACGCGATCCGCAGGCGCAGAAGCTGGCAAAAGTGGAACACGCCTGCCGTCTTCTGGAGCAGGATCCCACGCTAACCCTGGAGGGGCTGGCGCAGCAGGTCGCCATGAGTCCTTTCCATTTCCACCGTCTGTTTAAGTCCGTGACCGGCATGACGCCAAAAGCCTGGCAGCAGGCGGCACGAGGCCAGCGCCTGCGCACCGCGCTTGCGCAGGGCGAAAAAATTACCGACGCCGTTATGGCGGCGGGGTTTCCCGACAGCAGCAGCTATTATCGTAAAGCCAACGATGCGCTGGGCATGACGGCGAAGCAGTACCGCAAAGGGGATGCGGCAGTGCGTTATGCCATCAGCGACTGCTCGTTAGGACGCTGTCTGGTTGCGGAAAGCGAGCGGGGGATCTGCGCGATCCTGCTGGGTGACAGCGATGAAGAATTAGCCGAAGAGCTTGCCGCGCATTTTCCAAAAGCAGCGCATGCGCCGCTGGAAGAGGATTTCGCACAGCGAATCCAGCAGGTGATTGCAAGTATCGATCACCGCGACGTACCGCTTGCGCTGCCGCTGGATATTCGCGGAACCGCGTTCCAGCAGCGCGTCTGGCAGGCCCTTCGCAACATTCCCTGCGGCGAAACGGCAAGTTACCAGCAGGTGGCGCAGGCGATCGGCCAGCCCGGTGCGGTACGCGCCGTTGCCGGAGCCTGTGCGGCAAACACGCTGGCGATTGTGATCCCCTGTCATCGCGTGGTTCGGAACGACGGCGCGCTGTCGGGTTACCGTTGGGGGACGGCGCGAAAGGCGCTATTACTGAAACGTGAGGCGAAACGCCAGGAGGGATAATGCTCGATCTTTTTGCGGATGCTGAACCCTGGCAGGAGCCGCTTGCGCCGGGAGCGGTGATCCTGCGCCGTTTTGCACTCTCCCGTGCGGCGGCGCTTCTTGCCGGTATCGACGAGGTGACGGCAGTTTCGCCATTTCGCCATATGGTGACGCCGGGCGGCTACACCATGTCGGTGGCCATGGCCAACTGCGGCGAACTGGGCTGGGCGACGAACGAGCGGGGCTATCTGTATGCCCCGAACGATCCCGCTACCGGCCAGCCGTGGCCCCCGATGCCCGCGATTTTTCAGTCTCTCTGCCACGAGGCCGCCGTGGCAGCGCAATATCCTGACTTCCGGCCGGATGCCTGCCTGATCAACCGCTACGCCGTTGGCGCGAAGCTCTCGCTGCATCAGGACAAGGATGAACCCGATCTTCGCGCGCCTATCGTTTCGGTATCGTTAGGTCTGCCCGCCGTCTTCCAGTTTGGGGGATTACGCCGCAACGACCCGCTCAAGCGCATCATGCTGGAACATGGTGATGTGGTGGTGTGGGGCAGGGCGTCGCGGCTTTACTATCACGGCATTCAGCCGCTGAAGCCCGGGGTCCACCCGCTCACGGGCGAGTACCGTTTCAACCTGACCTTCCGTCAGGCGGGGGACAGTAAACAAAAATAAGAATTATTCTTGATGTACACGCAGGGCAGTTTACACTGCTTGCTGATTTTTATTGTCCGGATTGCCTGCATGCAACTACTTCTCCTCGTCTGGCGTCAGTATCGCTGGCCCTTCATCGCAGTAATGGCGTTAAGCCTCGCCAGCGCCGCGCTGGGTATTGGCCTGATCGCGTTTATTAACGTGCGGTTGATTGAAATGGTCGATACCTCGCTCTCCGTTCTGCCGGAGTTTCTCGGCCTGCTGCTCCTGTTGATGGCGGTTACGCTCGGTTCCCAGCTGGCGCTGACCACGCTCGGGCACCATTTCGTTTTCCGTTTGCGCAGTGAGTTTATCAAGCGGATCCTGGATACCCAGGTTGAGCGCGTTGAGCAGCTCGGCAGCGCTTCCCTCCTGGCGGGGCTGACCAGCGACGTGCGCGCCATCACCATCGCGTTCGTTCGTCTGCCGGAGCTGGTGCAGGGGATCATTCTGACCTTTGGCTCGGCTGCCTATCTCGCCTGGCTCTCCAGCAAAATGCTGGCGGTGACCGCGCTGTGGATTGCTATTACCATCTGGGGCGGCTTTATGCTGGTGTCGCGCGTCTACAAACACATGGCGGTACTGCGCGAAACCGAAGATAAGCTTTATAACGATTACCAGACGGTGCTGGAAGGGCGCAAAGAGCTCACCCTGAACCGCGAGCGAGCCGAGCATATCTTTAATCATCTCTATATCCCGGACGCGCGCGAATACCGTCATCATATTATTCGCGCCGATACCTTCCACCTGAGCGCGGTGAACTGGTCAAACATTATGATGCTGGGTGCCATTGGCCTGGTATTCTGGATGGCGAACGGCCTGGGCTGGGCGGACACCAACGTCGCGGCAACCTACTCGCTGACTCTGCTGTTTTTGCGCACGCCGCTGCTCTCAGCGGTCGGTGCGCTGCCCACCCTGCTGAGTGCGCAGGTGGCATTTAATAAGCTCAAAAAATTCGATCTCGCGCCGTTTAAAGCCGAATTCCCGCGCCCGCAGGCCTTCCCGAACTGGCAGACGCTGGAGCTGCGTAACGTCACGTTTCGCTATCAGGACAGCGCCTTCTCCGTGGGGCCGGTCAACCTGACGATCCGGCGCGGTGAACTGCTATTCCTCATCGGCGGCAACGGCAGCGGTAAATCTACGCTGGCGATGTTGTTGACCGGACTCTATCAGCCGCAGTCGGGCGAGATTTTGCTGGACGGCAAGGCGCTGAGCGCGGAGAAGCCCGAGGATTACCGCAAGCTTTTCTCGGCGGTGTTTACCGACGTCTGGCTGTTCGATCGGCTCCTGGGGCCGGAAGGGCAACAGGCCAATCCTGCGCTGGTGGAAAAATGGCTGGCGCAGCTGCAGATGTCGCACAAGCTGGAGTTACAGGACGGGAAGATCCTCAACCTGAAGCTTTCCAAAGGGCAGAAAAAGCGCGTGGCGCTGCTGCTGGCGCTGGCGGAAGAGCGTGACATCATCCTGCTGGACGAGTGGGCTGCCGATCAGGACCCGCATTTCCGCCGCGAGTTTTATCAGGTGCTGCTGCCGCTGATGCAGGAGATGGGCAAAACCATTTTCGCCATCAGCCACGACGATCACTACTTCATTCATGCTGACCGCCTGCTGGAGATGCGTGACGGCAAGCTGAGCGAGCTGACCGGTGAAGAGCGCGATGCGGCCTCGCGTGACGCGGTGGCGCGTACGGCCTGATACCCTCACCCTAACCCTCTCCCACAGGGAGAGGGGATAGATCGTGGCCGTAATGACGCTTTTTTCTCCATCCCGTCCCGTTGTTTATTCTTATTTACATATCCCCGCGCTATGCTTAACCCCAACACATTTAATGGATTTATGATTGATGTCGGTATTAAAGAAAAACAGCGCCAGACAGCGTGACCAGGAGCGCGCGCGACTCATCTGGCTTCTCACGACCGATAAAGCGGTCACTTCTACGCTATTGGGCAAACTCACCCTGGCTGAGCAATATGATGTCGGCACCCTGGCCGACGATATTGCTGAGGTAGGTGCGCTGGTTGCTCATTTACCCCCGCCGGATCTGGCGGATACCCTTGAGGCGCTTCCCTCGGAAGAGCGTCACGCCCTGTGGCGTCTGGTGCAGGATCACGAGCGCGGGCAGGTGCTGCTTGAGGCCTCCGAAAACGTCTGGGACGACCTGATCGACGAGATGAGCGACCGGGATATTCTCGACGCGGTGCAAACCCTGGATATCGACGAGCAGATTTACCTCGTTCAGCACCTGCCGCGAAACCTGACCGGCCGCCTGCTGGCGTCACTGCCTGCCGATGAACGCGCGCGCGTGCGTCAGGTGATGCACTACGAGAAAAACAGCGTCGGCGCGATCATGGAGTTCGGCGTTATCACGGTGCGACCGGACGTCACGCTCGGCACCGTGCAGCGCTATCTGCGTCGTCTGGGCAAAATGCCGGACAACACCGATAAACTGTTTGTCACCTCCCGGGATAAAACCCTGCTTGGCGAACTTGAGCTGAAAACCATCCTGCTCAACAGCACCCAGCGGAAGGTGAGCGAGGTGATGGAAAACGAGCCGATGGTCTTCTCCCCGGAAGACGACGCGGAGAAAGCGGCCCGTACCTTCGAGCGTGATGACCTGGTGAGTGCCGCCGTCGTGGATTCCGTCGGCAAACTGATGGGGCGTCTGACCATCGATGAAATCGTTGACGTGGTCTATGAAGAAACCGACAACGACCTGCGCGCGCTCGGCGGGATCAGCGCCGAAGATGACGTCCATGCCTCCGTCGGCAAGGCGGTAAAAACGCGCTGGGCGTGGCTGGCCATTAACCTGTGTACCGCGTTTATCGCCTCCCGGGTGATTGACGGGTTTGAACACACCATTTCTCAGCTGGTGGCGCTGGCCTCGCTGATGCCGATTGTGGCCGGAATCGGCGGCAACACCGGAAACCAGACCATCACCATGATCGTCCGCGCGCTGGCGCTGGAAAATATTCAGCCAGGTAACTTTTCGTGGCTCATTTTTAGAGAGATGGGCGTCGCGCTAATTAACGGCCTGGTGTGGGGCGGGATTATGGGCGGCATCACCTGGTGGCTGTACGACGATATGGCCCTGGGCGGCGTGATGATGCTGGCGATGGTGCTGAACCTGCTGGTAGCGTCGATAATGGGCGTGATTATCCCGCTGACGATGACCAAACTGGGCCGCGACCCCGCGGTGGGGTCGAGCGTGATGATCACCGCCATAACCGATACCGGCGGTTTCTTTATTTTTCTTGGGCTGGCGACGATTTTTCTGCTTTAAGCCGACGCTTAATGCGGGCGGGGAGGAGTGCCATGACGATAATCCCGCCCAGCACGCCAATCGCCAGATTGCCGGTTGATACCGTGGCGGCAACAGTGACCAGCATGACGACCGTTTCTGCTATCGGGGCCGTTTTCACCGTGGCTGGCTGAAGGCTGTGCCAGCTGAAGGTTTTGACGGCGACAATCGCCATAATACCCGCCAGCACCGCCATCGGGATTTTGGCCATCACGTCGCTGAGCGCCGTCACCAGGATCAGCAACACAATGCCCGCCGCAAAGGTTGAAATGCGGCTTCGACCTTTCCCCATCTCCACGTTGACGATGGTTTGTCCGATCATCGCGCAGCCTGCAATTCCGCCATAAAATCCGGCCAGAATATTGCCGACGCCTAATCCAATACTTTCGCGGCGTTTACCTGACGGTGTCGAGGTCAGCTCATCCACCAGCTTTGCCGTCAGCAGGGATTCCAGCAGGCCGACAAACGCGATGCTCAGCGCGCACGGCCAGATAATGCTCAGCGTCTGCACATTGAGCGGGACCAGCAGCTCGGTAAGACCCGGCAAACCGCCGCTCATGGAGCCTTCATCGCCCACGGTCGGCAGGATTTGACCGGTTGAAACGGTGAACAAGGTAAGCACAACAATCGCAATCAGCGGGGAAGGGATGCTTTTGATATAGCGCGGCACCCACAGCACAATCAGCAGCGTCAGGAAGAACAGGCCCACAATCAGCGGGCTTCGGCTCCAGAAATGCGGCACCTGAGCGAAGAAGATCAAAATGCCCAGAGCGTTAACAAATCCGGTCATGACCGACTGGGGGATAAAGCGCATCAGCCTTGCCATGCCCAGTACGCCAAACAGAATCTGAATCACGCCCGCCATCAGCACGGCGGGAAGTATGTACTGTACGCCGTGCTGATGCACCATCGGGCCAATGACCAGCGCCACGGACCCGGCCGCTGCCGTGACCATCGCCGGACGGCCCCCGAGTACAGACAGGGCAAGACACAGCACCACGGAGGCGATCAGGCTGACCTTCGGGTCGACGCCCGCCACCACGGAAAATGAGATAACCTCGGGGATCAGCGCCAGGGCGGTAATCACGCCTGCCAGCGTTTCACGCGTCAGCTGCTTTGGGGAACGCAGCACGTTGGCTACGCGGTCTTCGGGGGATACAGCAGAATGGGGTAAGGACATAACAGTTCGCTGGTTAGGGCAGGCTTCCGTGCGCGCGATCACAAAACGCAACATACTATCCAGTAAAACCGCGCTTTACCAGACGCATCGATAATTCCTCACAAACAATCCATCATTAAATTTCACAATTACAATAATTTCGTAACCTTTAAACAATATTTAAAAGTTGTTACCGTGCCCCCGCAGCTTTTTTCACCTGCAATTTCCACGCATCAAGCACTTTTACACTAAGGCATAAATTATGAAAAAAATGACTGCCATGCTCTTTTCTCTGGCTGTGGGGCTTAACACCGTCTCCATGGCGGCGAAAGCTGACGCACCAAAAGAGCAGGAAACGGACGTCCTTTTAATTGGTGGCGGTATCATGAGCGCCACGCTGGGAACCTATCTGCAAGAACTGCAGCCGGACTGGTCTATGACCATGGTCGAGCGCCTTGATGGCGTGGCGCAGGAGAGTTCGAACGGATGGAATAACGCCGGTACCGGACATTCGGCACTCATGGAACTGAACTATACGCCGCAGAAAAAGGACGGTTCCATTAGTATCGAGAAGGCGGTAGAGATCAACGAAGCATTCCAGGTTTCTCGCCAGTTCTGGTCTCATCAGGTCAACAGCGGCGTGATGCACGACCCGCACTCCTTCATCAACACCGTGCCGCACATGAGCTTTGTGTGGGGCGAACAGAACGTTAACTTCCTGCGCGCGCGCTACGCCGCTCTGCAGCAGAGCACGTTGTTCCGCGGGATGAAATACTCTGAAGACCACGCGCAGATTAAAGAGTGGGCTCCGCTGGTCATGGAAGGTCGTGACCCGAACCAGAAAGTGGCGGCGACCCGAACCGAAATTGGTACTGACGTTAACTACGGTGAAATTACCCGTCAGCTGGTGACGTCTCTGAAGAAAAAAGAGAACTTCAACCTGCAGCTCAGCACCGAAGTGCGCGGTTTCAAGCGCAACGCGGATAACAGCTGGAGCGTGACCGTCGCCGATCTGAAAAACAACGAAGCCGAGCACGTCATCAAGGCGAAGTTTGTCTTTATCGGTGCGGGCGGCGCGGCGCTGAAGCTGCTGCAGGAGTCCGGTATTCCGGAAGCGGACGACTACGCGGGCTTCCCGGTGGGCGGCCAGTTCCTGGTGTCCGATAATCCGGAAGTGGTGAATCGTCATCTGGCAAAAGTGTACGGCCAGGCTTCCGTTGGCGCACCGCCGATGTCTGTTCCGCACATCGACACCCGTGTGCTTGACGGCAAACGCGTGGTGCTGTTTGGGCCGTTCGCGACCTTCTCCACGAAGTTCCTGAAAAATGGCTCCCTGTGGGATCTGCTCAGCGCCACGACCACCTCTAACGTCAAGCCGATGATGGACGTGGGTCTGGATAACTTCGACCTGGTGAAATACCTGATTAGCCAGGTGATGCTCTCTGACGACGACCGCTTCGAGGCGCTGAAAGAGTACTATCCGCAGGCGAAGAAAGAAGACTGGCGTCTGTGGCAGGCGGGTCAGCGCGTACAGATCATCAAGCGCGATCCGAAAGAGGGTGGCGTGCTGCGTCTGGGTACCGAAGTGGTAAGCGATAAGGATGGCACCATTGCCGCGCTGCTGGGTGCGTCACCGGGCGCGTCTACCGCTGCGCCAATCATGCTGCACCTGATGGAAAAAGTGTTTAAAGACAAAGTCGCCAGCCCGGAATGGCAGGCGAAGCTGAAAACCATTATTCCATCCTACGGCACGAAGCTGAACGGCAACGTGAGCGCGACGGAGCAGGAGCTGGAATACACCAGCCGCGTACTGCAGCTGCAATACATCAAGCCACAGGCTGCGGATACTGCGCCAAAAGCGGAGCTGAAGCCTCAGCCGGAAAACAAACCGGTTGCGGATATCGCGCTGTAGTGTAAACAAAGCCGGGTGGCGCTGACGCTTACCCGGCCTACGTTCGGTGCTGTTTTGTAGGTCGGGTAAGGCGAAGCCGCCACCCGACTTATTTTTAACGTACTACCGCTTGTCCGACAGTCTCATCAGCCTTCCACACGCGATACTTCACTTCCACGTTTTCAGGCGTATAGACCACGATCGGCAGCTTGCTGTTGTAGCGCAACAGACTGTTGTCGCCCAGATACGCCGTCACAAATTTCTTCTCTTTCTTGCCGTCCGGGCAGGCCATCATGGTGGAGACCGGAGAGGTCACTTTGTCAAAGACGTAATAATCGTAACCCCAGCCTTCCAGGGTTTTACTTTCCAGCTGACCGCCCAGACGGTGCTGGTTGCAGTCCACTTCCAGCGTCTTGCCAATTAACAGTTCCACTTTAAAGTTCGCTTCATCCTGCTGAACCGGCAGCTGAATCACCTGACGCTTCATCCCTTTGTCCGCCTGCGGGTACGGAGCCACTTTTTCCAGCGGCTGCTGTTTTGGGGTTTCGCTGGCGAAAGCGCTGCTGCTGACGCACGCGGCGGCGATGAGGGCGATGGCAAATTTAGGTACGTTTTTCATTGTCATTCCTTTATGTCAAAACGATCCTGCGCAGGTTAACATAACAACGATGAATGACCGGTGTTATTTACTTACATTTTCACTATGGGTAGCGTTATGCGCTTTTAATTTACCTGTTTAGTGGTTGTTTGTGCTGGTGTGGAGTCAGGTGTCAGTTCGTGTTATTTTAGACCCTATATATTGTTATTCATCTGTAAAAGGGAAGAGAGATGGTTCGTGCAAAACTGAAAACGCCTGAAGGCCGCAAGTTCCTCCTGGCGCTGCTGGTTGTATTTATGATTGCTGCCGCGTGCGTGGGGCGGGCAACCATCGTTGGCGTGATCGAACAGTACAATATCCCCCTCTCTGCCTGGACAACCAGCATGTATGTCCTGCAGTCGGCGATGATCTTCGTCTACAGCCTGGTGTTCACCGTTCTGCTGGCCATCCCGCTGGGCATTTTCTTCCTGGGCGGACGTGAGAAGCATTAAGCGCGGACTCGCAAGAGCTAAGCCATCCTGCCGGATGGCTTTTTTATGGTCTCATCACACTCTCCTCAGGTTTTTTTAATCCGCGATATCCTATCCTGTAAGCATTCAGGCAACTGTTTTTAAAGCAGGAGCGTTAGATGCGTTCCAGATTTCCAGTGCTCAGTCAGATCCCCAAAGGCGTCTGGGTTGTGGGGGGCGTCAGTATGCTGATGGATATCTCGTCAGAGAGTATTCACAGCCTGCTGCCACTTTTTATGATGACCACCCTCGGTACGAGCGTGCTGTTTATCGGCCTGATTGAAGGGCTGGCGGAGGCCACTGCGCTTTTTATTAAGGTCTTTTCGGGGGCGATAAGCGACTACCTGGGTCAACGTAAGGGGCTGGCCCTGTTAGGGTATGGCCTGGGGGCACTAAGCAAACCTCTTTTCGCATTAGCGTCCTCTTTCGGGATGGTTTTAGGCGCACGTCTCATGGACCGTACGGGGAAGGGAATACGGGGCGCCCCGCGGGATGCGCTGGTTGCAGACGTCACGCCGCCGGAAATGCGTGGTGCGGCATATGGTCTGCGTCAGTCAATGGATACCACAGGCGCATTTCTTGGCCCATTACTGGCCGTAAGCTTAATGCTGTTACTGGACAATGATTTTCGCACTGTTTTCTGGATAGCTCTTATCCCCGGTCTGCTTTCAGTTGCCTTGCTCTATTTCGGCCTTCAGGAGCCGAAAACTCCCCTCGAACATAAACGTACTAATCCCATTAAACGAGAGAATTTAAGGCGGCTGGGGAAAGCGTGCTGGTGGGTGATTGGCCTTGGTGCGGTATTCACGCTTGCCCGGTTTAGCGAGGCTTTTCTTGTACTTCGTGCGCAGCAGTCGGGCGTTCCTCTGGCCCTTATTCCGCTGGTGATGGTGGTCATGAACGTACTCTATTCACTCTCGGCCTATCCCTTTGGCAAACTTTCTGATGGCATGAGCCACACCCGGCTCCTGCAGTGGGGATTAATGTTGTTGATTAGCGCAGATGTCGTTCTGGCGCTGAGTAACCACTGGATCGGTATTATTGTCGGTGTCGCACTGTGGGGCGTTCATATGGGTATGACTCAGGGATTACTGGCGGCAATGATCGCTAAAACCGCACCGCCCGATCTGCGCGGCACGGCTTTCGGTATTTTTAGTCTGGTAAGCGGCGTGGGATTATTAATCGCCAGCGTGGGAGCCGGCGCAATATGGGAATCGTTTGGCGCGGAATATACGTTTTATGCCGGAGCGGTGATTTGTCTGGCTACGCTAGTGTATCTGCGCAAAACGCCGGACGAGGCGAAATAAAAAACCAGCCATCAGGCTGGTTTTCAGTGTGTTTTTGGTCGGCACGAGAGGATTTGAACCTCCGACCCCCGACACCCCATGACGGTGCGCTACCAGGCTGCGCTACGTGCCGACGCATAAAAAGAATACTACTCGATTCCGTTTTGAATGCAAGGGAATCTGTCGCTAACTGGTTTATTATTAATCAGTTAGCGATGAAGCGCTTCTCATCCGTCAGGACCTGAAGCAGCAGGCTCAGCTGCGGTTTCTGATCTTTCAACCGTTCACCCTGCAGATTATACGTCTGATAATTCCCGTTGCTGTTCAGAACCAGCGTCAGCTTCGGCGTGGTGACTACCAGCGTATTATTCCCCGCCGCCGTCACCCAGCTGTGGCGGCGCGCGGCGCTGAAGAGATCCTGCCCCTGCGAATACTCGTTTGCTGGCGTGCTGACGTGCAGCAGGCGTTGCATCAGGGTAGTCATCACATCTTTATGCTCGGTGAGCATATTGATGCGCTGCGCCGGGGTGCCAGGCCAGTGGATCACCAGCGGAACCTGCAGATTCGGGCGAGACCAGCTCATACTCTTCGTCTCGTCACCTAGCGGGATGCCATGGCCCGCGGTCACGATCACCACGGTGTTGTCCAGCTTGCCCGACTCGCGAAGCGCATCAAGCACGCGGCCTATCTGCGCATCAACATCGCCAGCCGCGCGACCGTAGCGGCGCGCAAAGTCACTCTTATTGCTGTCAGCAAGCGTTGTGCCGTTAAAGGCAACCCATGAGAACCAGCGGTTATCTTCCTGGGCGTAGCGCTGCAGCCAGTTTATCCATTGGCTGGCGGTCTGCGCATCGGACTGTTTTTGCGCCGTCGGCAGTGAGAAATCGGACAGCAGCGCCTGGCGGTAGAGCGGGCTGTTAAAGCCATCGGAGGAGAACAACCCTAACTGATAGCCTTGCTGATTCAGCCCGGTGATCAGCGCCGCAGGCGTGCGGGTAGACAGTACGCCGTCCATGTAGCCGGCTGAAATGCCATAAAAGAGGCCAAAGATGCCCGCATCGGCGGTGTTACCGGAGCTCATATGCTGAGTAAACGAGACGTTTTGACTCGCGAAAGCGGCCAGCGCCGGCATCTGCTTCTCGAAACGGGAATAGTTCAGGCCATCGACGGTGATCAGCAGGACGTTTTGCCCGCGCCCCATATCGCGGTAGTTCAGGTCGCTCAGAGGATACTGAACGCTGACGGCTTCCGGGTTACCCTGCTCGATAAGACGGCGCTGGTACTCCTGCGCATCAAGCAGGCCGTGTTTCTCGAGGAAGCGACGGGCCGTCATCGGGTACGAGAGCGGCAGGTTCGCGCGCTGCATGGTAATAGGGCGATAGAAGTTCGCATCCGCCCAGATATACATGATGTGCGAACTGATAAAGGAGACGAAAAAGAGCGCGGCGACGGGCTTCGCATAATGGCGTCGCCGGGTCAGGCTGCGGAGCTTTTGCCAGCTCCAGGTAGCGAACAGCATCTCAATCAACAGGATCACCGGGACGCTGATAAACATCAGCTGCCAGTCACGGGCCGTTTCGTTCTGGTCGGGGTTAATCACCAGTTCCCAGACGATGGGGTTGAGGTGCAGGTGGAAGCGGGTGAACACTTCACTGTCGATAAGCAGCAGCGTCATCCCCACCGTCGCAAGGATGGCGGACAAGAACCGCATCAGACGCTGCGACATGACGATAAACGTCAGAGGGAACAGGATCAGCAGATAGGTGGCGAAAACCAAAAAGCTAAAGTGACCCACAACGCTCATCCAGGAGTAGATACGCCCGGTTAGCGTTGTTGGCCAGTCTGCGACAAACAGATAACGACAGCCAATGACCGTCGCCAGCAGAATGTTGAACAGGGCAAACCAGTGCCCCCAGCTGACCATCTGGGAGACTTTTTCACGGTAGCGCTGACGATTCGTCACCATAAACTGTTGTTCGTATCCCTTAATGGGCCGGGTCGTTGCTGACGGACGACTGTAAAGCCTGGGCGAACGATTTTGCGATCGCCTGACGCTGAGCCGGAGCAACGCTGGTGTTAATCAGGTTGGTGACCATATTTCCCAAAACCATCAGGGAGAGATCGGTCGGCGTTTTATGTTTTTCCAGTACGTTGACCAGCTCACTGAGCAGTTGTTCAACGTGTTCATCACTGTAGCGGGAATGTTGTGGCATAAATCAAAATCAGTTTGTTGATGAAAGGGCAACATATTACCGTAGCAACAGCTTTTTTTCCCCTTTTTTATCTGTTGTTGCACACATGTCCTGGTGATGGTTGAATACCGCCCGGTCTAAAAGGAGAGTTTATCATGAGTCTGGAAATCAACCAGATTGCCTTGCACCAGCTTATCAAGCGTGATGAGCAAACCCTTGAAGTGGTGCTGCGCGATTCGTTACTGGAACCCACGGCGACCGTGGTGGAGATGATGGCAGAGCTGCATCGCGTCTATAGCGCCAAAAATAAAGCCTATGGCCTGTTCAGCGAAGAGAGTGAACTGGCTGATAGCCTGCGCCTGCAGCGTCAGGGCGAAGAGGATTTCCTGGCGTTTAGCCGTGCTGCAACCGGGCGTCTGCGCGACGAACTGGCGAAATATCCGTTCGCCGACGGCGGGATCGTGCTGTTCTGCCACTATCGCTACCTGGCGGTCGAGTATCTGCTGGTTACCGTGCTGAATAACTTAAGCAGCATGCGTGTGAACGAGCAGCTGGATATCAGCTCAACGCATTATCTGGATATCAACCATGCGGATATCGTGGCGCGTATTGATTTGACCGAGTGGGAAACTAACCCGGAGTCGACCCGCTACCTGACATTCCTGAAGGGGCGCGTGGGCCGCAAAGTGGCGGATTTCTTTATGGATTTCCTCGGTGCCAGTGAAGGTCTTAACGCCAAAGCGCAGAACAAAGGGCTGCTCCAGGCGGTGGATGACTTTACAGCAGAAGCGCAGCTCGATAAATCTGAGCGCCAGACCGTGCGTCAGCAGGTCTACAGCTACTGCAACGAACAGCTGCAGGCAGGGGAGGAGATCGAGCTGGAGTCCCTGTCAAAAGAGCTGGCGGGCGTCAGCGAAGTCAGCTTCCAGGAATTCACCGCGGAGAAAGGCTATGAGCTTGAAGAGAGCTTCCCGGCCGATCGCAGCACGCTGCGTCAGTTAACCAAGTTTGCCGGCAGCGGCGGTGGGTTAACCATCAACTTTGACGCGATGTTGCTGGGTGAACGCATCTTTTGGGATCCGGCCACCGATACGCTGACCATTAAAGGTACGCCGCCGAACCTGCGCGATCAGCTTCAGCGCCGCACCTTGGGTGGGAAATAACAGCCATAAAAAAACCCCGCAGAAGCGGGGTTTTTTTTCGACGAGTTTGCGATTACGCGCGAACGAAGTCGATGTGAGTCAGTTTTGGCTTGAACGCGTGACGCTGAACAGCCTGAACTTTCACTTTTTCTTCTTTACCGCCAACAACGATGGTCAGAACTTCGCTGTAGAATTCAGCTTTGGTCTGCAGGTTCCACAGTTTGTCGTGATCCAGTTCGATTGCAACTGGAGCAGCTTCGCCACCGTAAACGATAGCCGGGAACTTGTTAGCGTTACGCAGGCGGCGGCTCGCACCCTTACCCTGCACGTTACGTACTTCTGCTTCGATAGTGAACATTGATTTCTCTCTGTATTTAAAACCCTACTACAGGCGACCCAGCAGCAGGTGAGTGTTCTGCCTCACGGATGTGAAGCGGGCGGCATTTTATACTCAAATGCCCCTCACATCAATGAAAAGTCCCGCTAACCGCGCAATTCGTTGGCGCGACGGAAGCGACCTTCGTAGTCAAAGAGCTTCTCACGCACCTGCCAGAACTGGCCTTTTTTACGGGCGACGACAAAATCCGGATGGCGCAATAGCATCTGCTGGCGCACGATATCAGCTACGGTTATCCAGCGCAGGGGCACGCCCGGCGTGCGGGTATGCGGGCGGATAAACAGCTGTTCGAAGGCCATTCGCTGGGCAGGCGTCTGAACCCGGAAGCGCTCGCTGACGTCCGCCCCGTCTTCGTCGTAATAGGTGATTTTCAACCACTCGCCTTTTTCATCGGCGCCGGGCTGCAGCGCCATGCCGGAACAGCGCAGCACCAGGGCATCTTTCAGCTTTAGCGCCGCTTTCAGCATGTCGTCCGGGTCAACCAGCACCGCGTCGCATTCCCGGCAGCGGCGGGCGGCAATGTCGTTTTCGGCGTTGCACTGCGGGCAGTTTTTGAACCGGAAGCGGAAATCGCACTGCTCGCGATGCCCGTCATCATCTTCAAACCAGCCCTGACAGCGGCGGCCAAAGTGTTCGATCAGCGTACCGTCGGCGGTGGTTTTTCCCCAGAAGGTGTTGGCAAACCCGCAGGCAGGGCAAAAGACCTGCACGGGCACGTTGTCGCTTTTCCCTTTTGGCGTGCCGACCTCAGGCGTATAGAGATCGTGGGGGTTACCGGCATAATCCAGAATCAGGCAGTCGGTTTTTCCCGGGGCCAGACGCAGGCCGCGGCCAACAATCTGCTGATACAGACTGACCGATTCGGTCGGGCGCAAAATGGCGATCAGGTCGACGTGCGGGGCGTCAAAGCCGGTGGTCAATACCGACACGTTTACCAGATAGCGGAACCGCTGGGCTTTAAAGGCGTCAATCAGGCCGTCGCGCTCCGGGCCGGGCGTTTCGCCGGTGATTAACGCCGCGTCGCCGGCGGGCAATAATCCGGTGATTTCACGCGCGTGCTCAACGGTGGCGGCAAAGATCATTACCCCCTTGCGCGTCGCGGCGAACTCCTCAATCTGGCTGATAATATGCGGCGTAATACGCTTCTGCTTTTTCAGCTCCTGATTGAGATCCGCTTCGCTGAATAAGCCGTTGCTCTGTGCCTGCAAACGGCTGAAATCGTACTGCACCACCGGCATATCCAGCCGTTCAGGCGGCGTCAGGTAGCCATGTTTAATCATGTAGCGCAGCGGAAGTTCGTAAATGCAGTCGCTAAACAGGGCCTTGTCATCACCGCGCACCATGCCGTGATAATGATAGCGATAGATCCAGCCTTTCCCCAGGCGAAACGGGGTCGCCGTCAGGCCCAGCAGGCGCAGGTGAGGATTCACCGCTTTCAGGTGAGCCAGGATTTGCTGGTACTGGCTGTCGTCGTCATCGCTGATGCGGTGACACTCGTCGACGATCAGCAGCGAAAATTCGCTGCGAAACAGGTCCAGATTGCGCGCCACCGACTGCACGCTGCCAAAAACCACTTTGCCGTGGCTCTCTTTGCGCTTCAGCCCGGCGGCGAAAATATCGGCTTCCAGCCCAAGCGCACAATACTTGGCGTGGTTTTGCGCGACGAGCTCTTTGACGTGCGCCAGCACCAGCACGCGACCACGGGCCAGACGCGCCAGTTCGGCGATGACCAGGCTTTTGCCTGCGCCGGTCGGGAGCACAATCGCCGCCGGCTCGCGATGTTTACGGAACCAGGCGAGGGTGGCGTCAACGGCTTCCTGCTGATAGGGACGAAGTGTAAAAGTCATGGGGTCTCGGTTTCGTTATTCCGCACATAGTATGCCACGAAACTTTTTCCCTTGAGTGGCGCAACCAGACCATTATACTGAACCGTTCCAGACTGCTTCTTTTTTCGGACCCGTTGTCCGACTTCCAGCACCATTAAGGCTAAAAAGATTTCATGCGACTTGATAAGTTTATCGCTCAGCAACTCGGCGTAAGCCGCGCTATTGCCGGGCGCGAAATTCGCGCCAGCCGCGTTACCGTGGATGGCGACATTGTGAGAGACAGCGCGTTCAAACTGCAACCTGACCATCAGGTGGAGTATGACGGCAATCCGCTGACCCAGCAGCACGGTCCGCGCTATTTCATGCTCAATAAGCCGGAAGGCTACGTCTGCTCAACGGACGATCCCGATCACCCGACGGTGCTCTATTTCCTCGACGAACCGGTGGCGCACAAGCTGCACGCCGCAGGCCGCCTCGACATCGACACCACGGGTCTGGTACTGATGACCGACGACGGGCAGTGGTCGCATCGCATTACTTCCCCGCGTCACCACTGCGAGAAAACCTATCTGGTCACGCTGGAGTCGCCGGTGTCGGATGACACGGCAGAGCAATTCACGAAAGGCGTTCAGCTGCATAATGAAAAAGATCTGACCAAACCCGCCGTGCTTGAGGTGATTACGCCGACGGAGGTCCGTCTGACCATCAGCGAAGGGCGTTACCATCAGGTGAAACGTATGTTTGCCGCGGTGGGGAACCACGTTGTTGGCCTGCATCGTGAGCGGATTGGTGCGATCGAACTCGATCCCGACCTGGCGCCAGGCGAATATCGCCCGTTAACGGAAGAAGAGATCGCCAGCGTCGGTCTGCCTTCGCACTAATTTCAGGAGAGCTCTGTGACCACCAGGCCACACTCGTCGTTCAAAATCGTCTTCATTCTTGGCCTGCTGGCCATGCTGATGCCGCTGTCTATTGATATGTACCTGCCCGCGCTGCCGGTCATTTCCGCGCAGTTTGGCGTTCCAGCGGGCAGCGCGCAGATGACGCTCAGCACCTATATTCTTGGCTTTGCCCTCGGCCAGCTGTTTTATGGCCCGATGGCGGACAGCCTTGGACGCAAGCCCGTTATTCTGGGCGGGACGCTGGTCTTTGCAGCTGCAGCGGTGGCCTGTGCGCTGGCGCAGACCATCGATCATCTGATTATCATGCGCTTCTTCCACGGTCTGGCGGCGGCAGCGGCAAGCGTGGTGATTAACGCCCTGATGCGCGATATCTACCCGAAAGAAGAGTTCTCCCGCATGATGTCGTTCGTGATGCTGGTGACGACGATTGCGCCGCTGGTGGCCCCGATGGCCGGTGGTGCGGTGCTGGTGTGGTTTAGCTGGCATGTGATTTTCTGGATCCTGGCTCTGGCCGCGCTGCTGGCCTCGGCGATGATCTTCTTCTTTATTGATGAAACGCTTCCCGTCGAGCGCCGTCAGAAATTCCACATCCGAACCACAATCGGCAACTTTGCCTCGCTGTTTCGCCACAAGCGCGTGCTCAGCTATATGCTGGCAAGCGGGTTCAGCTTCGCCGGGATGTTCTCCTTCCTGAGCGCCGGGCCGTTTGTCTACATCGAGCTGAACCACGTTTCGCCGCAGCATTTTGGCTACTATTTCGCGCTTAACATCGTCTTCCTGTTCATCATGACCATCATCAACAGCCGTTTTGTCCGGCGGGTGGGGGCGCTGAACATGTTCCGCGCCGGGCTGTGGATCCAGTTTGTGATGGCTGTCTGGCTGGTGGTGAGCGCGTTTCTGGGCGTGGGCTTCTGGGCGCTGGTGGTCGGCGTAGCGGCCTTTGTTGGCTGCGTGTCGATGGTGTCATCTAATGCGATGGCGGTGATCCTGGATGAGTTTCCGCATATGGCGGGCACCGCCTCTTCCCTGGCGGGGACGTTCCGCTTCGGCATCGGCGCTATCGTCGGGGCGTTGCTTTCAATGGCTACCTTTACGACGGCATGGCCCATGCTGTGGGCGATGGCTTTTTGCGCAACCAGCTCGATACTCTTCTATCTTTACGCCAGTCGACCGCGAAAAGTGGCCCACTAAAACACAGAGAAGGCCCGGCAGGGCCTTTTTTGTTGATGCATATCAACCAAACCCCCGTTCGTTTATTCCGTGTTTGTTTATTTTATGTAAAATCTATTTGTGTAAAAAGTCACATCATTGTATTCAAAAAGGTTGAGTTAGATCGCAGAAACGGGTACATATAGCGCCGACGCGAGCCTGAATACCGATAAAAAAGCGCTGAAGAGTGCAGGCTGGCGATGATGTGTTACTATAAATGTAAATAAATTGTGAAGTAAATTTTGCTTCCGGGGAACGAACGTGAATACATTACAACTTTCTATTGTCCATCGCTTGCCCCAGAGCTATCGCTGGTCGACGGGTTTTGCAGGTTCGAAAGTTGAACCGATTCCGCAAAACGTCGCGGGCTGTGAAAATTGCCTGGTGGCACTCAAGCTGCTGAGCCCGAGCGACGAAAATGCGTGGCGGGTGATGGAGCGTCTCAGTCAGGCCCTGACGGATATCGAAGTGGACAGCTCCGTGCTGGAGTGTGAAGGTGAGCCGTGCCTGTTTGTGAAAAGCCAGGACGAATTTGCCGCCACCTGCCGTCTGAAGAATTTTGGCGTTGCCATTGCGGAGCCTTTCTCCGGCCAGTACCCGTTCTGACCGCTAGTCTGCCGACAACAGCTGGCGCGTGTAGCGCTGCGTTGGCGCGCTAAATACGCGCTGGCACTCTCCCTGCTCGACCACTTCTCCCTGTCGCAACACAATCACCTGATGGCATAGCGCCCGCACCACCTGAAGATCGTGGCTGATAAAGATATAGGCCAGCCGGTGCTTTTCCTGCAGCCCTTTCAGCAGGGTCAGGATCTGCGCCTGAACGGTTCTGTCCAGCGACGACGTCGGTTCATCCAGAATAATCAGCTCCGGCTTCAGGATCAGCGCGCGGGCAATGGCGATACGCTGGCGCTGCCCGCCGGAGAATTCAGCCGGATAGCGGTGGCGCGTCCCGGCATCTAGGCCCACTTCGGCCATCACCCGCATAACTTCCTGCTCTCGCTGCTGAGCGCTCAGGCCGGGCTGATGCACGCGCAGACCCTCTTCGATAATCTGTAACACGCTGAGCCGTGGATTAAGCGAGGAGTTGGGATCCTGAAACACCACCTGCATGCGGGGCCGCACGGGCAGCATTTGGCGGCGGTTCCAGCGGTGCAGCGGCATATCGTCAAAGAGGATCTCGCCCTGGGAGGCAATTAAGCGCAGCAGCGCCAGACCGGTGGTGCTTTTGCCCGAACCAGATTCGCCCACCAGCCCCAGGGATTCTCCCGGGCGCAGCGAGAAGCGGATGTGTTTCAGCACCGGATTCTGGTCGACGATGCGTCGCAAAATCCCTTTGCGGATCGGGAACGAGACGGACAGATCCTCAACGCGCAGCAGCGGTGTGCTGTCCGCCTTGAGGGGAACCGGGTCGCCGGAGGGTTCGCTGTCGAGCAAACGCTGCGTATAGGGGTGCTGCGGCGCGCTCAGCAGCGTGGACGCGGTATTCTGTTCAACGCATCGTCCGTTTTGCATCACCGCGACGCTGTCGGCCAGCTTTCTCACAATGCTCAGGTTGTGCGTGATAAACAGCAGGCTCATGTTCAGCTCGTCACGCAGCTCCCGCAGCAGCGTCAATATTTGCGCCTGTACCGTCACGTCCAGCGCCGTTGTCGGCTCGTCGGCAATCAACAGCTCGGGTCGCGTGAGCAGTGCCATGGCGATCATCACGCGCTGGCGTTCGCCGCCGGAGAGCTGGTGCGGAAAATCATTCAGCCGTTTGGCCGCATTGCGTATTCCTGTTCGTTCCAGACAGTCCAGAATTTCTCCCCGCGCGGCCTCTCTGCGCATCCCCCGGTGCAGGGAGAGCACTTCATAGAGCTGTTTCTCCAGGCTGTGCAGCGGGTTGAGGGAAACCATCGGCTCCTGGAAGATCATGGCGATTTTGTTGCCGCGAATACCGCGCAGGGTAAGTTCGTCGGCATGCAGCATCGAGCTGCCGTGAAACAGAATATCCCCTTGCGGGTAGCTCACCGGTGGGGACGGCAACAGGCGCAGGATAGAGAGTGCCGAAACGCTCTTGCCTGAACCCGATTCGCCCACCAGGGCCAGCGTTTCCCCGGTCTGGATCTGTAGCGACAGGTCGCTGACCACGTTGCGCGTCTCGCCCTGCTTTGAAAAAGCAATCGACAGGTTATCAATACTGAGAAGAGGCTGGGTCATTTTATACCGCCTTGTTCGGATCGAAGGCATCGCGCACGGCTTCGCCAATAAAAATCAGCAGTGAAAGCAGCACGGCCACGGAAAGAAAGGCGGCGATACCTAACCACGGTGCCTGCAGGTTGTTTTTGCCCTGTAGCAGCAGTTCGCCGAGCGACGGGGAACCCAGCGGTAGCCCGAAACCAAGAAAATCCAGCGAGGTGAGGGTGGTGATCGAGCTGCACAGAATAAACGGCAGGAAGGTGAGCGTTGCCACTACCGCGTTGGGCAGCATGTGGCGGAAGATAATCCCCCGGTCGCTCACGCCAAGCACCTGCGCGGCGCGTATGTAGTCGAAATTGCGGGTGCGCAGGAACTCCGCGCGCACCACGCCCACCAGCGCCATCCAGCCGAACAGGACGGTGATGCCTAACAGCCACCAGAAGCCAGGCTGCACCACGCTGGAAAGCAGGATGATCAGAAACAGCGTTGGCATGCCTGACCAGACTTCAATAACCCGCTGGCCCCACAGATCAATTTTCCCGCCGTAGTAGCCCTGAACGGCGCCCGCCACGACGCCCATTACGCTGGAGAAGATCGTCAGCATCAGCCCAAAGAGAAGCGAGATTCGCGTGCCATACAGGATGCGCGCCAGCACGTCCCCGCCGTTAGCATCCGTTCCCAGCCAGTTTTGCGCGGAGGGCGGGGAAGGGAAGGGGGATGTGGTAGCGAAGTTAATGCTGTTTGCGCCAAAGCGCACCGGCGCCCAGAGCGCCCAGCCGTGCTGTTCGATCTGCTGGCGAAGCCACGGATCCTGATACTCCGCCGGTGTTGCAAACGGGCCGCCGAAGTCGCTTTCGCTGTAGTTGGCGATAACCGGCACGTACCAGCGGTCGTTAAAATGCACCAGCAACGGCTTGTCGTTGGCGATCAGCTCCGAACACATGCTTAAGGCAAACAGCACGGCAAAAATCCACAGCGACCAGTAGCCGCGGCGGTTGTGGCGAAAGCGGGCCCAGCGGGCCTGGTTGACGGGGCTTAAACGCGGCATCAGCGGCCCTCAAAATCGATTCGGGGATCGACCAGCGTATAGCTGATATCGCTGATGATATTCAGCAGCAGGCCAATCAGGGTGAAAATATAGAGTGTGCCAAACATCACCGGATAGTCGCGCGACACGGTCGCCTCATAGCCCAGCAGCCCCAGGCCGTTGAGCGAGAACATCACCTCTATCAGCAGCGAGCCGGTAAAAAACATGCCGATGAACGTGGCCGGAAATCCGGCGATCACCAGCAGCATAGCGTTGCGGAACACGTGTTTCCACATGATCTGCTTCTCGCTCACGCCCTTGGCGCGGGCGGTAACGACATACTGTTTACGAATTTCATCCAGAAAGGCGTTTTTGGTCAACATGGTCAGGGCCGCGAACCCGCCGATGACCGTGGCCAGCACCGGCAGCGTGATATGCCAAAGATAGTCGGTGATTTTCTGATACCACGGCAAGGAGCTGAAATCGGCGGAGACTAGCCCCCGCAGCGGGAAGAGGTCGAAATAACTCCCCCCGGCAAAAAAGACAATCAGCAGGACGGCAAACAGAAACGCCGGAATGGCGTAGCCGATAATGATGAACGTGCTGCTCCAGATATCAAACCGGCTGCCGTTATACACTGCTTTGCGGATCCCGAGCGGTATAGAGACCAGATAGATAATGAGCGTTCCCCACAGCCCCAGCGTTATCGAAACCGGCAGGCTTTGCTTGATCAACGTTAACACTGACGCACTGCGAAACAGGCTGTCGCCAAAATCAAAGCGGATGTAATCCCAGAGCATCTTGAAATAGCGCTCGTGAATCGGTTTGTCAAAGCCGTAGCGGTGGGTGATCTCGGCGATCACCTCCGGATCCAGCCCGCGTCCGCCGCGATAATGGCTTTCGCTGATATTCCCTACGCCGGTTCGCGCATGGCTCGCACCCATCCCTTCACCGCCGCCGCCGGGCATGCCGCCGCTGTTGCCAAATTCAATGGCGGCAATTGCCTGATCGACCGGGCCGCCGGGGGCGATTTGCACGATAAAAAAGTTAATCGTGATGATGGCCCACAGGGTGGGGATAATCAGCAGGAGACGACGGAGAAGATAGGCACCCATGATGATTCCTTATCGCCGCTCAGCGGGAAGTCTGGCGGCTTTGTTAACGTCATACCACCAGGTATCAAAGCCCAGGGAGTAGACAGGGCGCACGGCAGGCACGGAGAACTTGTCCCAGCGCGCAAGGCGATCTTCGCCCATATACCACATCGGCAGCATGTAGTAGTTCCAGGTCAGGACCCTGTCGAGGGCGCGCCCGAGCGGCAGGAGCTTTTCTTTATCCCCCTGCGCCGCTACTATTTTCGCAATCAGCGCGTCAATCGCCGGGCTTTTTACTCCGGGCGCATTGTATGAGGAGTCAATGTAGCTGGAGGCCCAGGAAATTTGCAGGTCCGAGCTGGGCCATGGCTGGGCGGGCCACAAGCGCTGCATCATGTCGTAATCACGGCTGCGCATGCGGCTGGTGATCTGCGCGTTATCGACCTGGCGAATGTTCATGGTCACGCCCAGCCGCTCAAGGTTGTGCTTAAACGGCAGTACCCACTGATCGTTGCCCCCGGAGGAGAGCAGCAGCTCAAAGCTGAGAGGCTTGCCCGTTTTGGCATCCACACGCTTTTGATTTTTCAGGTGCCAGCCCGCGTCGTCCAGCAGTTTGCTGGCTTTCAGCAGGTTGTCGCGGTCGTAACCGTCACCGTTCGACGCGGGCGGCTGAAACACGGTGGTGAACACCTGCGGCGGCAGCTCCGCTTTCAGCGGCGCCAGCAGAGCCAGCTCGTCGGCTTTCGGGTAATCGCGCGCGGCATATTCGGTGTTCTGGAAATAGCTGTTGGCGCGGCTGTAAGCCCCGTAAAACAGCGCTTTGTTCATCCACTCAAAATCAAAGGCCAGGGAAATGGCTTCCCGCACCCGGCGGTCATTAAATACCTGACGCTGAATATTAAACGCCAGCCAGCGGGTGTCCTGGGCAGACTCATTTTTGTGCTCGTCTTTGACGATATAGCCTTTGGCGAAATTTTTGCCTATATAGCGTGTCGCCCAGTTTTTGGCGCTGCTCTCGACGCGTAAATCAAAAGCGCCGGCTTTAAATGCTTCAAACGCTACGTTATCGTCGAGGTAGTAATCATAGCGAAGCGTGTCGAAATTCCAGCGCCCGCGGTTTACCGGCAGGTCTGCCGCCCAGTAGTCTTTCACGCGAGAGTAAACGACATATTGCCCCATGCGCCAGTCGGTGATGCGGTATGGGCCGCCTGCCAGCGGCGGCGTGGAAAGCGGGTCGCTTAGCTTATGATTTTTCCAGAACGATTCAGGCATCACCGGCAGCGAGAACAGGCTAAGCATGTTCTCTTTGTTCGGTTCGCTTAGCTCGATGCGCACGGTGAGCGGCGCAATGGCTCTGACGGAAGCCCCTTTATACACGATGCGGAACTGGGGGACGCCTTCGGTCATGAATTTATGGAAGGTGAACGCGACGTCGCTGGCCTTCACCGGCGTACCGTCGTGAAAATGTGCTCGCGGATTCAGCGAAATTTCCGCCCAGGCGAAGTTATCGGCGTAACGCACGTTCTCGGCAATCAGCGGATAATAGCTGCCGGGCTCATCATCCGAGGTGACGAAGAGCGTATCGTAAAGCGATTCCGTCCGAGCGGCCGCCACGCCGCGCAGGGCGAAGCGGTTGAAGTTGTCGAATGTTCCCGTGGCGGAAAGCGTGACCTTTCCGCCCTTCGGCGCGGCAGGGTTAACGTAATCGAAGTGCGTAAAATTGACCGCATATTTCGGCTCGCCAATCACCGCGAAGGCGATATTTTCTTTGATGGCCTGCGCCTGGCTGGACAGGCTCGTTAGTGCCAACATCAGCAACATGAAGCGCATAAGCATCTCGCGGCGGCTCCCTCTTTTACAGTCCGACTCGGTTAAGCTGAATAATAAGTGACGTCACGGGCAATGTGAAATTAATCACCCCCGGGCGAAATATCAGGCCGCCATTCGCGGAACTGCGCCAGCGGCATCGGGCGGCTAATCCAGTATCCCTGCAGGAAATTAACGCCGTGTTCGCGCAGCCAGGCGGCCTGTTCCGGCGTTTCCACCCCTTCGGCGACGGTCGACATATTCAGTCGTCTTGCCAGCGTCAGGACGGCATCCAGCACCGGCGACGTCACGGTCTCAGTGCCAATTGCATTAACAAAGCCGCGGTCGATCTTGAGATAGTCCATGGTGAAATGCTCAAGATAAATCAGCGCGCTGTGACCGGTGCCAAAATCATCAATGGCTATCTCAAACCCTTCGTTGTGTAGCCATTCGAAGAGGCTGTTGGCTTCCCGATGATTGAGCATGTCGCGCTCGGTAATTTCCAGCACGATCTGAAAGTAATCCTGCGGCAGTAGCGCTTTGAAGGTGCGCATATCGTCTTTGAAGCTTTCCGAATGCAGATGCCCCGGCGCAATGTTGATGCCCACCTTTGCCCCCGGAGGTAACAGGGTTTGTAACACGGGCGCATCATGAATGATAAGGTCAAAGAGATGCAGCGTCAGCGGGACAATCAGCTTCTGCGCTTCGGCAAAGTTGATAAACGCGTCCGGCGGAATTTCCCCCATCGTCGGGTGTTTCCAGCGCATCAGCACTTCAAGCCCGGTCATCTGGAGCGATTTAGCATCGACGACGGGCTGATAAACCACATAAAACTGACCGCGCTTAATCGCGCTTAAAATCTCTTTACCCGGGTTGAGGCGAATGCTGAGGATATAGTAGTTGAGAGATCCGGCACAAATGCCGCATACCAGCCCGAAGAACAGGGCGTAGAGAATTTCATCGCTGGTCCAGGCGTCCGCATACAGGTTCATGGTCAGGGGAACGTCTTTCAGCGTCGCGGTACGGGCCGGCGTTTCATGTAGATCATGCGCAAGGACCAGCGTGCTGGACCGCGTTGACAGCGCATGATCGCCAATAATGATGGCGATGCCGGCAAATTCGTCCTGGCGCGCGGTGTAGAGCAGATAAGGCGTCAGATTGAGATTCACCGAGGTGAACACGCCGCCGTCCTTCACTAGCGGGTTACGGTACCAGATGGCAATCGCGGGCTTGTTGGGCAACATCGGGGTGCCTGGAAGCAATGCCATATCAATCTGTTTGTCGATGTGCAGCTCGGGGATCAGCTCCTCCATGGGGACATTCATCGGCCCCGTGGCAGAAGAGCAGAACGCCATTTTGTCTCTGACCAGCAGGAATGCGCGAACGTTAACGCTAAAGGCAGCGCGCGAGGTAAGTTCCTGATTGACGTCCTGGCAGCTGTTTAACGTGAGCGGCTGGAGCACATCGATAGAATTTTTTAACTCATCGAAGTAGCTCTCCATATAGATGCTCACATCGTGGATCAGGGTGTCGAATTTGACTTCCCGCTTGTGGTAGCTCCAGAAAAATTGCAACGAACCCAGGAGCAGGGCGGCGATCAGGCCTGTGATGATGCTGAGGATCAGTATTTTGCGATTGCTGGAGAAATAGCGGGTGAACATAGACGTCGTGATTCCTGAAATGCCGCTGGATGTATTCAGTGTAACGGGCAAAAAAAAACACTGCCGAAGCAGTGCTTTTTTTCATCATATCGCCAGCCAAGGGATAACCAACGATACGATAGTCATATTAACTGCGGGTCAGTACGCGGCGTGCTTCGTTGTAGCGCTTCTTCCAGTACGGTTCATTCATGCTGGAAATGGTCACACCGCTGCTGGTGGAGGCATGTACAAACTGGTCATTACCAATGTAGATGCCAACATGTCGACCTGTAGAACCGGCACGGAACAGGACTAAATCACCGGTGCGCAGTTTGGTACGTGAAATCGACTTGCCCATCTCCTGCTGTTCATAGGTTGAACGCGGAAGATCTAACCCAAATTGCTCACGGAACGTACGCTGTACAAAACCGGAACAATCAATACCTGTTTTTGTGCTGCCGCCAAGACGATAGCGCACGCCTTTCCAGTCAGCATACTGGTCCATAATGCGGGACTTCACGTCCAGATTACGTACCATATTTTCAAATTCATCCTGAGAGGCTTGCAGTGACGAGGAATCTTCCATTCCCACAACACGCGTCTCAGGATGCATATTCTTTGCGGTGTTAGATGTACTACATGCAGACAACAGTACCGCGACTGCTATCGCCGGGATCCCCCGTAAGATATATCTCAGAAACGGTTGAGATTTGACCATTTTGTTTATTATCCCTTGAAGTCCTTAACGACAAATATCGTTATAAAAATGCCAAACGTGACGAGACTAATTATCTGTTCACATTGAGACAATTCTTTCTGGTCACATTTGTGGCACAGCGCACAAAATTATTCGCCAGTGAAATAATTATCTCTATGGGGCAAAACGAGTTCGAGATTAACCGATTGCCTGGGGTATTGCGAGAAAAAAAAGCCTTTTTTTTATAAGAAAATGTGATACAGAAAGTAAAAACATAGAATTGCTCAAAATAGCGACGGATCCGCTGCGCCAGTATGCAATTGCTTCATTTTTATCATGAATATGATGACGAGAATATGACAGTGGGGAAAGATCGCGGCGAGAACGCTATCAGGGATCATGTCGATCCCTGATAGCTCACGTTAATTTAGGTTAGTTATTTGTTTAATTATTGTTGCGCCCTGCCGGGAAGATAGCGATCGAACAGCGCTATTATCCTGTCGCTCAGTGGGGTCATTAAACACCACGGCAGCGCAATCAGCGCCACGGAGAGCGAACCGACGGCAATATCGGTAAACCAGTGAGCGCCAATCATTACCCGCGGGAAGGCAAAAACCACAAAAATAATCAGGGCTATGGCAAAGGCTTTTCTGCCAAAATACCGAAGCATAATTGCGGAAAAAATAAGCAGCATCATACCGTGATCGCCGGGGAAACTGTCCTTCGACGCATCTTTTGTTGGAATATGCAGCAGTTCGCTGACGCGATAAATATCGGTGAAGAATAGCGTTGGGCTTGAGCGCTTAACCGGAATAATCGCGGTTGCCAGCTGGTTAATGGCGACGGCAAACAGCAGCATTACCAGACCGATAATGAGAATACGCCGGCGCCCGGCTTTATCCTCCTTCAGCCAGAAAGAGAGCATCAGGCAGCCCATGGCAAGCAGCGAGAAGCCGTCGAAGGCGCGGTTGTTGGTAATTGCCACCAGCCACAGGAACGCGTTGCTCTTCACCAGCTCCTGGTTGAAGAAGTGAAAAATGGCAGAATCCAGCGGGAACCAGAAACCATGATCCGCCGGGATATACCAGGAGAAGAAAAGCGCCAGACCGGCGACATTAAGCAGTAATATCAGGGGAAATCGAGTTGTCATAACGTTCTGCATAGAGTGAAAACTGGGGCAACGTTAGCCGCCCAAACTTAAACGAATCCTCAACAGGCTGGACTGGAGGGCATTCCAGTCGGCGTTAACCGCACTAATTAACTCTATTCGGCTGTCAGGCGGCGCCACATTCTGCGTTTCAATAAAGAAATCGTCACCCTGACGGTTGATCCTCACCAGCCCGTCTGGCGTGCGCATGATCCCTTTCACGCGATCGACGGGAGCAAGTCGGGCCCACTCCAGAATCCCGATGGTGTCGAAAACGGTTTCAGCATCAAATATCCATCCGCAGGCCTGATATCCCTGGCCGCTGTTCAGGTTACGACGCCAGCGCTGATGTTCCGGCAGGCTGAGAGCAGCTAAACCCTGCTTAACCGGATGACTGTGCGAATGATCCGCGCTGGCAGGCAGCTCGGTGAGGTTCAGACGAGGAAGGTCAAGCAGGGCGCTATCAATATTCCCCTGGGTGGTCTGCACCCGCGTGCGGTTGCCGCCGAAATGTTGCCACCACGCGTCCAGCGCGGCCTGGCTTTCAGGCGTGGCGCGATCTGCTTTATTCGCGACAATAACGTCAGCCGAGGCGAGCTGATCGCGGAAATTCTCATTGGCCACCGCCTTGTCATCCAGAAGCTGACGCGGATCGAGCAGGCACAGCGTTGCGCGCAGGTCGATCCAAGGCTCGTAAACCGGGGCGGTCAATAAATCGAGGATCTGCTTCGGATGGCCCAGTCCGGTGGGCTCAATCAGCAGGCGGTCGGGTTTGCCCTGACGCAGCAGCGTATTGAGCCCGACCTGCATCGGCAGGCCATTGACGCAGCACATGCACCCGCCGGGGATCTCTTTAATCATCGCGCCGCTGGATGACAGCAACGCGCCGTCAATGCCCACCTCGCCAAATTCATTGACCAGCACGGCCCATTTCTCGGCCGGATCTTTATTCGCCAGCAGGTGGAGAATTGAGGTGGTTTTACCGCTGCCGAGAAAACCGGTGATGAGGTTGGTTTTGGTCACGTGCGCTCCAGATGAGAATGGTGATGCTATAACACTATGCTCTCTATCCTGGCGAAAAACGTGACCGGTGAGAAGGGGAAGGGCGAACGGAGGCCGAATCCGTTCGCGTTAAGCGCAATAATCGTTAAACATTTAACGTTTCAATAACAGCCTGACGCGCGCCGTGGCGGGTGATGCGCTCATAAGCCTGGCTGACAGCCTCCACAAACGCGCTGTTTTGCGCGAGATCGTGACCAAAGACCTCGCTTAGCCCCAGCAGGGCGTTAACGCGGTCGGCGTCGCTGCTGGCATTGACCATCGTGCGAATTTTATCGCTGAGGGGATCGCGAACATCAATCGCGTTGCCACGGTCGTCGGTACCGCTGACGTAGCGTATCCAGCCTGCCACGCCCAGGGCCAGCAGAGACCACGGTGTTTTTCGCTCAAGATGAACGCGGATCCCGTCCAGCATTCTTTGCGGAAGCTTCTGGCTACCGTCCATCGCGATTTGCCAGGTCCTATGCTGGAGTGCCGGGTTGGCAAAGCGCTCCAGCAGGCTATCTGCGTAGGCGGTGAGGTCGACATCCTTAATGCGTAACGTGGGCGCCTGCTCGTCCAGCATCAGCCGACGGGCGGCTTCGCGGAACGCAGCGTCCTCCATGCATTCATTAATATGGGCATAGCCCGCGAGATACCCCAGATACGCCAGGAAAGAGTGGCAGCCGTTTAGCATGCGCAATTTCATTTGCTCCCAGGGCAGAACATCCTGCACCATCTGAACGCCCGCGACTTCCCACTCCGGACGGCCGGCAACAAAATTATCTTCCACCACCCACTGAATAAACGGTTCACAGCTGATGGCGCACGGATCTTCAACGCCGAGCGCGTCGGTGATTTCCGCCAGCGAGGCGTCCGTCGCGGCGGGAACAATTCTGTCGACCATCGTCCCCGGGAAGCTCACGTGGCTATCAATCCATTCAGACAGCGCCGCGGAACGCTTTTGCGCCATGCCCAGCACCGCGTTTTTCACCACGTGCCCGTTATCAGGGATATTGTCGCAGGAGAGAACGGTAAACGCAGGCAAGCCGCGCTCGCGGCGGCGGTGGAGCGCTTCGACCAGGATCCCGGGGGCGGAATGTGGCTCTGAGGGATTCTCAAGATCGTGGATTATCCGGGCGTTGTGCAGATCGAGTTTCCCGGTCGCAGGATCGATGCAATAGCCTTTCTCCGTGATGGTGAGCGACACAATAGCGACCTGAGGCTCGCAAAATTTCTCAATAATGGCGGGCAGAGAGTCCAGCTTTGCGTTCAGGCATTCATGGACGGCGCCGACGATAATCGCCTCATTGCCTTCTGCCCCTTTCTCCAGCACGGTGAACAGGTGATCCTGCGCGCGCAGCTGGCTCATCAGCACGTCGCCGCTGAAGAGGCTAATCTCACAAATACCCCAGTCGCCGCCTTTTTCATTCAGCACCCGATTTGTTAACAATGCCTGGTGCGCACGGTGGAACGCGCCAAAGCCAAAATGGACGATGCGGGAGCGTAATTGCGCGCGATCGTAGCGAGGTTGCTGAACCCGGGCAGGAAGGGCGGTGGAGGCAATTGTCTTCATGAGATACACACCTGATTAACCATTAATTAACAATGCCAGTGTAAAGTTATATGACAGCAAATAAAATTGGTGAGCCGTAAATATCCCCGTTCTGTGAGTTTGATCAATCAATGTGAGGCGGTATATTGACCCCTGGCGGCAAACATGTATGGTAGTCGTCATTGCAGTAACGCATATTGGTATAACAACTTAAGAGGGTGAGGCAATGGAACAAACCTGGCGTTGGTACGGGCCGAACGATCCGGTTTCTCTTGATGATGTGCGCCAGGCTGGCGCAACGGGTGTCGTCACGGCGCTGCATCATATTCCTAACGGTCAGGTATGGCCGGTCGAAGAAATTCAACAGCGTCAGGCGCTGCTGGCGGAGAAGGGGTTAACCTGGTCTGTAGTGGAAAGCATCCCGGTTCACGAAGATATCAAAACCCATTCAGGGGAATACCAGACCTGGATTGCTAACTATCAGCAGAGCATTCGCAACCTGGCGGCCTGCGGCATTGATACGGTCTGCTATAACTTCATGCCCATCCTCGACTGGACGCGTACCGACCTTGAATACCAGATGCCGGACGGCTCGAAAGCGCTGCGTTTCGATCAGATCGCCTTTGCGGCATTCGAACTGCACATTCTGAAACGCCCCGGTGCCGAAGTGGATTACACCGCGGAAGAGCAGCAGCAGGCGCGTGAGTGGTTTAACGCCGCCAGCGACGCGGACATCGAAAAGCTGACCCGTAATATCATTGCGGGCCTGCCGGGAGCTGAAGAGGGGTATACCCTGGATCAGTTCCGCGCGCGCCTGGCGGAATACGGCGATATTGATAAGCAGCAGCTGCGTGAAAACATGGCGTACTTCCTGCGCGCTATCGTGCCCGTTGCTGAAGAAGTAGGGGTACGCCTCGCCGTGCATCCGGACGATCCACCGCGTCCTATCCTCGGCCTGCCGCGCATTGTTTCCACTATTGAAGATATGCAGTGGCTGAAAGAGACGGTCAACAGCATCTATAACGGCTTTACCATGTGTACCGGCTCCTACGGAGTGCGCGCGGATAACGACCTGGTGCGGATGATTGAAACTTTCGGCGATCGCATTCATTTTACGCACTTGCGCGCGACCTGTCGCGAAGAGAACCCAAAAACCTTCCACGAGGCGGCGCACCTGGGCGGCGATGTGAATATGGTGGCGGTGGTAGACGCCATCCTCGCGGAAGAGGCGCGTCGCAAGCAGGCGGGCGATGTGCGTCCTATTCCGTTCCGTCCGGATCACGGCCACCAGATGCTGGACGATCTGCGCAAGAAAACTAACCCGGGCTATTCGGCGATTGGCCGTCTTAAAGGTATGGCGGAAGTGCGCGGCGTCGAGCTGGCGCTGAAGATGACGAAGTATCCGGAGCTTCTGTAAGCTCTGTTGCCCGGTGGCGCTAAGCTTACCGGGCCTACAAAAAAACCGGCCTGAGAGCCGGTTTTTGTGTTTTTGTCGGTCGGGTAAGGCGAAGCCGCCACCCGAAAAACGCCGCAATCAGTCGGCGCGACCCATATAGCGTTTTTCTTCAATATGGATGCGGATTTTCTCGCCAGCGGAGAGGTATTCCGGCACCTGCACAACCAGGCCGGTGGTCAGGGTAGCCGGTTTGTTGCGCGCACTTGCGGATGCGCCTTTGATACCTGGTGCGGTTTCCACGATTTCCAGATCGACGGTCTGCGGCAGTTCCAGCGCCAGCAGAACGCCGTCCCAGGTCAGGACCTGCATGTCAGGCATGCCGCCTTCAGGGATGAACAGCAGCTCTTCTTCAATCTGATCTTTGGTGAAGATGTACGGGGTGTAATCTTCTTTATCCATGAACACGTATTCGTTGCCGTCGATGTAGGAGAAATCAACGTAGCGACGGGTCAGGGTCACGGTATCGACGATATCGTCACCTTTAAAGCGCTCTTCCACCTTCAGGCCGGTACGCACATCGGCGAAACGCATTTTGTACAGCGTTGCTGCACCACGGGCGCTCGGGGCCTGAATGTCGATATCTTTCACAATCAGCAGTTTGCCGTTGTAATTCAGCACCATACCTTTCTTAATTTCGTTCGCTCTTGGCATTGCAGTAATCCTGTTTACGGGAGGTAAAAAATATCGCGCCAAATTACTCGCGCGCGGCCTTTCAGGCAAGTGGAATTCGTGGCTTTTGCTATCAATACGCAAAAGGTGTTACTGTGCGCGCGATGCCCGACTACGCGGGCCATCGTCAGCGAAAGAGAGCATTTATGGATTGCCGTCCCGATTGTGGCGCGTGCTGTACTGCACCGTCCATTTCAAGCCCCATTCCAGGAATGCCGGAGGGCAAGCCTGCCAATACCCGCTGCGTTCAGCTCTCGGAAACGAACCTGTGCATGATCTTTGGCTCGCCGCTGCGCCCGAAAGTCTGCTCCGGGCTTCAGCCCACTGCAGAAATGTGTGGCAGCACGCGAGGGCAGGCGATGACGTACCTTCTTGACCTTGAAGCGCTCACCGCGCCCTAAACGTCTTTAATTCTCGCCAGACAGCCGATCGTCAGGGTACACATCACCAGCGCAATCCAGAACACCGTGTGATAGTTCCAGATTTCGGCAACGACACCGGCCATTGAGCCTGCGATAATCCAGCCCACGCGGGTGGTATTAGTATAAAGGGTGGTGGCAGAGCCTGCCTGGCCCGGCATCAGATCCTGGAAATAGAGCATGCCTATCCCGGCGAGAATGCCAATATAGATGGCGTTCAGCAGCTGTAAAGCCAGCAACAGCCCCGGCGTATGTACCGTCAGCATACCAACATAGAACAGCAGACCGGCGATGGCGGCGATGCGCATTAAAAAACGCTTTCCGAAGCGCTTTGCGTAGTAGCCCGCAATGAGCATCGTCGGGATCTCAAGCCCGGCCGCGGTGCCCATCATGATGCCCGCCAGCTTTTCCGACAGGTGCAGTTCATCAATAATAAATAGCGGCATATTGATGATATACAGGCTGTTGGTGCCCCACATCAGCGTACAGATAACAAACAGGAGCAGGGCATCGCGGCGGTTACGGCGCGGCGCTTCCAGCACGCCCGTTGCCACTTTCGGCTCTTTGCGCATGGACGGCAGGAAGAACCACACCAGCGCGCCGCACACCACAAACGCGACGGCCGCGCTCAGATACATCACCGTAAAGCCAAAACCCATCGCCAGCGCGTAGGCCAGCGGCGGGCCAATCACCCATGCCAGCGACACCTGAGCACGCAGGACAGAGCTGAACATCACCGCTTCACGTCCGGTATGGTCGGCGTGTTCGCGGGCAAGCGCAAACAGCTGAGGGTTCGCCGTTGAGCCAAAGCTGCTCAGGAATACCCCCACGAAGAGCAGAATGAAATAGTTGCGGTTCCAGGCGAACAGAACGCAGGCCATGACCCCCAGCAGACAGCAGAAAACGATCAGGCTTTTACGATCGCCTTTTCTGTCGGATCGTCCCGCCAGAAACTGGCTGACCAGGATGCCGATGATGGCGCTTCCGGTAAAAAAGAAGCCGACCATTGCCGGGCGGACGTGAACCTCATTTGTCAGAAATAAGCTCAATGTCGGCGTCTGTAACGCACCGGCAATGCCCGTGAAGAAGGCAACAACCAGGAATGCCGCGGAGGTCAAATCAAAGGGCTTCGGCGAGACGGCCGCAGGGGTGTTATGCATGTTTTATAATTAGCGAGTAGCAGAGAGGGGCGGAGTTTACGCCGTCAGCTAAAAAATAAACAGTGGGTGCGGTCAATGATGCCACGAAAAATCAAAATAGCATTTCAACTTACGTCCCACCTGGCTGACCTTAGCTGAAACTGTCTTGCTGAACTTCAGCAAAATTCAGCTGAACGAAGAAGAAATGTGCTGTATCTCTAAATTCTGATATCAGAAATACGAGTTTACTTGCAAGACATTGCAGAAAGCGCAAGACTTTTTTGAAACGTTTCAGCGCTATCTTGTTTTAACAAACGGAGCAGGCTAGCGCATTTTTTCTCATTAAAGCTGAAACGATTCAAGTTCAGCAGGAGTGGAGAACCATGTTCCAGTTATCTGTTCAGGATATCCACCCGGGCGCTCAGGCCGGGGATAAAGAAGAGGCTATTCGCCAGGTTGCCGCTGCGCTTGTGCAGGCGGGTAACGTCGCGGACGGCTATGTAAACGGCATGCTGGCCCGTGAGCAGCAGACCTCAACCTTCCTCGGCAATGGCATTGCCATTCCGCACGGTACAACCGACACCCGCGATCAGGTACTGAAAACCGGCGTTCAGGTTTATCAATTCCCGCAGGGCGTGCTCTGGGGCGACGGTCAGGTGGCGTATGTGGCTATCGGTATCGCGGCCAGCAGCGACGAACACTTAGGCCTGCTGCGTCAGCTGACGCATGTCCTGAGCGATGACGATGTGGCTGAACAGCTGAAGTCCGCGACCACAGCTGAAGAGCTGCGCGCCTTGCTGATGGGCGAAAAACAGAGCGAAGCGCTGAAGCTGGATAATGAAACGCTGACGCTGGACGTGATTGCCTCCGATCTGGTCACGCTGCAGGCGCTGAACGCGGGTCGTCTGAAAGAAGCCGGCGCGGCGGATGCCACGTTTGTGACGCGCGTGATTAACGATAAGCCGTTGAATCTGGGTCAGGGTATCTGGCTGAACGACAGTGCTGAAGGCAACCTGCGCAGCGCTATTGCCGTGAGCCGCGCGGCCAATGCGTTTGACGTGGAAGGCGAGCATGCGGTCATGCTGGTGACCGTGGCGATGAACGACGATCAGCCGGTTTCCGTGCTGAAGCGTCTGGGCGATCTGCTGCTGAACAACAAAGCTGAAAAACTGCTGAACGCTGATGCCTCCACCGTGCTGGCACTTCTGACCAGTGATGATGCGCCGACCGAAGACGTGCAGTCCGCTGAGTTCGTGGTACGCAACGAGCACGGCCTGCATGCCCGTCCGGGCACCATGCTGGTGAATACCATTAAACAATTCGAGAGTGAGATCGCCGTGGCGAATCTTGATGGCACGGGCAAACCGGCCAACGGCCGTAGTCTGATGAAAGTTGTCGCGCTGGGCGTGAAGAAAGGACATCGTCTGCGTTTCACCGCACAGGGTGCCGATGCTGAACAGGCGCTGAAAGCGATTGGCGACGCCATCGCGGCGGGTCTGGGGGAGGGCGCATAATGAGCAGACGTGTTGCGACTATTACGCTGAACCCGGCTTATGACCTGGTAGGATTTTGCCCGGAAATTGAGCGCGGCGAAGTCAACCTCGTGCGTACCACTGGCCTGCATGCTGCGGGTAAAGGGATTAACGTCGCGAAAGTGCTCAAGGATCTCGGTATCGACGTCACCGTGGGTGGATTCCTCGGTAAAGATAACCAGGATGGTTTCCAGCAGCTGTTCAGCGAGCTGGGCATTGCCAACCGTTTTCAGGTTGTTCAGGGCCGTACCCGCATCAACGTTAAGCTGACGGAGAAAGACGGTGAAGTGACCGATCTGAACTTCTCTGGCTTCGAAGTGACGCCGTCAGACTGGGAGCGTTTCGTTAACGACTCTCTGACCTGGCTCGGTCAGTTTGACATGGTCTGCGTCAGCGGCAGCCTGCCGTCCGGCGTCAGCCCGGAAGCGTTTACCGACTGGATGACGCGCCTGCGCAGCCAGTGCCCGTGCATCATTTTTGACAGCAGCCGCGACGCGCTGGTTGCGGGTCTGAAAGCCTCTCCGTGGCTGGTGAAGCCGAATCGCCGCGAGCTGGAGATTTGGGCGGGTCGTAAGCTGCCAGAATTAAAGGATGTGATTGACGCTGCCCATGCGCTGCGCGAGCAGGGTATCGCTCACGTAGTGATCTCTCTTGGTGCAGAAGGCGCGCTGTGGGTTAACGCGTCTGGTGAATGGATCGCCAAACCGCCGTCAATGGAAGTTGTCAGCACCGTTGGCGCAGGGGATTCCATGGTTGGCGGCCTGATTTATGGTCTGCTGATGCGTGAATCCAGTGAACATACTTTACGTCTTGCCACCGCCGTTGCTGCCCTGGCCGTAAGCCAGAGCAATGTCGGCATTACCGATCGTACCCAGTTAGCCGCGATGATGGCGCGCGTTGACTTAAAACCTTTTAACTAACAGCAGGAGAGGAATAATGAAAACGCTGCTGATCATTGACTCCGGTCTCGGACAGGCCCGCGCCTATATGGCGAAGACCTTGCTGGGCGCGGCGGCACAAAAAGCACATCTGGACATTATCGATAATCCAGGCGATGCAGAACTGGCCATTGTACTGGGCGACAACATCCCGGCTGACAGTGCGCTGAACGGCAAAAAAGTGTGGCTGGGCGATATTAATCGCGCGGTGGCACACCCGGAACTGTTCCTGAGCGAAGCGAAAGGGCACGCGTCTGTCTACAGCGCGCCTGTCGCGACGGCACCGGCTGCGGCCACGGGTCCGAAACGCGTTGTTGCGGTGACGGCCTGCCCGACGGGCGTGGCTCACACCTTTATGGCGGCTGAAGCCATTGAAACCGAAGCGAAAAAACGCGGCTGGTGGGTTAAAGTTGAAACGCGCGGCTCCGTCGGTGCCGGCAACGCTATCACCCCTGAAGAAGTGGCTGAGGCCGATCTGGTGATCGTGGCGGCGGATATCGAAGTGGACCTGGCGAAATTTGCCGGTAAGCCGATGTACCGCACGTCTACCGGCCTGGCGCTGAAAAAGACCGCGCAGGAGTTTGATAAAGCGCTTGTGGAAGCGAAGCCGTATCAGGCAACCGGCGCGCGTCAAACCGCGACGGAAGGTAAGAAAGAGTCTGCAGGCGCATATCGCCATCTGTTGACCGGTGTGTCTTACATGCTGCCGATGGTGGTTGCGGGCGGTCTGTGTATTGCCCTTTCGTTCGCATTTGGTATTACCGCGTTTAAAGAGCAAGGTACGCTGGCCGCTGCGTTAATGCAGATTGGCGGCGGTTCCGCGTTCGCGCTGATGGTACCCGTCCTGGCAGGCTTTATTGCCTTCTCCATTGCTGACCGTCCTGGCCTGACGCCGGGCCTTATCGGCGGTATGCTGGCCGTGAGCACCGGCTCTGGCTTTATCGGCGGTATCATCGCGGGCTTCCTGGCCGGTTACGTCGCGAAGCTCATTAGCTCGAAGCTCAAGCTGCCGCAGAGTATGGAAGCGCTGAAACCGATCCTGATCATCCCGCTGATTTCCAGCCTGGTGGTCGGTCTGGCGATGATTTACCTGATTGGTAAGCCGGTTGCGGGCATCCTGGCGGGTCTGACCCACTGGCTGCAAACCATGGGTACCGCGAACGCGGTTCTGCTGGGCGCAATCCTCGGTGGCATGATGTGTACCGACATGGGTGGTCCGGTGAACAAAGCGGCGTACGCCTTTGGTGTTGGCCTGCTGAGTACCCAGACCTACGCGCCAATGGCAGCTATCATGGCGGCAGGCATGGTGCCTCCTCTGGCGCTCGGTCTGGCGACGATTATTGCCCGTCGTAAGTTCGATAAAGCGCAGCAGGAAGGCGGCAAAGCGGCGCTGGTTCTGGGCTTGTGCTTCATTACCGAAGGGGCGATTCCATTCGCGGCTCGTGACCCAATGCGTGTACTGCCGTGCTGTATCGCGGGTGGTGCAGTGACGGGTGCGATCTCCATGGCGATTGGCGCGAAGCTGATGGCACCACACGGCGGTCTGTTTGTCCTGCTAATCCCTGGCGCCATCACGCCGGTACTGGGCTACCTGCTGGCCATCGTTGCCGGTACGCTGGTGGCGGGTCTGTCATACGCAGTGCTGAAACGTCCTGAAACGGAAGTTGTGGCGAAAGCAGCGTAAACAAGGTGTCGGGTGGCGGCTTCGCCTTACCCGACCTACAAAAAAAGCCGGGTTGCATTATGCACCCGGCTTTTTTTATGCCGCCTGTTCAGCAGTTTGCTGTGCCTTCAGCCAGGCAATTTCTTCTGCCCAGATGTCCGGATTAATGGTTTCCAGCACCATCGGAATACCGTCGAAGCGGATGTCCTGCATAATGAAGCGGAACGCATCGTGGCCAATGTTGCCTTCACCCAGGCTATGGTGGCGGTCAACGCGGCTGCCAAAGGCGCTTTTCGCATCGTTCAGGTGCATGCCGCGCAGGTACTTAAAGCCCACAATGCGCTCGAACTCATCGAACGTGGTTTTCGTTGCCTCGGTGGTGCGCAGGTCATAGCCGGCGGCAAACGCGTGGCAGGTATCAATGCATACGCCAACGCGGGATTTATCCTCCACGCCGTCGATGATCGCCGCCAGATGTTCAAACCTAAAGCCGAGGTTGCTACCCTGACCGGCGGTATTCTCTATTACCGCGGTGACGCCTTTGGTCTTGTCCAGCGTGATGTTGATGGATTCGGCAATGCGCGCCAGGCAGGCATCTTCATCGATTTGCATCAGATGGCTGCCCGGATGGAAGTTCAGCAGCGTCAGCCCTAGCTGTTCGCAGCGCTGAACTTCATCAAGGAACGCCTCGCGGGATTTTTCCAGCGCCTCTTCAACCGGGTGACCGAGGTTGATCAGGTAGCTGTCGTGGGGAAGGATCTGGCCTGGCCCGTAGTGGTACTTCTCACAGGCGGCTTTGAAATCATCAATCACTTCAGCGGTGAGCGGCGCGGCGCGCCACTGGCGCTGGTTTTTGGTGAACAGGGCGAAAGCGGTCGCCTCGATTTCGGCGGCGCGAATGGCGGCATTCGCAAGACCACCTGCAGCGCTGACGTGCGCTCCAACATATTTCATAAAAAAACTCCTGCTAACCCGAAACGCTTATGATAGCGGGTTAGCAGGAGAAGGACGAGATGGTTTATGCCATCAGGCTATGGACCGCGAGGTTAATCGCACCGCCCCCGACAATCAGCCAGATGAAGAGCACCAGCGCCATCAGCAGCGGTTTGGCACCGGCTTTTTTCAGCGCGCTGACGTGTGTGGTGACCCCCAGTGCCGCCATGGCCATCGCCAGCAGCACGGTATCCAGCGTCACCAGCATATCCACCACCGCTTTCGGCAGCAGGTGGAAGGAGTTGAAAATCGCCACCACGATAAACAGGATCGCAAACCACGGAATGGTGATTTTGCTTTTCTCGCTGCCGCCTGCCGGCGCCAGCTGCTTAACCCGCGCCGCGAGGAAAATCAGGAACGGTGCCAGCATCATCACGCGCAGCATTTTGGCAATCACCGCCGCGTTTTCGGCTTCCGGGTTAATGGCATGTCCTGCCGCCACTACCTGAGCCACTTCGTGCATGGTTGAACCGATGTAGATGCCATAGGTTTCCGGGCTAAACCAGTGGGCAACCAGCGGATACATCGCCGGGTAGAGGAAGATCGCCAGCGTACCGAAGATCACCACCGTCGCCACCGCCACCGTCACCTTGCTGGCTTCGGCTTTAACGACGGGCTCTGTTGCCAGCACCGCCGCGGCCCCACAGATACTGCTCCCGGCACCTATCAGCCAGCTGGTTTGCTTATCCAGGCCAAATATTTTCTGGCCGATAAAGCAGGCCAGTAAAAAGGTGCTGGTCAGGGTCAGGACGTCGATGGCAATTCCGCTCACGCCCACGTCCGCAATCTGCGAAAAGGTGAGCCGGAAGCCGTAAAGGATGATCCCGAGACGCAGCAGGTGCTGTTTGGCAAAGATCACGCCCCCGTCGCAGGATTTCCAGATATGTGGGTAAACCGTATTTCCCACGACCATGCCCAGCAAAATGGCCAGCGTCAACGCGCTAAAACCTGCGCCCGCGATAGCCGGGATGCTGCCGCCCCATAATGCTACGGCGGTCACTGCTGCGCTAAGCGCGAGGCCCGGCACGAAGTGCCACATTGTACGATGATGTTGTAAGGTGATTTCTGACATAACCTTCTCCTTTGTCTGGCTAAAGGTTACGGTGCTCTGGCTTAAAAATAAAATTGATTATATACTTATAATTAATCTATATAAGTGGTAAGCAACCATGCACATTACATTGCGTCAGCTGGAAGTGTTTGCCGAGGTGCTGAAAAGCGGTTCGACAACCCAGGCGTCACAAATGCTGGCGCTCTCGCAGTCTGCGGTCAGCGCGGCGCTGACCGATCTTGAAGGGCAGCTGGGCGTGCAGCTGTTCGACAGGGTAGGGAAGCGGCTTGTGGTCAACGAGCACGGTCGTCTTCTTTATCCACGGGCGCTGGCGCTGCTGGAGCAGGCTATCGAAATCGAACAGCTGTTCCGCGAGGACAACGGCGCGATCCGCGTCTATGCCAGCAGCACCATTGGGAACTACATCCTGCCGGAAGTGATTGCCCGCTATCGCCGGGATTTCCCGACCCTGCCGCTGGAAATGAGCGTAGGCAATAGCCAGGACGTTATCAACGCGGTGATCGATTTCCGGGTGGATATCGGCCTCATCGAAGGGCCCTGCCATAACGTCGATATCATTGCCGAGCCCTGGCTGGAAGATGAGCTGGTGGTGTTTGCATCCCCGGCCTCATCGTTACTGCAGGGCGAGGTGACGCTGGAGCGCCTGGCGCAGGCGCAGTGGATCCTGCGCGAGCAGGGCTCCGGCACGCGTGAAATTGTCGATTATCTGCTGCTTTCCCATCTGCCGCATTTCCAGCTGGGGATGGAGCTGGGGAACTCAGAGGCGATTAAGCACGCGGTGCGTCATGGCCTGGGGATCAGCTGTCTTTCCCGGCGCGTCATTGCCGAACAGCTTGAGACGGGGTCGCTGGTTGAAATCCCGGTTCCATTGCCGAAGCTGGTGCGCACGCTATGGTGCATTCATCACCGCCAGAAACACCTTTCCAGCTCTCTGCAGCGTTTTCTGCGCTACTGCGCCATTTAACGTTCCCCGGTGGCGCTTCGCTTACCGGGGCTACGCGCGCCTGTCACCCCACATTTTTATGCTTTACTTATAATCCTGGCCGAGTCATGAAGCTCTCTTATAACTGAGTATTTCTGCCGGAAGGAACGCGGATCGTCTGCTACAATCGCGCCTCATTTATTAAATGGACAGCATTTTCATATGGTTTCAGAAATTAAAACCACAGAAGCGCCCACGCTACGTCGTGAACTCAAGGCGCGTCACCTGACGATGATCGCCATTGGCGGCTCTATCGGTACAGGTCTTTTCGTTGCCTCTGGCGCAACGATTTCGGCAGCAGGCCCGGGTGGGGCACTCTTCTCTTATATCCTGATTGGCCTGATGGTGTACTTCCTGATGACCAGTCTCGGCGAACTGGCCGCGTACATGCCGGTATCCGGTTCGTTCTCGACCTACGGTCAAAAATACGTTGAAGAAGGCTTTGGCTTCGCGCTGGGCTGGAACTACTGGTACAACTGGGCGGTCACCATCGCCGTTGACCTTGTCGCCGCACAGCTGGTGATGAACTGGTGGTTCCCGGATACGCCGGGCTGGATCTGGAGCGCTCTGTTCCTGGCCGTCATCTTCCTGCTGAACTACATCTCCGTGCGCGGTTTCGGCGAGGCGGAATACTGGTTCTCTTTGATCAAAGTGGCAACCGTCATCATCTTTATCGTCGTCGGTGTGGCGATGATCGTTGGTATTTTCAAAGGCGCAGAACCTGCGGGCTGGAGTAACTGGGCGATAGGCGATGCGCCGTTTGCCGGTGGCCTTTCGGCGATGATTGGCGTGGCGATGATTGTCGGCTTCTCCTTCCAGGGGACAGAGCTGATTGGTATCGCCGCCGGTGAGTCAGAGAACCCGGAGAAAAATATTCCGCGTGCGGTTCGTCAGGTCTTCTGGCGTATCCTGCTGTTCTATGTGTTCGCGATCCTGATTATCAGCCTGATCATCCCGTACACCGATCCAAGCCTGCTGCGTAATGACGTAAAAGACATTAGCGTCAGCCCGTTCACGCTGGTCTTCCAGCACGCCGGTCTGCTTTCAGCCGCGGCGGTGATGAACGCCGTTATCCTGACCGCTGTGCTTTCAGCCGGTAACTCCGGGATGTACGCGTCCACCCGTATGCTCTACACGCTGGCATGCGACGGTAAAGCCCCGCGTATCTTCGCGAAGCTGTCCCGTGGCGGCGTACCGCGTAACGCGCTTTACGCCACAACGGTGATTGCCGGTCTGTGCTTCCTGACCTCTATGTTTGGCAACCAGACGGTGTACCTGTGGCTGCTTAACACGTCCGGGATGACGGGCTTTATTGCCTGGCTGGGGATTGCCATTAGCCACTACCGTTTCCGCCGCGGTTTCGTCAAGCAGGGTCACGATGTTAACTCGCTGCCGTATCGCTCCGGCTTCTTCCCACTGGGTCCTATTTTCGCCTTCATTCTGTGCCTGATCATTACGCTGGGACAGAACTATGAAGCGTTCCTGGCGGACACCATTGACTGGGGCGCCGTGACGGCGACCTACATTGGTATTCCGCTGTTCCTCGTCATCTGGTTTGGCTACAAGCTGACGAAAGGAACAAAATTCGTTCGCTACAGTGAAATGGAATTCCCGGAACGATTTAAACAATAATCGAACTTCCTCTCTTTTAACCCGCTCATTCGAGCGGGTTTTTTTATGCCCGCATCCTGAAACAAAGATATATTTCTTAACAATTTAATTGATAATAATTATCGTTTGCTTTATCGTTATCAAAAATAAGCGTGTCACCGACCCACCGCAGACGTGGGCGGCAAGGAAGACGCTGTGAGCAATGATGATTTGATTTAGTTGTATTTACCTCATGGAGATATGGAATGTTTAGGTTGAATCCCTTCGTCAGGGGAGGACTTTGTGCGTCCGCAATGTCCCTGGCCCTGCCTGTTATCGCAGCGGAATCCGGCGACACAATGGTTGTAACGGCCTCCGCGACCGAGCAAAACCTGAAAGACGCACCGGCAAGCATCAGCGTAATTACCCAGGAAGATTTGCAGCGCAAACCCGTTCAGAATCTGAAAGATGTGTTACGGGAGGTGCCGGGCGTTCAGCTCACGAGCGAAGGGGACAACCGTAAAGGGGTAAGTATTCGTGGACTGGACAGCAGCTATACGCTGATCCTGATCGACGGCAAGCGTGTTAACTCGCGTAACGCGGTATTCCGCCATAATGATTTCGACCTCAACTGGGTGCCGGTTGACGCCATCGAACGCATCGAAGTGGTGCGCGGACCGATGTCTTCTCTGTACGGTTCCGATGCGCTGGGCGGCGTGGTGAACATTATCACCAAAAAAATCGGCCAGAAATGGACGGGTACCCTGAGCGCCGATTCCACGATTCAGGAGCACCGCGACCGTGGAGACACGTACAACGGTCAGTTCTATACCAGCGGTCCGCTGGTGGACGGCCTGCTGGGGCTGAAAGCCTACGGTAGCCTCGCGAAGCGTGAGAAAGACGGTCAGCAGAAATCCTCCACCACGGCGAGCGGTGAAACGCCGCGCATTGAAGGCTTCACCAGCCGCGATGCGAATGTGGAATTCGCCTGGACGCCGTCTGAAAATCACGACTTTACGGCGGGCTACGGTTTCGACCGTCAGGATCGCGACTCGGATTCCCTCGACAAAAACCGTCTTGAGCGTCAGAACTACTCTCTCAGCCACAACGGCCGTTGGGGCGTCGGCAACAGCGAGCTGAAGGTTTACGGCGAAAAGGTGGATAACAAAAACCCGGGCAACAGCAATCCGATCACCTCCGAGAGCAACGCGGTGGACGGAAAATACGTGCTGCCGCTTGGCGAAATCAACCAGCTGCTGACCTTCGGCGGCGAATGGCGTCACGATAAGCTGAAAGATCCGGTCAACCTGACGGGCGGTTCCAGCAGCAGTACCTCGACAAGCCAGTATGCCCTGTTCCTTGAAGATGAGTGGCGTCTCTTTGAACCTCTGGCGCTGACCACCGGCATCCGTATGGACGACCATGATACCTACGGCGATCACTGGAGCCCGCGTGCCTATCTGGTCTATAACGCGACCGATACCGTAACGGTGAAAGGGGGCTGGGCGACCGCGTTTAAAGCGCCGTCACTGCTGCAGCTGAGCCCGGACTGGGTCACCGGCTCGTGCCGCGGTGCCTGTGAGATTGTCGGTAACCCGGATCTGAAACCGGAAACCAGCGAGAGCTTCGAATTCGGTCTGTACTACAGCGGGGAAGAAGGCTGGTTAGAGGGCGTGCAGGCCAGCGTCACCACCTTCCAGAATAACGTGGATGACCGCATCAGCATCAGCCGTACGGCCAATGCAAAACAGGCCCAGGGCTACCCTAACTACGTTGGACTGAATGCGGACGGCGAACCAATTTTCCGCTACTACAACGTTAACAAGGCGCGCATCCGCGGGGTGGAAACCGAGCTGAAATTCCCGCTGGCGGACGACTGGAAACTGACCCTTAACTATACCTATAACGACGGTCGTGATATCAGCAACGGCGGCAACAAGCCGTTGTCGGATCTGCCGTTCCACACCGCCAACGGTACCGTTGACTGGAAGGCAACGCAGGACTGGTCGTTCTACGTTCAGGGCAACTACACCGGTGAGAAACGCGCGCTGACCAGCAGTGCACCAACGCCGGGTGGCTATGTCATCTGGAATACCGGCGCCGCGTGGCAGGCGACGAAAAGCGTGAAGCTGCGTGCGGGCGTGCAGAACCTGCTGGATAAAGATCTGAGCCGTGACGATTACAGCTATACGGAAGATGGCCGTCGCTACTTTGTGGGCGTGGATTATAAGTTCTGATGCGGCCAGGGTAAAAGCAAAACGGCAACGTAAGTTGCCGTTTTTAGTGTTTGTTCCCTCTCCCTGTGGGAGAGGGCCAGGTTGAGGGCATCAGAGCGCACGCAGCCGCACTTACCCAAACAAATGCTCCGCATGGAAGCGGAGATGATCCTCAATAAAGGACGCGATGAAGTAATAGCTATGGTCATACCCCGGCTGGATGCGCAGCGTCAGCGGCCAGTCCTTCTGGCGTGCCGCTTCTGCCAGCACCGCAGGCTGTAGCTGTCCGGCGAGGAACTGATCCGCATCGCCCTGATCGACAAGCATCGGGATCGCATTTGCTGAGCTGCTGGCCAGCATCAGCGCACAGCTGTCCCATTCTTGCCATTTTGCTTCATCTTCACCCAGATAGTTTGTGAAGGCTTTCTGCCCCCACGGCACCTGCGCTGGATTCACAATTGGCGCAAATGCCGACACGCTGACGTATTTTCCTGGATTTTTTAGCGCCATGATCAGCGCTCCGTGTCCGCCCATAGAATGTCCGCTGATGGCGCAGCGGTCGCTTACCGCAAACCCGGACTGAATCAGCGCGGGCAGCTCGTCGCGAATGTAATCATACATGCGGTAGTGGCGCGCCCAGGGCTGCTCGGTCGCATTGAGATAAAACCCGGCGCCTTTGCCCAGGTCGTATCCTGCATCGTCGGCTACATCATCGCCACGCGGGCTGGTATCAGGCATCACCAGCGCAATACCCAGCTCGGCGGCAAGTCGCTGCGCGCCCGCTTTAGTGGTGAAGTTTTCGTCGTTGCAGGTCAGGCCTGAAAGCCAGAACAGAACCGGCGGATTTTCCGTCGGCGGAAGGAAAATGCTGAACGTCATCGCACAGTTCAGGACGGTGGAGTCATGCCGCCAGCGCTGCTGTCGACCTTCAAAACAACGGTGCTCTTCGAGCAGTTCCATGCAGGGCTCCTTAATGAGAATGCGTATTCATAAAAACCATAATACAGCCTTTTCATTGACCTGTGAGTAACTTTCACTTTCGCCAGACGGCGAGATGCTGCATCATAAATTTACTTTTCTTTAACAATTGGAGCGGTCATGGCGCTGCGTATTGCGCTCAGTGGGTTTGTCGTTCTGGTGGTGGCGATGGGGATAGGGCGCTTTGCCTTTACGCCTCAGGTGCCGCTCATGATTGCTGCAGGACAGCTTACGCTGACCAGCGCGGGTCTGGTGGCGGCGATGAACTATCTGGGCTATCTGGTGGGCGCATGGGATGCAATGCGTGCACACCGCTTTGTGGAAACGCGCCTCTGGCTTGGCATCACCGGTGCGGTTGCGCTGACGCTGCTCTCCGCGGCGGCGGATAACGCCGTTGTGCACGGCCTGCTGCGCTTTGTGATTGGCTGCATGAGCGGCTGGTCGATGGTACTTATTGCCGCCTGGACCAACGAGCGGCTGGGGCAGCTGGGTAAACCGGGTCTGAGCGCCGCCGTGTTTGCCGGACCGGGAGCGGGCATTGCCCTGAGCGGGCTTCTCGCCGTCTATATCCAGGCGAAATCCCTTTCGGCGGGGGCGGCATGGCAAATCTACGGCGTGCTGGCGCTGGTGCTGATTGCGCTGGTGGCGCGCTACCTTCCGCGATCCGGTCAGCTCCATCGCCCCGGTACCGCGCCGGAGCCGCTGGTGCTGACGGCGGATTTAAAGCGCCTGGTCTGGAGCTACAGCCTGGCCGGGTTTGGCTATATCCTCCCGGCGACATTCCTGTCGCAAATGGCGGCGGTGCGTTTTCCCGGCAGCCTGTTTGCCCAGTTTGTCTGGCCGATTTTTGGTATCGCCGCCGTGGTGGGCATTGCGCTCAGTATTCTTTTACGCCACACCTCAACGGCTAACCGCAGGCTGGCTATCGTGCTGTGGTTACAGGGGGCTGGCGTGCTGGCGGCCTGGCTGCTGCCGGGGATTGGCGGTTTGCTGACGGGCGGGCTGCTGGTGGGCGGCGGCTTCTTGTGTGCCGTGCAGCTCTCTCTTTTATACGGTCGCGAGCTAGCGCCAAACCACACGCGCTATATGGCAGGCCTGCTAACCACCGGGTATGCGATTGGTCAATTGATTGGCCCGGTCACCTCGGCGTTATCAACCTGGCTTACCCACCGGCTGGAGCCCGCGCTGGGGCTTGCGGGCATTGCGCTGTTCGTCGGGGGAGCCCTGGTCTGGAATCGTCACGCTGAAAGGCAACAGCAATTGCAATAATTATCGTCGTGAATACTGGATTATGTGCGCCGCCTCACGCACAATGAGCGCATACTTTTGCCACAACGAGGGCAAAAGACGCCACACCTGCAGGAGAACAAAATGTCATCACTCAGTAAAGAAGCTGCCCTGGTCCACGAAGCCCTGGTTGCGCGCGGTCTTGAAACGCCACTGCGTCCGCCCGTACAGGATTTGGACAATGAAACCCGCAAGCGTCTGATTGCCGGTCATATGACCGAGATCATGGAGCTGCTGAATCTCGATCTGAGTGACGACAGTCTGATGGAGACGCCGCACCGCATCGCGAAAATGTACGTCGACGAAATTTTCTCCGGGCTGGATTACGCCAACTTCCCGAAAATCACCGTCATTGAAAACAAGATGAAAGTGGACGAGATGGTGACGGTACGCGATATCACGCTGACCAGCACCTGTGAACACCACTTCGTGACCATCGACGGTAAAGCGACCGTGGCGTATATCCCAAAAGATACGGTGATTGGCCTGTCGAAGATCAACCGCATCGTGCAGTTCTTTGCCCAACGTCCGCAGGTGCAGGAGCGTCTGACGCAGCAGATCCTGACCGCGCTGCAAACGCTGCTGGGCACCAATAACGTGGCCGTTTCTATCGATGCGGTTCACTACTGCGTTAAGGCGCGCGGCGTGCGTGATGCGACCAGTGCAACGACCACGACGTCGCTGGGCGGCCTGTTTAAATCGAGCCAGAATACTCGCCAGGAGTTCCTGCGCGCCGTACGTCACCACAACTAAGTCTTACAGGGCAGGAACCATGGAGCGAAACGTCACGCTCGATTTTGTTCGCGGCGTCGCCATTCTCGGTATCCTGCTGCTCAATATCAGCGCCTTCGGCCTGCCGAAGGCGGCTTATCTCAATCCTGCCTGGTATGGCGACATCACGCGCAGCGATGCCTGGACCTGGGCTGTCCTCGATCTCTTCGCACAGGTTAAATTCCTCACGCTGTTTGCCCTGCTGTTTGGTGCAGGTCTGCAACTCCTCCTCAAACGCGGTACGCGCTGGATCCAGTCGCGCCTGACGCTGCTGGTTCTCCTCGGCTTTATCCACGGCCTGTTCTTCTGGGACGGCGATATTCTTCTCGCGTATGGGTTAGTCGGGCTCATCTGCTGGCGTCTGATTCGCGATGCGCACAGCGTAAAAAGCCTGTTTCACACCGGCGTGATGCTCTATGTCATGGGGCTTGGGGTCCTGCTGCTGCTGGGGATGATCTCCGGCGAGGCGACGAACCGTTCCTGGATCCCGGATGCCGCTAACCTGCAGTACGAACAGTACTGGAAGCTGAAGGGCGGTACGGAAGCGATAAGCAACCGCGCGGATATGCTGGGGGATAACCTCCTTGCGCTGGGCGCGCAATACGGCTGGCAGCTGGCGGGCATGATGCTGATGGGGGCGTCACTGATGCGCACCGGCTGGCTGAAAGGGGAGTTCAGCCTGCGTCACTATCGGCGAACGGGTGTCGGGCTGGTGCTGATCGGCGTGCTGATTAACCTCCCGGCGATAATCACGCAGTGGCACATCCACTGGGATTACCGCTGGTGCGCGTTCCTGCTCCAGGTGCCGCGCGAACTGAGCGCGCCGTTTCAGACTATCGGCTACGCGGCGCTGATCTATGGCTTCTGGCCAACGCTTTCCCGCCTGTGGATCGTCAGCGCTATCGCCTGCGTGGGCCGCATGGCGTTGAGCAATTACCTCCTGCAAACGCTTCTTTGCACCACGCTTTTCTATCATCTTGGCCTGTTTATGAAATTCGACCGCCTCACGCTGCTGGCGTTTGTTATCCCGGTCTGGGTGATTAACCTGGCGTTTTCTGTTCTCTGGCTACGCTATTTCCGCCAGGGACCGCTGGAGTGGGTGTGGCGTCAGTTAACCGCACATGCTTCAGGGGTATCATTGAGGAACACATCCAGATAACGATCTGGATCACAATCATTAACAAAACGGATGTAAGCGTTTTCATGAGTGTGAGCTTCTTCACGTAGTCCCCTTTCTCTCGCTGCCAAAATAGCCACCTTGCTAAACACAGGGGGTGTCTGTGAGTTGCTGCAATTCTTTGAAGGATGGTGAATATGATCACCATTCGTGACGTCGCCCGCCAGGCGGGCGTTTCTGTGGCTACCGTCTCACGCGTGCTGAATAATAGTGCGCTGGTCAGCCCTGAAACCCGTGAAACCGTAATGAAAGCCGTGACCCAGCTCGGGTACCGGCCAAATGCCAATGCCCAGGCGCTTGCGACGCAGGTCAGCGACACCATCGGCGTGGTGGTGATGGATGTATCAGATGCCTTTTTCGGCGCGCTGGTCAAAGCGGTCGACGTGGTCGCCCAGCAGCATCAGAAATATGTTCTGATCGGCAATAGCTATCATGAGGCGGAAAAGGAGCGCCATGCCATCGAAGTGCTGATCCGCCAGCGCTGTAACGCCTTGATTGTCCACTCAAAAGCCTTGAGCGATGAAGAGCTAACCGGATTTATGGATCAGATCCCGGGCATGGTGCTGATCAACCGCATCGTCCCCGGCTATGCCCACCGCTGCGTCGGGCTGGATAACGTCAGCGGTGCCATGATGGCGACGAAAATGCTCATCAACAACGGGCATCAGCGGATCGGTTATCTGGCCTCCAGCCATCATATTGAAGATGACGACCTGCGGCGCGAGGGGTGGCAAAACGCCCTGAAAGAGCACGGCATTACGCCGTCAGAAAGCTGGACGGGCACCGGTACGCCGGACATGCAGGGCGGCGAGGCGGCAATGGTGGAGCTGCTGGGCCGCAACCTGCAGCTTACCGCGGTGTTTGCCTATAACGACAGCATGGCGGCAGGCGCCCTGACGGCGCTGAAAGATAACGGCATTGCGGTGCCACAGCATTTATCACTCATTGGTTTTGATGATATTCCGATTGCCCGTTACACCGACCCGCAGCTGACAACGGTGCGCTATCCCATTGCCTCTATGGCGAAACTGGCGACTGAGCTGGCGTTACAGGGGGCGGCAGGGCTGCTGGATCCGGGGGCAACACACTGTTTCATGCCGACTTTAGTGCGTCGGCACTCTGTCGCGGCCCGGCAAATTGTGGTTCCGATCACTAACTGATTACTTGAGGTGATGTAACCGTTTTCAATCTGTGAGTAAATTCACAGTATCTTAACAAGGCGCTGACTATGATGTCAGCGTTTTAGGGGCTGAAACGCTATGTAACGGTGATTATTCACTTTCACTATAGCCAATGTGCCGCAAACAACGAATAAAACGCATTTCTGGATCGTTACCGAACACGGAAGATAGAAATTTTATAAGTGAACTTCGGCTGTCAGTAACGTTTTATTAACACCTGCCCGCCGATCGTTATTCACAAGAACTACCCTGCATAAAAAAACCGGAGATACCATGAATAAGAAGGTGTTGACCCTGTCTGCCGTAATGGCAAGCATGCTTTTTGGTGCAGCAGCGCACGCTGCGGATACCCGTATTGGTGTGACCATCTATAAATACGACGACAACTTCATGTCTGTTGTGCGTAAAGCGATTGAGAAAGATGCGAAAGCAGCGCCAGACGTTCAGCTGCTGATGAACGACTCCCAGAACGACCAGTCCAAACAGAACGACCAGATCGACGTTCTGCTGGCGAAAGGCGTTAAAGCCCTGGCCATCAACCTGGTTGACCCGGCTGCAGCAGGCACGGTTATTGAAAAAGCGCGCGGCCAGAACGTGCCAATCGTCTTCTTCAACAAAGAACCTTCCCGTAAAGCGCTGGATAGCTACGACAAAGCGTATTACGTCGGTACCGACTCCAAAGAGTCCGGTATTATTCAGGGCGATCTGATCGCAAAACACTGGGCGGCGAACCCGAACTGGGACCTGAACAAAGACGGTCAGATTCAGTTCGTGCTGCTGAAAGGCGAACCAGGCCACCCGGATGCTGAAGCCCGTACCACTTACGTTATCAAAGAGCTGAACGACAAGGGTCTGAAAACCCAGCAGCTGGCGTTAGATACCGCGATGTGGGATACCGCTCAGGCGAAAGATAAGATGGATGCGTGGCTGTCCGGCCCTAACGCAAACAAAATCGAAGTGGTTATCGCCAACAACGATGCGATGGCAATGGGTGCGGTAGAAGCGCTGAAAGCACACAATAAATCCTCCATCCCGGTATTCGGCGTAGATGCACTGCCAGAAGCGCTGGCGCTGGTTAAATCCGGTGCGATGGCCGGTACCGTTCTGAACGATGCCAACAACCAGGCGAAAGCGACCTTCGATCTGGCGAAAAACCTGGCCGATGGCAAAGGCGCGGCAGATGGCACCGGCTGGAAAATTGAAAACAAAATCGTTCGCGTACCTTACGTGGGCGTAGACCAGTCCAACCTGGCTGAGTTTATCGGTAAATAAGTTAGCGGTACTGTCTCCACTGGGCGCAATTCGTTGCGCCCTTTTATAACGCGATATGCGAGGCCAACAAGGTATAATTATGGTCAGCACAACTACTCAGTCATCCGGTGAATACCTGTTGGAAATGAGCGGTATCAACAAGTCTTTTCCCGGCGTTAAGGCACTCGATAATGTTAATTTAAAAGTGCGTCCTCACTCTATTCATGCTTTGATGGGTGAGAACGGTGCGGGTAAATCAACATTATTAAAATGTCTTTTTGGGATCTATCAAAAAGATTCTGGCAGCATTCTTTTTCAGGGGAAAGAGATCGATTTCCATTCAGCCAAAGAAGCACTGGAAAACGGTATCTCGATGGTTCACCAGGAATTAAACCTGGTGCTGCAGCGTTCAGTCATGGATAACATGTGGTTGGGACGTTATCCAACCAAGGGTGTCTTTGTCGATCAGGACAAAATGTATCGCGACACCAAAGCGATTTTTGATGAGCTGGATATTGATATCGATCCGCGCGCCCGCGTGGGAACATTATCCGTCTCCCAGATGCAGATGATCGAAATCGCCAAAGCGTTCTCCTATGATGCGAAAATCGTCATCATGGACGAACCGACATCTTCATTAACGGAAAAAGAGGTTAATCACCTTTTTACCATTATTCGTAAGCTAAAAGATCGCGGCTGCGGCATTGTGTATATCTCCCACAAAATGGAAGAGATCTTCCAGCTATGCGATGAGATTACGATCCTGCGCGACGGTCAGTGGATTGCCACGCAGCCGCTGGAAGGGCTGGACATGGACAAGATCATCGCCATGATGGTCGGCCGTTCCCTGAACCAGCGCTTCCCGGACAAAGAAAACAAGCCGGGCGAAGTGATTCTGGAAGTGCGCAATCTGACCTCGTTACGCCAGCCGTCTATTCGCGATGTCTCCTTCGACCTGCACAAGGGGGAAATCCTGGGGATTGCCGGTCTGGTCGGGGCAAAACGTACCGATATCGTGGAAACCCTGTTCGGTATCCGTGAGAAAGCCGAAGGCACTATTACGCTGCATGGTAAGAAAATTAACAACCACAACGCCAACGAAGCCATTAATAATGGTTTTGCGCTGGTGACGGAAGAGCGTCGTTCGACCGGTATTTATGCCTATCTGGATATTAACTTTAACTCGTTAATTTCTAACATTCGCAATTACAAAAACAAAGTCGGACTGCTGGATAACTCCCGCATGAAGAGCGATACCCAATGGGTTATTGACTCCATGCGCGTGAAAACGCCGGGACACCGCACCCAAATTGGTTCGCTGTCAGGCGGTAACCAGCAGAAAGTCATTATTGGCCGCTGGTTATTAACCCAGCCAGAAATTCTGATGCTGGATGAACCGACCCGCGGCATTGACGTCGGCGCGAAGTTTGAAATTTATCAGCTGATTGCCGAGCTGGCGAAAAAGAATAAAGGGATCATTATTATTTCTTCCGAAATGCCGGAATTGTTAGGGATCACGGATCGTATTCTGGTTATGAGCAATGGTCTCGTTGCCGGTATTGTTGACACCAAAACGACAACGCAAAACGAAATTTTGCGTCTTGCGTCTTTGCACCTTTAAGATCAGGGGCTCCTCATGAGTGCGTTAAATAAAAAAAGTTTTCTCACTTACCTGAAAGAAGGCGGTATTTACGTTGTTCTTTTAGTACTGCTGGCTATCATCATTTTCCAGGACCCTACGTTCTTAAGCCTGCTGAACCTGAGTAACATTCTGACCCAGTCCTCCGTGCGTATTATCATTGCGCTGGGCGTGGCGGGCCTGATCGTAACCCAGGGGACGGACCTTTCTGCCGGTCGTCAGGTGGGGCTGGCGGCGGTTATCGCGGCAACCCTGCTGCAGTCGATGGAAAACGCCAACAAGGTGTTCCCGGAAATGGCCACCATGCCGATTTTCGTGGTGATCCTGATTGTCTGCGCCATCGGTGCGGTGATTGGTCTGATCAACGGTATTATCATCGCCTACCTGAACGTGACGCCGTTTATCACCACGCTGGGTACGATGATCATCGTTTACGGTATCAACTCCCTGTACTACGACTTTGTCGGTGCTTCCCCAATCTCGGGTTTTGACAGCGGCTTCTCGACCTTTACGCAAGGGTTTATCGCGCTGGGCAGCTTCCGCCTGTCGTATATCACCTTCTATGCGCTGATTGCGGTGGCCTTCGTCTGGATCCTGTGGAACAAAACGCGCTTTGGTAAAAACATCTTCGCAATCGGCGGTAACCCGGAAGCGGCGAAAGTGTCCGGCGTGAACGTTGCCCTGAACCTGCTCATCATTTATGCCCTGTCCGGCGTGTTCTACGCTTTCGGTGGTATGCTGGAAGCGGGCCGTATCGGTTCTGCAACCAACAACCTTGGCTTCATGTACGAGCTGGATGCGATTGCAGCCTGCGTGGTGGGCGGCGTCTCCTTCAGCGGCGGCGTGGGTACGGTACTGGGCGTGGTGACCGGTGTGATCATCTTCACCGTCATCAACTACGGCTTGACCTATATCGGCGTGAACCCGTACTGGCAGTACATCATCAAAGGCGCCATCATTATCTTCGCGGTTGCGCTGGATTCACTGAAGTACGCGCGTAAGAAATAATTGCTCCTCGCGTTATCCGGCCCGCTCACCGAGCGGGCTTTTTTATGCCTTATGCCAGCTGTGACTCCTCTCGGGTCACAATGCGCTCAAACCAGTCGAGTTCAGAGAGCTTGCAGGCGACCCACTGTTCGGAAAAGGCGTTGCCCAGGCTGTCGGTGAGGTACTGACAGCGGGTAAAGGTCTCAATCGCCTCCTGCTGAAACAGCGGCAGTTCGGGTTGATCGTGCTGCGGTTCGGGCAAATCCTCGTCGTCGGTGTTTTCCAGCCCGTACAGCATGCCGGTCAGGATCGTGGCAGCGACCAGATACGGATTGGCATCGGCCCCGGCCAGCCGGTACTCGATACGACGGTTGTGGTCATCCGAGCAGGGAATACGCAAAGCGGCGGAGCGGGTGTTATAGCCCCAGGAGTTAAATACGGGCTCCGTCAGGTTTTTACGCAGGCGACGAAACGCGTTAACGCCCGGCGCAAGAATGGCGACAGATGCAGGCATCAGCGCCAGCTGCCCCGCGATGCACAAACGCATCATGCTGTTAAGCGCGTTCACCGGGGAAGCAAAGACGTTTTCGCCGTGACGATTGTTCAGGCTGAAATGGAAGTGCAGGCCGCTGCCGGACAGCTGGCTGAAAGGTTTAGCCATAAAGTTGGCCTGCAGGCCGTGCTTTTCGGCAACGTATCGGGTCAGGCGACGAAGCGCCAGCACATTATCGCAGACCTCAACGACGCGATGGCTGTGCTTCAGGTTTAATTCGTACTGACCCGACTCGGCTTCCGCCACGATCCCGGACAGCGGGATGCGCTGAAGGTGCGCCAGCTGTTCCAGCTCGTCAAACAGGGCCGCATGGGCCGTCGTAGTATCCATGTGAAAACAGCCCTGATTTTGCGGATCCCGATCGCCCTGTCCCGTCAGGTAAAACTCGATTTCCGGGGCAATCACCGGGAAGAGACCGTGCTGGTGGAAGCGGGCCAGCACGTTCTGCAGTATCACGCGCGGCTCAAGCGGGCAGGGAGTATCGTCGCTGTCTTTCATCGTCAGCAGGATCTGCGCGTTGTGCTGCGGATCCTGCGGGGAGGGGCGCAGGGAGCCGGTGACAGGAACGCAGAGCCGGTCCGGTTCATCGTGAAGCGGGGCGGCGATTTTTCCTTTCTGATCCATCGAGTAAACCGAAAGGGGAAAATAACAGCCTTTTTCCAGGCTCAGCATGCTCTCCACCGACAGACGCTTGCCGCGAATCGTGCCGTTGATATCGTTCAGGTAAACGTCTACATGTTTCGTCTGCGGGTAACGTTCCAGATAATCTGCCACTTCCACTGAAATGTTGTGCTGCAGGGCGTCAATTTTTTCATCAAGCCAGAGACCGGAATTGAGTGCGCCAGGAAGTGATAAACCGGGAAAGTTAAAATACGGACGGAGACTTTTGAGGAAAAACGCATTCATTATTGAGTTCATAGTCATTCTTCAATGAAGCCGTAGCGGCAGTGAACTCAGCTTAAAAGAGCCGACGTAAAGGGGGGATAAAAAGCGTCAGGCCCGGCGTAAAGAAAGTATAAAGAAGGTCCCGCTATTTCTCTTTTTTCTGCATATCAAGTAGCTGCTCGGGCGTGACGGCCGGGTAACCCTGCGCGTCTTCCGGCACTTCGTGCATCGCCGGAATCGGCACCAGCGGGCCTAAAAAGCGCGGTTCGCGTTTGAAGATATATAGATCGGCCAGGGCGCCAAAGCGCGCGCCGAACTCACGGACGCGCACGCTCAGCATGTCCTTTGGCGACGGCACCGCGTAACACTGTGCCTGAATGCCCATATGCAGCGCGATAAATAGCGCGCGCTCGCAGTGGAAGCGCTGGGTGATGATGATGAAGTCGTTGGTGTCGAAGACTTTGCGCGTGCGCACGATGGAGTCCAGGGTGCGGAATCCGGCGTAGTCGAGCACGATATCGGCAGGGTCCACGCCCGCGGCAATCAGGTCCTTACGCATCGTCACCGGTTCATTGTAGCTTTGCAGGGCGTTATCGCCGCTCAGCAGCAGGTAGTTCACCTTGCCGCTGTTGTAGGCGTTCAGCGCACCCTGAATGCGGTAACGGTAATACTGGTTAATCACGCCGGTGCGGTAATACTTGGCGGTGCCGAGCACCACGCCAACCTGACGATAGGGCAAGTCCTGCAGGTCATCAAAGATGTAGGGGGCGGTTTTCCAGCTCATCCAGCGGTCGAGACCCAGCACGATCAACAGCAGTATGCCGACCAGGACAGACAGGCTGTAAAAAACGCGCTTTAACATGGAGATGGCTCGTTCGTGGATGAAATTTAACTCAGGCTACTTTACCCGCCTGGTTAGCGCAAGAAACAGCGACTCAACTGAGGGGTTTTTCAGCAAACTGGCGGGCATTTCTGCCCGCCGGAAGGATTACGCAAGCAGTACGCGGTCAATCGTCGTGCAGCCCAGCGCTTTAAGCGTCGCGGCGGTCGCATCCCACTGAATCAGCGGCGCATCGGCAATTTCTGCCAGAATAGCGCGCTGAATGTCCGGATAGTCATAGCCGTTCAGACTCAGCAGGTTAAGCGCGCCCTGCAGCGGAGGCAGGGTTGGGTTAAATGCGGCGTTTTCCGCGTAGCTGCCGCTAAAGATCCGGCCATCGCGGCACTGCAGCGCCACGCCGCTCGGGGACTTGCTGTACGGCGTGTGGCTTTTGTTGGCCGCGCGAATGGCCGCCTGGCTCAGGTCATCGCCGGACAGGGCGTAACCGTGGTCCTGCTCGTCCATCAGCAGCGTTTTGATCTCCAGATCTTTCGGGCCAAACGCGTCAGGCAGATAATCTCCCAGCGTGTGCGGCGCGCGGCCTGGCAGGTTGATGCGCAGCTGTAGCCCGCTGTTCAGCTCGTTCATAAACTGACGGCAGTGGCCGCAGGGGGTGTAGTTAACGGTAATGGCGCTCAGGGCTTTTTCACCGCGCAGCCAGGCGTGGCTGATGGCGCTCTGCTCGGCGTGAACCGTTTGCTGCATGGTCGCGCCCAGGAACTCCATGTTGCCGCCGAAGTACCAGGTTCCGCTGACGCCGCGCGCAATGGCCCCGACGTTAAAGTGGGAGAGATCGGCCCGCGCACAGGCGGCAGCCAGGGGAAGCAGTGCGAAAGCCAGCGCGTCTTCGTCCAGTCCCGTTGCCTGTTTCAGCATCGTGACCTGCTCCGCGTTCAGCAGGGCGGGGAAGTGTGCATCTGCCAGAACGGGAGCCAGGGCTGACTGCAAATTCTCTGCAAGCCGGGCGAAAGCAGCTTGAAAACGTGGGTGCATGGCGTATGCCTCATAAAGGTTAATGGATCGGTAGTTTACGGAGCCGTCAGGGCTTTATATGTGATCCACTTCTCATTATGTATGCAACTTATGAAATCAAAATGAAATTTGCGCGACGCATCGCAAATTTTAGCCCGTCACCGCCAGAATCAGCGGGAAAATGAACGGGGCCAGCAGGGAGGTGATAATCCCGCAGATCACCAGCGCTAGCGAGCTAAACGCCCCTTCCTGATAATCCAGCTCCGCACAGCGGGCGGTGCCCAGGGCGTGGGAGGCGGTCCCCATCGACAGCCCCCGTGCCGCTTTAGTATGAATACGCATCCCGTTCAGCAGGGTGTGACCAAACACCGCCCCGAGAATACCGACGAAAATGACGCACATCGCGCTGATGGCCGGGATCCCGCCAAGGCTGCCACCGACCGCCATCGCGATAGGCGTGGTCACCGATTTAGGCAGGATAGAGGCGGCGATCTGCGGGGAGGCGCCCATCAACAGCGCTACCGACGTGCCGGTGATCATCGCCACCAGGCTGCCCACAAAACAGATGGTAATGATGGATTTCCAGCGGGCGCGGATCTGGTGAAGCTGCTCATATAGAGGAAAGGCGAGCGCCACAACGGCAGGCTGCAGCAGGTCGTTTAAAATTTTGCTGCCGGCAAAGTAGCGTTCGTAGGGAATGCCGGCGAGCAGCAGGAACGGAATAATCACCACCATTGCCACCAGCAGCGGGTTCAGCAACGGCATTTTAAAACGTGCGGCAAGCTTGCGCGCGGCGAAGAACACCGCCAGGGTTAACGGCAGCGACCACCAGATATTGGCCATCATTTTTTTGTTTTCTCCCCGACCACGTTACGTTCGCCATGCACCAGATGCGAACTCCAGCTCACTACCAGGAAAACCACCAGCGTACTGACCGCGCAGGAGACCACAATCGGGCCGAACTGGGCTTTGAGCAAATCAAAATACTGCATGACCCCGACGCCGATAGGCACGAAAAGCAGCGCCATGTAGCGAATAAGGACGAAGCAACCGGGATTGACCCATTTTGCGGGCAGGATTTGCAGCGCCAGCAAAACGAAGAGGATCAGCATGCCGATAATGCTGCCGGGAATGACGATCGGCAGCAGCGACGCGATGAAAATCCCGGCATACAGGCAGGCGTAAATCAGGACGAATGCGCGCAGATATTGCCAGATAATGTTCAATGATTTGCTCATGGAGTTAGTCCTTGCTGAAACGCATTCATCATACAATTAAACCTAAAAATGTGCCACGGATCACATCATGAAATTTGAGCATACCAGACATTCCAGAATGGAACGTCCGGTATCACCTTACAGGGGCAGGCTACAGTTTAGAGGAAAGGGAGTGCGGTGGCGAAGTGACGCGCCAGAGATTGCATCAGCGTCAGGCGGTCAGTTTATCGAGAAAAGAAAACAACGCCTGATTCATTTCGCGATAATCATGCGAGCGAAGTTTTTCCGCCGTTTCGACAAAACGGAATTCAGCCGCGCGGCGGAGGTCGTTCTGCGAATGCTCAATCAGCAGCTCTACGACCTCCGGCGTCAGTTCCATATGGCACTGAAAACCGTAAACCCGTTCGCCGTATTGCACGATCTGTCGGGGACAGCCCTCGCTGTAAGCGAGAACCTTAGCCTGTGGCGTCAGCCCTGGCATGTCGTTATGCCAGTGACCGACGTTCAGCTCGTGGCCAAAATCCTTAAATAGCGGGTTCGCCTTGCCTGCATCCGTGAGCCTGACGGGAAATTTGCCGATCTCTTTTTCCGGGCTATGGCAAAACGCGGCGCCCAGCGCTTCACCGATAAGCTGCGAGCCCAGACAAACGCCAATCACCGTTTTACCTGCCTCAATTGCGCGGCCTATGAGTGCCTTTTCCGCCTGCGCATCAAACCAGGGGCACTCCTTAAGCGTGGTGGCAGGTGACTGCGGGCCTCCCATGATGATAAGCAAGTCTGTGCTCAGCAGATCCTCGGGTAACGGATCGCCCTGATAAACTCTGGAGTAGCTCATACTACAGCCGCGATTTTTCCCCCAGATTTCATATGCGCCTGGCGCTTCGAAATGTTCATGAATGATAAAATGAATGTGCATTGCGTCTCTCTCCGGTTACGTGTACAAGCAGCATCATAAGAGGAAGGGAGGAATGTGAAATGCCAACCGTTATCGATAAAACGCCAATTCACGACGATGTCATCGGATGGTCCAGAGGGGCAATTCGCTATACGCGCGGCGAAATCGATCCGCCTCACCAGCATTCACAGGGGCAGCTTTTGTTTGCCATCAAAGGGGTGATGTTGGTCGAAACCGGCAATAAGCGTTGGGTCATACCGCCACAGCGCGCGCTGTGGATCCCTCCCTTTCAGGAACATACCTACAGCGTGTTATCCGCAACGGAGCTCCGCGCGGTCTGGTTTAGCCCCGCGCTGATATCGCAATGCGGATCTTTTAAACGGAAAGAAGAGGTTCACGTGATTATGGCGACAGCGTTGTTCAAAGAGCTGATTGCCGGGCTGTTCAGTGAGCAATACCGGCCAGCCAGTCAGCGCAGCATGGCCGTTTTGCTGCTCGAAATCCTCAGCGAGGCGCAGCAGATTTCGGCCGAATTACCGATGCCCGTGGATGAGCGGTTACATCGCGTTGCCTGTGACATCATTGCCAGCAATCTCTGGGACGTTTCGATGGACAGGCTGGCGGAACAGGCCGCGATGTCTGAACGCACATTCTCACGCGCGTTTATCAAAGATACCGGCTTTAGCTTCCGGGCCTGGCGACAGCGAGCAAGGATTTGTGCCTCGCTGGACCTCCTCGCCAATGGATACCCGGCTAAGCAGGTGGCCTGGATGCTGGGGTTTTCCGGGCAGGCGGCATTTGCGGCGGCGTTTCGCGCCATTGTCGGGGCAACGCCGGCTGACTTTCTCCCTGAACAGAAGCGCTTCCCAGCGATATAGAGAGCGGCTACTATAGCGCGTCTTTTTTCACAGGTACTGCTATGCGTGTTTTACTGGCCCCAATGGAAGGCGTGCTCGACTCCCTCGTGCGCGAGCTTCTGACCGAGGTGAACGATTACGATCTCTGCGTGACGGAATTTCTGCGCGTGGTCGATATGTTGTTGCCGGTAAAATCCTTCTTCCGCCTGTGCCCCGAGCTGCACAACCAGAGCCGGACCTCTTCCGGCACGCTGGTGCGTATTCAGCTGCTCGGCCAGTATCCCGAATGGCTGGCGGAAAACGCCGCCCGCGCGGTTGAGCTGGGTTCTTACGGGGTGGATCTCAACTGCGGCTGCCCGTCGAAGCTGGTGAACGGCAGCGGCGGCGGAGCGACGTTGCTGAAAGATCCTGAGCTGATTTACCGCGGCGCGAAAGCCATGCGTGAGGCCGTGCCTTCGCATCTGCCGGTGACGGTGAAGGTGCGCCTGGGATGGGACAGCGACGCGCGGCAGTTTGAAATCGCCGATGCGGTGCAGCAGGCCGGGGCCACCGAGCTGGTGGTGCATGGCCGCACCAAAGAAGATGGCTACAAGGCCGAGCGCATTAACTGGCAGGCGATCGGCGAGATCCGCAAGCGCCTCACCATTCCGGTCATCGCCAACGGTGAAATCTGGGACTACGAGAGCGCGCAGGCCTGTCTGGAGGCCACCGGCTGCGATGCGGTGATGATCGGTCGCGGCGCCCTGAATGTGCCGAACCTCAGCCGGGTGGTGAAATATAACGAGCCGCGAATGCCGTGGGTAGATGTCGTTACTCTGCTGCAAAAATACAGCCGACTGGAAAAGCAGGGCGATACCGGTTTGTATCACGTCGCGCGAATTAAACAGTGGCTGAGTTATTTACGCAAAGAGTACGATGAAGCGCTGGGATTATTTCAGGAAATTCGGACATTACAGACTTCGACTGATATTGCCCGGGTGATTCAGTCAAAATAATAAGCGTTAAATTGCTCACACTTTTTTAAACCAGAAAACAGTTCTGGTTTTCAACGTGGCGCGACGGTGTTAATGTGCCACTGTTTTCAACGCAGGATTGTTACTGGCTAACAGGCAAAACCTAAGCGTTTCACAGCATTTTTGCTGTGGAGCGCTTAGGTTTTTTTTTGCCTCTCGTTTACGCAGGAGAGAAATTTGGCTTAGCGCTTTTTACTGATTTTAAAAAAATGAAATATCGACAGGAAATAGAAAAATTTCCTGCGGCCGGTTACGCACAAAATACTCAATCACAGGTTGTTATCATGGCATATAAAAATAAACTCTATGCGTTCGCCTTATTGACGATATCCCCGCTGTCGGTGGCGCAAGACTGGAACGGAACGGTATTGGGCTTTGAGGCTCCACCGGCTCCCCTTCTCGGCGATATGCTCGGCGTGCGTAAAATCCTCAACGATAACGGCTTTACGTACAATCTCGGCTATTTGAATGAGATCGGCTGGAATGGCGGCGGTGGCTATAATCACGATCCCCACGTGGCGTATATCGACCAGTTTGCGCTGACCTTCAACCAGGATCTGGAGCGCTGGACCGGTATACCGGATGCGCGTATCGAGGGGAACATCGTCAACCGCAACCACAATGACGACCTCACCACCAAACGCGTACAGGATCCGCGCGTTAACTTTAACGATCTGACCCAGGAGAGCTGGGGCGGGCAGTCGATTACTCGTCTCGGCTGGCTGACCTTTGCCCGCAGCTTTGACGACCGGCGTCTGACCTGGCGCATCGGGATGATGAACAAGGTGCAGACCTTCGATCAAATCATCCCCTGCGATTTCCAGCTGCTGTCGCAGTGCGGCGGGAAGTCAGCCAACTCGCTGACGTGGAACAACTGGAACGTTCACACCTGGGGCACCACGCTTGCCTATAAATTAACGCCGACGCTGACCTTAAAAGGTGGCGTGATGGAGCAAAATCCGGAGGCCTCCAGCCGCAGCCACGCCTGGAGCTGGTCGACGAAGGGCAGCAAAGGGGTTTTACTGCCGGTTGAAATCGAAGCGCGTCCGCTGATTTACGGCCTGCCGGGCGCGTACAACCTGGGCGTGGTGTTTACCAATGCGCCGCAAACCGATCTCTATCGCGGCAAATCCGGCGGTGCGGGCGCGACGGACCCGAACGGCTTTGATACCCACAGCCGGACCTGGTTCATGTACGCCGGGCTGAACCAGCAGCTTACGCAGCATCAGGATGACCCGAATCGCGGGTTGAGCACCTCTTTCAGCATGAGCCTTGCGGATCAGCGCAGCAATTACATGCATCAGGTGTATGCCGCCTCGCTGCGCTACCGCGGGCTGTTTGACGCGCGACCGGAAGACTGGATTGGCTTTGGCTTAACCTGGATTGATATGAGCAGCCAGTACGCCCGCAATCAGCGTTACCTGAACAGCCAGAGCGGCGTTAGTGATTACAACAATCCGGCATATCACCCGGTGCCGGGCCATTCCCTGAACGGCGAGTTTTACTACCGTTTTCGTCCAGTGCCGTGGCTTGAGCTGCAGCCGGGCATTCAGTACTGGCACCATCCCGGCGGCGTCAGCCGCACCCAGGATGCCTGGGTTACCGAGCTGAAAACGGTGGTGAGCTTCTGATATCACCGTAGCAAGTTCGATCCACGTCACGTTTCTGACGCGTGACGTATTGAGGCTATGAATGAAACTGATAGAGTGCCAGAACTGGATTGTTACTGCTTAGGCAGGCAAAACCTGATTTTCTGGCATCTGCCGGAGGTCAGGTTTTTTTGTTTCTGGGGTTCAGATGAAAATCGCCAAGATACTCAATAATAACGTGGTGGTTGTTCAGGATGAGCGCGGGCGCGAACAGGTGGTGATGGGCCGTGGGCTGGCCTTTCAGAAGCGCGTCGGTGAAGCGCTGGATACCGCGTTGGTTGAAAAGGTGTTTGCGTTACAAAGCGATGAACTGGTGCGTCGACTCGGGGAGCTGCTGAGTCAAATTCCGCTGGAGGTAATGACCACCTGCGACCGCATCATCGGGCTGGCGGCGCAGCGGCTGGGCAAGCTGCAGGAGAGTTTGTATATCACCCTAACCGACCACTGCTACTTTGCGATTGAGCGGCAGAAGAAAGGGCTGGCCATCAAAAACGTGCTGCTGTGGGATATTAAACGGCTGTATCCGAAGGAGTTCGAATTAGGGCAGGAGGCGCGGGCCATTATCGCCAGACGCCTGAACGTCGCACTGGAGGAGGATGAGGCCGGATTTATCGCGCTGCATCTGGTCACCGCGCAGCTGAACAGCGAAATGCCGGAGGTGATGCACGTGACGCGGGTGATGCAGGAGATCCTGCAGCTGGTTAAGTATCAGCTGCAGCTTGAGTATGATGAAGACTCGCTCAGCTATCAGCGTTTTGTCACCCACCTGAAGTTTTTTGCCCAGCGGATGCTGACCCGCACCGTGGTGGAAGATGACGATGTCTCGCTGCATACGGCAGTAAAAGACAACTACGCGAAAGCGTGGAAATGCGCCGAGAAAATCGCGCAGCACCTGAACAAAAGCTATCAGCGAGAGCTGACAACGGAAGAAATTATGTTCCTAGCCATTCATATCGAGCGGGTGAGAAAAGAGGGGCGTTAAGCCTCAAAACAGGATTGTTACTGCATCACGCAGGCAAAACCTGAGCGCGGCCTTCGTCAGAAGGTCGTTCTCGGGTTTTTTTATTTTTTGTACTCAGTCAACAGGTGCCTGCAGGCATCGGATGTAAGGAAATCGAGATGGAATACCAGGCTTTAGCGAAGGATATTCTCGGCCACGTTGGCGGAAAAGAGAACATCGTCAGTCTTGTACACTGCGCGACCCGGCTTCGCTTCAAACTAAAAGAGAATCAACGGGCGGATGCGGAAGGGCTCAAGAAAAACCCGGGCGTCATCATGGTGGTCGAAAGCGGCGGCCAGTTTCAGGTAGTGATTGGCAACCACGTCCACGACGTCTGGCAGGCGGTGCGCAATGAGGCAGGCCTTACCGATGACGCGCCCGTCGTGGAAGAGAGAGGCGAAAAGAGTAATCTGCTGGGCCGCCTGATTGACATCGTCTCCGGGATCTTTACCCCGTTTATCGGCATTCTGGCCGCGTCCGGTATTCTGAAAGGGCTGCTGGCGCTGGCCGTGGTGTGCGGCTGGCTCAGCACCGAGAGCGGTACCTATAAAATCTGGTTTGCCGCCAGCGACGCGCTGTTCTTCTTCTTTCCGCTGGTGCTGGGCTATACCGCCGGGAAAAAATTCGGCGGCAACCCGTTTATTACTATGGTGATCGGCGGGGCGCTCACCCATCCAATGATGATTGCGGCGTTTAACGCCAGCCAGCAGCCGGGCGCGGTATCGGAAGCCTTTTTGGGCATTCCTGTCACCTGGTTTAACTACAGCTCGTCGGTGATCCCGATTATCCTCGCCGCGTGGGTGAGCTGCTGGCTGGAAAAACAGAGCACCAGGCTGCTGCCTTCATCGATGAAAAACTTCTTCGCGCCGCTGATCTGTCTGGGCGTGACCGTACCGCTGACTTTCCTCGTTATCGGGCCGCTGGCGACCTGGCTGAGCCAGATGCTGGCGAACGGCTATCAGAGTATTTACGTTCTGGCACCGTGGCTGGCGGGCGCGGCGATGGGCGCGCTGTGGCAGGTCTGCGTTATTTTTGGTCTGCACTGGGGGCTGGTGCCGCTGATGATTAACAACCTGGCGGTGCTGGGGCATGATTCCATGCTGCCTATGCTGCTGCCAGCCGTATTCGGACAAGTCGGGGCGGCGCTGGGGATCTTCCTGCGAACCCGCGATGCCCGCCAGAAGATGCTGGCTGGTTCATCGGTGACGGCCGGGATATTTGGTATCACCGAACCGGCCGTTTATGGTGTGAACCTGCCGCTGCGCCGCCCGTTTATTTTTGGCTGCGTGGCGGGGGCAATCGGCGGGGCGATTGTCGGCTTCAGCGATACCCACGTTTACTCCTTCGGCTTCGCCAATATCTTTACCATCGCCCAGATGATTCCGCCGGGTGGGATAAACGCCACGCTATGGGGCGGCGTGATCGGCACCGCGGTAGCGCTGGTGCTGAGCTGCGGCCTGACGCTGGTGGCAGGTATGCCGGGACGCACAGCGCCGGAAGCTGCGGTTACGGCAGGGGAAAACGATGTCTTATCCCCGATGACCGGAACCGTTCTGGCGCTCGACCAGGTGCCGGATACCACGTTTGCCAGCGGCCTGCTGGGCAGCGGTGCCGCGATTATTCCCTCCGATAACAAAGTGGTGGCCCCGTTTGCCGGCGTGGTGGCCTCGCTGTTTCAGACCAAACACGCCATCGGCCTGCTCAGCGACAGCGGTATTGAAGTGTTGATCCACGTGGGTATCGACACCGTGAAGCTCGACGGCAGGCCGTTTACCGCCCACGTGAAGGTGGGCGACAGGGTACAGCCCGGCGATCTGCTGCTTGAGTTTGACCGACAGGCGATTATCGATGCCGGATACGACCTGGCGACCCCGATCATTATCAGTAACAGCGATGAGTATCGTGACGTGGTGACCGTGGCGGCAACGTCCGTCAGCGCCGGTGCGCCGCTGCTCAGCGTAAGCCATCAATAACAGGAGAACGTAATGAAAACTTTCCCGGACGATTTTTTATGGGGCGGCGCGGTTGCCGCGAATCAGGTAGAAGGCGCATATCTGGAGGAGGGGAAAGGGCTGTCCACCTCAGACGTTCAGCCGCAGGGTGTCTTCGGCCCGGTGGTTGAGCGCGTGGCGGGCGACAGCGGCATCAAGGACGTCGCCATCGACTTCTATCACCGCTACCCGGAAGACATCAAACTGTTCGCTGAGATGGGCTTTAGCTGCCTGCGCGTCTCCATTGCCTGGACCCGCATTTTTCCGAACGGCGACGAGCAGCAGCCTAACGAAGCGGGGCTGGCGTTTTACGACCGGCTGTTTGACGAGCTGGCCGCGCACAACATGACCCCGCTGGTGACGCTCTCGCATTACGAAATGCCGTGGGGGCTGGTGAATCAGTACGGCGGGTGGGGCAGCCGCCAGACCATTGGGTTCTTCGAGCGCTACGCCCGCACCGTGTTTGCGCGCTACAAGGAGAAGGTGAAGCTCTGGCTGACCTTCAACGAGATCAATATGTCTCTGCACGCGCCGATGACCGGCGTGGGCCTGCCGGAAACCAGCAGCAAAGGGGAGGTGTACCAGGCGATCCACCACCAGCTGGTGGCCAGCGCGCTGGCCGTGAAGGCCTGCCACGAGATTATCCCGGATGCCAGAATCGGCAACATGCTGCTGGGCGGCCTGATGTATCCGCTGACCTGCAAGCCGGAAGATGTTCTGGAGACGCTGCAGGAAAACCGCGCGTGGCAATTCTTTGGCGACGTGCAGTGCCGTGGCGCCTATCCGGGGTATATGCAGCGCTTCTTCCATGACAACGGTATTCAGCTTGAGGTAAAGAATGCCGACCGCGAGGCGCTGAAATCGACCGTCGATTTTATCTCCTTCAGCTACTACATGACGGGCTGCGTCACCGCAGATGAGGCCCTCAACCAGCAGGCGCGCGGCAACATCCTGAGCATGGTGCCAAACCCGCATCTGGCAAGTTCCGAATGGGGCTGGCAGATTGACCCGATAGGCCTGCGTACCCTGTTAAACGTGCTCTGGGATCGCTATCAGAAGCCGTTGTTTATTGTAGAAAATGGCCTGGGTGCGAAGGATAAACCGGACGCTGACGGCGTGGTGCAGGACGACTATCGAATCAGCTACCTTAACGATCACCTGGTGCAGGTGCGTGAAGCCATTGACGACGGCGTTGAGGTGATGGGGTATACCAGCTGGGGGCCAATCGACCTGGTGAGCGCGTCTAAAGCTGAACTCTCTAAGCGCTACGGCTTTATTTACGTCGATCGCGATGACGGCGGAAAAGGCACCTTAGCGCGCAGCCGCAAAAAGAGTTTCTACTGGTATAAAGAGGTTATTGCCACGAAAGGGGCTTCGCTGAAAGCCTGATATCAATGACGTTGCCCGGCGCTGAGCCGGGCAAATAGATCAGAAAATCATTTTGAATACGCCGGTGACCACTAAGAGCCCTATCAGAAATATAATCAAAATAATCCACAGTAATATTTTCATTCCCTTCTCCCGCTCATGTATGTCCTGAATAAGTGTAGCAGTGTATTCATGGTTGGCATGAATGCATTAAGTTTAATTATTATTTTTAGGAATAAATCTCCAGGTATTAAAATGTATGACAATTTGCGGATTGCCACGCATTACTAAAAAAACGAACAACATCGAGCGTAACGTGCGCCTTTATTTTTTGAGCTTATGGCGTCATGAAACGTTCTCTTATTCTATCTCTGAGTGTTCCCTTCGTTTTTATTCTGTCTGCCTGTGCACCTGAACATGCCACGGTGTCCCCCATTAAAACGCAAACTACTGCGGCGTCGGTGAATACGGTGCTGAATCATCAGGACTGGCCGAAAAATGAGTGGTGGAGAGAGTATAACGATCCGGAACTTAATTCGCTGATTGCGAAAGCGTTGAGCGATTCGCCGGATATGCAGATTGCCCGTCAGCGCATTACGCTTGCCGAAGCCCAGGCCAAAGCCGTTATGGCCACCGATGGCCCGCAGATTGATTTTTCCGCCGATGCGGAACGCCAGAAAATGTCCGCCGAAGGGGTGATGGGGCCTTTTGCCCTTACCGACCCGGCGGCAGGCACCACCGGCCCGTGGTACACCAACGGCACATTTGGCCTGACCGCGGGCTGGGATCTCGATCTGTGGGGTAAAAATCGCGCCCGGGTCGAGGCCCGAATTGGCAAAGTGAATGCGCAAAAAGCGGAGCTGGAGCAGACCCGCCAGCTGCTGGCCAGCAGCGTGGCGCGGCTTTACTGGGAGTGGCAAACTCAGGCCGCCGCGCGGGAGGTTCTCGCACAGATCAAACATGAGCAGGACAATATTATTGGCGCCGATCGCGAGCTGTATCAGCAAGGAATCACCTCCTCCGTGGAGGGAGTGGAAACCGATATCAACGCCAATAAAACCGAAGAGCAGCTGGCAGAAGTCAACGGGAGGATGAAAGCCGTAGAGGCGCGTCTGGTCGCGCTGACGAATTCTTCCTCCGTGACGCTTACGCGCCATGCGCTGCCGACGGTAGACGCCTCGTTACCGCCGACGCTCGGTTATGAACTGCTGGCACGCCGTCCGGATCTTCAGGAAGCGCACTGGTATATCGAAGCCTCTATGAGCGAGGTGGAGGCCGCCAGAGCGGCTTTCTATCCTGACGTGAACCTGATGGCGTTCTTACAGCAGGATGCCCTCCATCTGAGCGATCTGTTTCGCTCTTCAGCGCAGCAGATGGGCGTGACCGCCGGGCTGACGCTGCCAATCTTCGACAGCGGCAGGCTGAACGCCAGTCTGGATATCGCCCAGGCGCAGAACAACCTCTCGGTCGCGAACTACAACAAAGCGGTGGTCGAAGCGGTCAATCAGGTGGCACGCACGGCAAGTGAAGTCGAAACGCTGACGGCGAAGAACCGCCATCAGCAGCAGGTCGAAAAAGATGCAGCGCGGGTTGTGGCGCTGGCGCAGGCGCGTTTCAACACGGGGATCGTTGCGGGCTCCCGTGTCAGCGAAGCCAGAATACCGGCCCTCAGGGAAGACCTCGCCGGATTGTTGCTGAAAGGCCAGTATGTCGACGCCACGCTGCAGCTCACCTCGGCGCTGGGCGGTGGCTATCACCACGGCTAAAAAGGTCATTATCTATACTTACCTCTTTGCAGTTTTTCAGGAGGTGAGTATGACCAGAGTAGCGATAGTGACCGCATCGGATTCCGGGATTGGTAAAACCACGGCGCTGATGCTCGCAGAGCGCGGGTTTGATATTGGCGTCACCTGGCATTCGGATGAAAAAGGAGCGCTGGAAACCTGCCGCGAAGTCGAAGCGCAAGGGCAGCGCGCAGAAGCTATCCATCTTGATTTAAGCACGCTGCCGGAAGGCGCAGAGGCGATTGAAACGCTGATTGCGCGGTTTGGTCGGCTGGACGTGCTGGTCAACAATGCGGGGGCGATGACCAAAGCGCCGTTCCTTGATATGCCGTTTGACGACTGGCGGAACATTTTCACCGTCGACGTGGACGGCGCGTTTCTCTGTTCACAGATTGCCGCCCGCCAGATGGTGAAGCAGGGGGAAGGGGGGCGAATTGTGAACATTACCTCGGTGCATGAGCACACGCCGCTGCCGGAGGCCAGCGCCTACACGGCGGCAAAACACGCGCTCGGTGGGTTAACCAAATCCATGGCGATGGAACTGGTTAAGCACAATATTCTGGTGAACGCCGTCGCGCCGGGTGCCATTGCCACACCGATGAATGACATGGACGACAGCGAAGTGAAGGAGGGTTCAATGCCGGAAATCCCGCTGGCAAGACCGGGCCACACCAAAGAGATTGCCAGCCTGGTCGCGTGGCTGTGCGACAGCGACGCCAGCTACACGACGGGGCAATCGTTTATTGTCGACGGGGGCTTTATGCTGGCGAACCCGCAGTTTAAGCCGGAGGGGTAGTTTTCCCCTCTCCCTGTGAGAGAGGGGGTTTTTAGTTCCCTCTCCCTGTGGGAGAGGGTCAGGGTGAGGGCATCAGGCCGCACCCGGCTACTCCTCATCCCGCGTCTTTTCCCGATGCTTCAGCCACAGCCTGACCCCAATCACCGCCACCACCACCAGAATCAGCCACGCCCAGTGCTTCAGGTGCTGGTCGAGATTATGCAGCCACGGGCCAATCACTTCGCCCCCTACGTAGCCGAGCGTCGTAAAGATCAGCGCCCAGGCAATCGCACCAAGAACATTGAGCGGCAGGAAAATTTTTGGCGGCAGATGGCTGGCGCCAATCAGTATCGGCCCGATAATGCGAAAGCCATACATAAAGCGCGTGCCGATGACGAACAGATAGGGATGACGCTGAATGAGCCGTTGAGCACGACGGATTTTCTTCTGGTGCTTTGCGAAACGCTTAAGCAGCGTGGGTCCGAAGCGCAGCCCGAGAAAGTAGAGTAGCTGATCGCCAATCATTCCACCGAGCGCGACCGCTGCGACGACCAGCGGGAATTTCAGCAATCCTTGATGCGCGGCCACGCCGCCTAACAGCGTGATGGTTTCACCTTCTGCCACGCTACCGACGACCAGCGCGGCATATCCATATTGTTCAATAAGTGCGTTAATATCCATTACCTGAATGTTATCTCCCTCTGCTTACCTCGTTTAATCATATACCCCATGAATCAACAGCGGGGAAATCAACGGAAATTTCCCACTGTACAGAAAATAATCTAAAGCCTGCATTATACTTAAGGTATCGCTGACGGGCCGACAACAAGGGGGCGCTATGAACCATGTCTGGGGACTTTTCTCCCATCCCGATCGTGAAATGCATGTCATTAAAAGTGAGAACGAAACGGTCTCGCATCATTACACGCACCATGTGCTGCTGATGGCTGCGGTGCCGGTAATATGCGCCTTTATCGGAACAACACAAATCGGCTGGAACTTCGGTGATGGCACCGTGGTTCAGCTTTCCTGGTTTACCGGGCTCTATCTGGCCATCGTTTTTTATGGCCTGATGCTGGCGGGTGTGGCGGTAATGGGGCGCGTCATTCACTGGATGGCGCGTAACTACCCGCAACGTCCATCGCTGGCGCACTGTATGGTCTTTGCCGGATATGTCGCGACCCCGCTGTTCTTAAGCGGTATTGTTGCGCTCTATCCACTGGTCTGGCTGTGCGCGCTGATCGGTACTATTGCCCTCTTTTACACCGGATATCTGCTGTATCTGGGGGTTCCAACCTTCCTGAATATCAATAAAGAAGAAGGCCTGAGCTTTTCCAGTTCAACACTCGCTATTGGGGTGCTGGTGCTGGAGGCGCTACTGGCGCTGACGGTTATTCTTTGGGGTTACGGATACCGTCTCTTCTGAGTTCATTGCATTGCTGGCGTAAATGCCAGCAATGCAGCATCTGTTCACGATTATCCGCTGGCGACAACGCCCGGTGACCGCTATGATGCCGAAGCCAGCCTGTGTTTATCCGTTGATACAGGCGGTGTACGTCATGACGTGCGTGAATAATTATCAGAAGTCTCACCATGCTGAAATTCCGAGTCTCTTTACTTAGCCTGGCACTGCTGCTGGGCGCGTCCGCTGCCGTGCCGGCCGTCGCTAAAACGCCCGCGGTGACCGCCGCCGCCGCCCAACCGCAAATTGCGTCCGGCAGCGCGATGATTGTCGATCTCAACACGAATAAGGTGATCTACGCCAGCCATCCGGACCTGGTGCGCCCGATCGCCTCGATTACCAAATTAATGACCGCGATGGTGGTGCTTGATGCACATCTGCCGCTGGACGAAAAATTGAAAGTGGATATCAGCCATACGCCGGAGATGAAAGGGATCTACTCTCGCGTGCGGCTGAACAGTGAAATCAGCCGTAAAAATATGCTGCTGCTGGCGCTAATGTCGTCTGAAAACCGTGCGGCGGCGAGCCTGGCGCACCACTATCCGGGCGGCTACGACGCCTTTATCCGCGCGATGAACGCGAAAGCCAAAGCGCTGGGAATGACCAATACGCATTATGTTGAACCGACGGGACTGTCGATTAACAACGTCTCCACGGCCCGCGATCTGACGAAACTGCTGATTGCCAGCAAACAGTATCCGCTGATTGGTCAGCTCAGCACCACCCGTGAAGAGATGGCGACCTTTGCGAACCCGGCCTATACGCTGCCGTTCCGCAACACTAACCATCTGGTATACCGCGATAACTGGAATATTCAGTTAACCAAAACCGGCTTTACCAACGCGGCAGGACACTGTCTGGTGATGCGCACCGTGTTTAACGGTAAACCGGTGGCGCTGGTGGTGATGGATGCCTTCGGCAAATATACCCACTTCGCGGACGCGAGCCGCCTGCGTACCTGGATTGAAACCGGGAAAGTGCAGCCCGTTCCGGCCGCAGCATTGACGTATAAAAAGCAGAAAGCGGAACAGATGGCGACGGCGCAGAACGACTGAGTCGTTTGTGCGTGCTGATGCCCTCACCCCGACCCTCTCCCACAGGGAGAGGGAGAAAACACTAAAAACGGTAACCCAGGTTACCGTTTTGCGTTTATTCCGGCAGCGTCCAGTCCCCATCGTTGAGCGAGCGCTGCATAATCACCGTATCCCGCCAGTCACCTTTTTTATAGCCTACGCTGCGCAGCTGACCGACAATCTCGAAGCCGTGCTTTTTATGCAGCCGCAGCGAGCCGGAATTATTGTTGCCATCTCCCACAACGGCAATCATCTGCCGCCACGGGCCTTGCTCGCAGCGGGCGATTAGCGCATCCATTAATGCCGAACCAAAACCGCGCCCGGTTATGCTGGCATCCACGTAAATCGACTCTTCCAGGGTATAGCGGTAGGCGTGTCGCGGGCGGTAAGGCGTGGCGTAGCAGTAGCCCACCACGATGCCGCGATACAGCGCGATAAGCCACGGCAAACCGCTCTCAGCCACGCTTTTCATACGCTGACGCATCTCGTCGATGGTAGGGGGGACTTCTTCAAATGACGCGCGCCCGTGCAGCACATGCCAGGCATAGATGGCGGCGATGGCATGCACATCATCGGGAAGGGCATCGCGCACTTCCAGTTCGGTCTCGGATAAAACATCAATAGCCGACATGATGTGCCTGCTCCTCGTTATAGAATGCCGGAGAAACGTTCCTCCGGCGTCAGAGCGTCACTCTATTACGATTAAGGCACGCTAAACAATCTCTCAAATTTGGCTGTAGGAATTAATCAGACGCTTGCGTTACGCGCTGCTCCACATCTGCCTCTTCTTTCCAGTATTTCTTCCGCGTTGTTTTACCAATGCCGGGATTCATGCTGTTTGTAGGGTCATTCTCGCGATAAAACTGCTTAAGTGCGTCAGGGGCTTTATAAAGATGCCCGACGTTATGTTCCGCAGGATATTGTGCGCCGCGTTCACGCAGCAGGGCGAGCATCTGCTCCTTCAGCTCGTGCGCATCGACTCCTTTTTTGACGATGTAATCCTGGTGGAAGACGTAACACATAAAGTGGCCGTAATAGAGCTTATGCACCAGCTTGCTGTCGATTTCCGGCGGGAGGTGCTCAAACCACTCGGTGTCGTTACGTCGCAGGGCGATATCCAGCGCCAGAATATCTTCCACCTCTTCGGAATGCACCGCCTGATAACGGATGGCGGCGCCTGCGGCGGCAAAACGGTGCAGGAACGCTTTGCTACCCTCTTCAGGCGTACAGGCAAAGAAATCCCCTTCGGCGGTTTTGAAGAATTCGGTCAGCCAGGACTGCGCTTCGGCAATTCCGTCCCCGGCCATTTTCAGCAGCAGGTGGTGCTCGTACTTATCGCGCCAGGTTTTCATTCGCTCCGGTAAGTGCGCCGGGAAAACGTCGCCCAGCTTCTGCATAAAGCGGTCGGTGAAGTGGGGTTTGAACAGCGACACTTTCTCCAGCATCGCGTCGGTGCGGCCCTTCATGGTGAAGAAGAACGGCATTTTGTCGGTGCCGAGCTTGTCGATCATCAGGAACGTATCTTTTCCGTAACGCTCGGCGATGTCGTAAATGTCCCGGTGCATGTACTCGCCCGCCACCGGCAGATGGGTGAATTCGCCCAGAATATGACGACGAATTTCGGTCAGAACCTCAGGCTGATTGGTGCCAATGTAAAACACCTGCTGCTTTTTCTCCGCCGGGAAGGTATCCAGACGTACGGCAAACACGGCCAGCTTCCCGGCGCAGCCGGAGGATTCAAACAGGCGGTCCGGGTCGGCGTTGTAGCGCGCCGGCGTATCGGCGTCGATATCCCGCACGCGGGTCACGTAGTCGTGATCGTGCGCATGACGACCGTCGTGCTGCACGTCTTCGTCCTTCACGCGATCGTCGTCGAGCTTGCTGAGGATCTGCTCTGGCGTCACGCCGAGATCGATTCCCAGATGGTTCACCAGCGTCAGCTTGCCGTTTTCGTCAATACGGGCAAACAGCGACATCTCGGTGTAGGCTGGGCCGCGCTGGACCAGCGAGCCGCCGGAGTTGTTGCAAATCCCGCCAACCACCGAGGCGCCAATACAGGAGGAGCCAATCACCGAGTGCGGCTCACGGCCCAGCGGCTTAAGCGCTTTTTCCAGGGAGTAGAGCGTCGTGCCGGGGAACGCGAGCACCTGCTCGCCTTTATCCAGCAGGTGCAGCTTGTCGAGGCGCAGGGTGCTGATAATCACGATGTCGCGATCGTAATCGTTGCCGTTCGGCGTGGAGCCTTCGGTTAGGCCGGTATTGGCGGCCTGCATTAAAATAATCTTGTCGGCGGCGACGCAGGCGCTCAGCACGCGCCACAGCTCCAGCAGCGTGCCGGGGAAGACCACCGCCAGCGCCTCGCCCTGACCGGAGCGGAAACCTTTGCGGTAGCGGGCGGTTTTGGCCGGGTCGGTAAGCAGGTGAGAGGAGCCAACCAGGCGCGACAGTTCGTTAATAAAAGCCGTGTTATCGTTTGTTCGAACAGAAGTCATCTTCCACTCCTTGTGGTGGGGCAAATTTCTCGCTGTAAAGCATAGCGCGATTAACTGTTAAGCGGTCGAGTATTCACGAGAAAAATCAGAGAATAACCCTGCAACGTTTCGAGGGTTTGTGGCACACTGCGCTTTTCGCACGGTATGGCCGAGATCGTCCGGCGGTTATTGATGAGAGAGTAAAACGACATGAAATGGCTATGTTCTGTAGGTGTCGCCGTCAGCCTGGCGCTGCAACCTGCGCTGGCAGAGGATTTGTTTGGTAATCACCCGCTCACGCCTGAAGCACGGGACGCGTTTGTCACGGAATTGCTCAAGAAAATGACGGTTGATGAGAAAATCGGCCAGCTGCGTCTTATCAGCGTCGGTCCGGATAACCCGAAAGAGGCCATCCGCGAGATGATTAAAGACGGGCAGGTTGGGGCCATCTTTAATACTGTCACCCGCCAGGATATCCGCAAGATGCAGGATCAGGTGATGGATCTCAGCCGCCTGAAAATTCCTCTGTTCTTTGCCTATGACGTGGTGCACGGTCAGCGTACCGTTTTCCCGATTAGCCTCGGTTTAGCCTCCTCCTTTAACCTCGACGCGGTGAAAACCGTCGGGCGCGTGTCGGCTTATGAAGCGGCGGACGACGGCCTGAACATGACCTGGGCGCCAATGGTGGACGTCTCGCGCGATCCGCGCTGGGGCCGCGGCTCGGAAGGCTTTGGTGAAGACACCTATTTAACCTCCACGATGGGTAAAACCATGGTGGAAGCGATGCAGGGCAAAAGCCCGGCGGATCGCTACTCGGTGATGACCAGCGTCAAACACTTCGCGGCCTATGGCGCAGTCGAAGGCGGCAAAGAGTACAACACCGTCGACATGAGCCCGCAGCGCCTGTTCAACGACTACATGCCGCCGTACAAGGCAGGGCTGGATGCGGGCAGCGGTGCGGTAATGGTGGCACTGAACTCGCTGAATGGCACGCCTGCGACCTCTGACTCCTGGCTGCTGAAAGACGTGCTGCGCGACCAGTGGGGCTTTAAAGGCATCACCGTTTCTGACCACGGCGCGATTAAAGAGCTGATCAAACACGGTACCGCCTCCGATCCGGAAGACGCCGTGCGCGTGGCGCTCAAGTCCGGCATCAACATGAGCATGAGCGACGAGTATTACAGCAAATACCTGCCGGGGCTGGTGAAGAGCGGCAAGGTAACGATGGCGGAGCTGGACGATGCCGCGCGTCACGTGCTGAACGTGAAATACGACATGGGGCTGTTTAACGATCCTTACAGCCATCTGGGACCGAAGGATTCTGACCCGGCAGATACCAACGCCGAAAGCCGTCTGCACCGCAAAGAAGCGCGTGACGTGGCGCGCGAAAGCCTGGTGCTGCTGAAAAACCGCCTCGACACGCTGCCGCTGAAAAAATCCGGCACCATTGCCGTGGTGGGCCCGCTGGCCGACAGCAAGCGCGACGTGATGGGCAGCTGGTCTGCCGCGGGCGTGGCTGACCAGTCCGTGACCGTGCTGACCGGGATTAAGAGCGCAGTGGGTGATAACGCCAAAGTGGTGTACGCCAAAGGGGCGAACGTCACCAACGATAAAGATATCGTCACCTTCCTCAACCAGTACGAGGAAGCGGTGAAGGTCGATCCGCGCACGCCGAAGGAGATGATCGACGAGGCGGTGAATACCGCGAAACAGTCTGACGTGGTTGTCGCGGTGGTGGGCGAAGCGCAGGGTATGGCGCACGAAGCCTCCAGCCGTACCGACATCACCATCCCGCAGAGCCAGCGCGACCTGATCGCCGCTCTTAAAGCCACCGGCAAGCCGCTGGTGCTGGTGCTGATGAACGGGCGTCCGCTGGCGCTGGTGAAAGAGGACCAGCAGGCTGACGCCATTCTGGAAACCTGGTTCGCCGGTACCGAAGGCGGTAACGCCATCGCCGACGTGCTGTTTGGCGATTACAACCCGTCGGGCAAGCTGCCGATGTCCTTCCCGCGCTCCGTCGGGCAGATCCCGGTCTACTACAGCCACCTCAACACCGGTCGCCCGTATAACGCCGACAAGCCGAACAAGTACACGTCCCGTTACTTCGACGAAGCTAACGGCCCGCTGTATCCGTTTGGTTACGGCCTGAGCTACACCACCTTCAAGGTTTCTGACGTGAAAATGTCGGCACCGACCCTGAAGCGTGACGATAAAATTACCGCCAGCGTTGAGGTGACCAACACCGGCAAGCGCGAAGGGGCAACGGTAATTCAGATGTACGTGCAGGATGTCACCGCCTCGATGAGCCGTCCCGTCAAGCAGCTGCGTGGCTTCGAAAAGGTCAACCTGAAGCCAGGCGAAACCCAAACCATCTGCTTCCCGATTGACGTGGACGCGCTGAAGTTCTGGAACCAGCAGATGAAATACGATGCGGAGCCAGGCAAGTTTAACGTCTTTATCGGGGTGGATTCCGCCCGCGTGAATAAAGGCGAGTTCGAGCTGCTGTAACCTTCCCTCCTTTGCATCCCCCGACTTCCGGGGGATGCGTCTTACGTTATGCTAAAAAGGCATTTTGCCGGGTAAATCCGCTGTTTTAAGCTACGCTTTTCTCTCAAGCCTCTGAAAAAGGCGATAAAAAAATGAGGATAGCGGAATGACGATTGCAAAGGGGATGTTGGGATCTGCGGTGCTGCTGGCGGCGCTAAGCCTGCCGTTACAGGCGGCGGAGCCGGTAAAAGTGGGCTCAAAGATCGATACCGAAGGCGCGCTGCTCGGCAATATTATTTTGCAGGTGCTGGAAAGCCACGGCGTGAAAACCGTCAATAAAGTTCAGCTGGGCACCACGCCCGTCGTGCGCGGGGCGATTACCTCCGGCGAGCTGGATATCTATCCGGAATACACCGGCAACGGGGCATTCTTCTTCAAAGATGAAAACGATCCGGCATGGAAAAACGCCAAAGCCGGGTATGAGAAAGTCAAAAAACTCGACGCGGAACAGAACAAGCTGGTCTGGCTGACGCCGGCCCCGGCCAACAACACCTGGACTATCGCCGTTCGCAAGGACGTGGCGGAGAAAGGTAAGCTGACGTCTCTGGCGGATCTCAGCCGCTATCTGAAAGAGAAGGGCGACTTTAAGCTGGCTGCGTCCGCAGAGTTTATCGAGCGTCCTGACGCGCTCCCGGCGTTCGAAAAAGCCTACGACTTCAAGCTCGACCAGGCGCAGCTGCTCTCGCTGGCGGGCGGGGATACGGCGGTAACCATCAAGGCGGCGGCGCAGCAAACTTCTGGCGTTAACGCGGCAATGGCCTACGGCACAGACGGCCCGGTGGCGGCGCTCGGCCTGCAAACCCTGACCGATCCAAAAGGCGTTCAGCCGATTTACGCTCCGACCCCGGTCGTACGTGAGTCGGTGCTGAAAGCCTATCCGGATATTGCAGAATGGCTCAAACCGGTCTTCGAAAAACTGGATGAAAAAACGCTGCAACAGCTGAATGCCAGCATTGCCGTCGAGGGGCTGGATGCCAAAAAAGTGGCCGCCGACTTCCTGAAACAACAAGGGCTTGTGAAGTAACGGGAAAGGGCTGTGCCAATAAAATGTCATAACCGCGTACTGCTGCTGCTGGCCTGCGTGGCCATCGCGGCGGTCGCGCTGCCGTTTGTGAATGTCGCACCTAACCGCCTGATGTCAGGGGAAGGGCGCTATCTCTGGGAAGTGTGGGCGTTCACGCCGTGGTGGCTGGCCGCGGCGCTGGGCGCGTGGGTTGCGCTATCGTTCTGGCAAGGGCGCACGGCGCAGTGGCTGACGCTGCTCCTCGCTGAAGGGCTGTTTATCATTCTGTTCTGGAGTGGCGGGCAGGCGGCGACGCATATGGCGTCGGCGGAAAGCCCGCTGGCGAGAACCACGGTGGGCAGCGGCCTCTGGCTGTGGCTGGCGCTGTGTCTGCTGGCCAGCAGCGATGCCATTCGTCGACTCATCTCCAGCGCCGTCTGGCGCTGGGTGCTCAACGCGCAGATATGGTGTATTCCCTTGTTCCTGCTGTTCAGCGGTGAGCTGAACAATCTCTCGTTGCTGAAAGAGTACGCCAACCGTCAGGAGGTGTTTGATGATGCCCTGGCGCAACACCTGACGATCCTTTTTGGCACGCTGATCCCGGCTCTGCTGATCGGGATACCGCTCGGCATGTGGTGCTATCGCCATCCTTCACGCCAGGGTGGGATCTTTGCCGTGCTCAACGTGATCCAGACCATACCTTCCGTCGCGCTGTTTGGCCTGCTGATTGCCCCGCTGGCGGGGCTGGTGAAGTCATTTCCGGTGCTGGGAACGCTTGGCATAGCCGGAACGGGGTTAACGCCCGCGCTTATCGCGCTGGTGCTGTATGCGCTGCTGCCGCTGGTGCGCGGCGTGGTCGCGGGCCTGAGCCAGATCGCGCCGGATGTGCTTGAAAGCGCCCATGCGATGGGGATGAGCGCGCGGCAGTGTTTCTGGAAAATTCAGCTCCCCCTGGCGCTGCCCCTGCTGCTGCGCAGCCTGCGGGTGGTGGCGGTACAAACCGTCGGCATGGCGGTGATTGCGGCGCTGATTGGTGCGGGCGGCTTTGGCGCACTGGTGTTCCAGGGGCTGCTCAGCAGCGCCCTCGATCTGGTGTTGCTGGGCGTGGTGCCCACGATTGCGCTGGCGGTTGTCGTCGACGCGCTGTTTGCCTTATGGCTCGCGCTGCTCAGGAGAAGAGCCAATGATTGAATTTCATGATGTCAGTAAAACCTTTGCCGGTCGCCCGGCGGCGAGCCATCTGAACCTGAACTTTGCCGAGGGGGCTTTTTCCGTGCTGATTGGCACCTCGGGCTCGGGAAAATCCACCACTCTAAAGATGATCAACCGCCTGGTTGAGCATGACAGCGGGGTGATCCGCTTTGCCGGAGAAGAGATCCGCAGCCTGCCGGTGCTGGAGCTGCGTCGCCGGATGGGCTATGCCATTCAGTCTATCGGCCTGTTTCCCCACTGGACGGTGGCGCAGAACATCGCCACCGTGCTGCAGCTGGAGAAATGGTCGCGGGCAAAAATCGCTGACCGGGTAGATGAGCTGATGGCGCTCCTGGGCCTGGAGCCCGCGCTGCGCGATCGCTATCCGCACCAGCTTTCCGGAGGCCAGCAGCAGCGCGTGGGCGTGGCGCGCGCGCTGGCGGCTAACCCGCAGGTGCTGCTGATGGATGAACCCTTCGGCGCGCTGGATCCGGTCACGCGCGGGGCGCTGCAGGCGGAGATGACCCGCATTCACCGCATTCTCGGACGCACGATCGTTCTCGTGACGCACGATATTGATGAAGCTCTGCGCCTGGCCGACCATCTGGTGCTGATGGATCATGGCGAAGTGGTGCAGCAGGGCTCGCCGCTTGAGCTATTAACATGGCCGAAGAACGACTTTGTGCGCGAGTTTTTTGGCCGCAGCGAGCTGGGCGTGAGGCTGCTCTCACTGCGGACGGTTAGCGACTATATGCGTCGGGAGGAGGTTCCGGTGAGCGGCGAACCGCTGCAGGCGCAGATGAGCCTGCGGGATGCCCTCTCGGCGTTTGTCGCGCGCCAGTGCGAGGTATTGCCCGTCTCGGACTCGCGCGGTATGCCGTGCGGAACCTTACATTTTCGCGATCTGCTGGCCGGGGAGGTGACGCGTGAAGGCACTGCGTGATCCGCTCCTCTGGCTGGTAGCGCTCTTTGTCGCCTTACTGTTTCTGATGCCCCACAGCGCGGCGCTATTTAATGCTCTTTTCCCGGGGCTGCTGCGGCCGGTCTATCAGCAGGAGAGCTTTATTAATCTCGCTCTGGCGCATCTCTGGCTGGTGGCGCTCTCAAGCGCCATCGCGGTTGTGTTGGGGGTAGGGGCAGGCATCGCGGTCACGCGGCCTGCGGGGAAGGAGTTTCGTCCGCTGGTGGAGACGATAGCGGCGATTGGCCAGACGTTTCCCCCGGTGGCGGTGCTGGCAATAGCGGTTCCGGTGATGGGCTTTGGCCAGCAGCCCGCCATTATTGCGCTGATTTTATACGGCGTATTGCCGGTGCTGCAGGGCACGCTGGCGGGCCTCGCGGCGGTACCGGCGTCAGTGCTGAGCGTGGCTGAAGGGATGGGGATGAGTCGCGGCCAGCGGCTGCGCAAGGTTGAACTGCCGCTTGCGGCACCGGTGATTATTGCCGGGATCCGCACGTCGGTGATTATTAACATCGGGACGGCGACCATTGCGTCTACGGTCGGTGCCAATACGCTGGGAACGCCGATTATTATCGGCCTGAGCGGGTTTAATACGGCTTATATCGTGCAGGGGGCGGTGCTGGTCGCGCTGGCGGCAATCGTCGTCGATCGCCTTTTTGAGCGGCTGGCGCTGTACCTCAGCCGACACCGCCGCGAACAATAAACGAGTATCCTGCCAGCATCACGCCGCCAATACCGCTCACGGCCATCAGGACAAAAAGGGTAATAATGGCCAGTTTGGTTGCCTTCATCATGTGCTCCTGTTGTTAACGGAACAATTATACGGTGAAGCGCAGCTGTTAATGAACCATTAAATGCCGTTATGGCTCATCCGGGCCAAGGGAATAAACCGGGTAACCATTCTCTCGCCATTGTGTCAGCAGCTGCTGCTGCGTGGCGGAGGGCACTTCCCCACACCAGACCAGCAGGGTCTGACCGTCGAAAAACTCGGGCTTAAGCTGCGCCAGCGAGTGCGCCAGGACATCCACGCGCCAGCCCTTCTGGGTCGCAATCCACGCTTCCAGCCACAGGCGGGTGGTATCGTGCACGTTCCAGCCGACCACCAGCGCATCTTTTCCGGCTTTGTTCTTCGCTGAGGCAAGGCAGACGGCAATATAGTTGATCAGCACCCCGTCGAGCATGCTGAGCAGCGCCTGCAGGGTGGACTGCTGGCACTGAAGACGTCGACGGAGCGGAATGAAAAGATGGCTGATCAGCGTCTGTGCCGGATAGTCGCGGCCCTGCTCTTTTATCCATGCGCGCAGGCGCTGAAGGTTGCCCGCCTGCAGGAGTCTCAACAGGGTTTCCTGTTGTTCGCGCCAGAGGTGTTGCGTGTCCGGGTCGTCATGGCTCAGCAGGGACTTCACTTTGCCGACCTGCACTCCGTTGTCGATCCAGCTTTTAATTTCGCGGATGCGGTCGATATCGGCCTCATTGAAAAGGCGATGCCCACCGTCGGTCCTCTGCGGTTTAAGCAATCCATACCGTCGCTGCCACGCCCGTAGGGTAACGGGATTGATATCACAAAGGAGTGCCACTTCACCTATCGTGTAAAGCGCCATATTCGCCCCCTGGCTTACGCGTTCCCAGCTTAACTGTAGACCCACTTTGGCGAACCAGGAAGGATTGATTGATTTTTGAACAAACAATGCGAAGCATGCGCGATATTCAGAAAAAGGTGTGATAACGGACACGATTTTGCGCTTTTTTGGGATTCTTCAAAGAAAGTAAATCCGCATCAGTGTATGTTACGCGTTTTTAGCGTGTGCGGTTTTGAGTATGTACGAGTTTAATCTGGTGCTGCTGTTGCTTCAGCAGATGTGCGTGTTTCTGGTCATTGCCTGGCTGATGAGCAAAACGCGCCTGTTTATCCCGCTGATGCAGGTCACCGTCCGCCTGCCGCATAAATTCCTCTGCTACGTCGTATTTTCTATATTCTGCATTATGGGGACCTGGTTTGGTCTCCATATCGAAGACTCTATTGCCAACACGCGCGCTATCGGCGCGGTGATGGGCGGTCTGCTGGGCGGTCCCGTCGTCGGTGGGCTTGTCGGCTTAACCGGGGGGCTGCATCGCTATTCCATGGGCGGGATGACGGCGCTCAGCTGCATGATCTCCACAATCGTGGAAGGGCTGCTCGGCGGGCTGGTGCACAGCTACATGATCAAACGCGGCCGCCCGGATAAAGTCTTTAGCCCGCTTACCGCCGGTGCCATTACCTTTGTGGCCGAAGTGGCGCAGATGGCGATCATTCTGCTCATTGCCCGTCCGTTTGAGGATGCGCTGCACCTGGTCAGCAGTATTGCCGCTCCGATGATGGTCACCAACACCGTGGGTGCGGCGCTGTTTATGCGCATTCTGCTCGACAAGCGCGCCATGTTTGAGAAGTACACCTCGGCGTTTTCCGCCACGGCGCTGAAGGTCGCCGCCTCGACCGAAGGGATCCTTCGCCAGGGGTTTAACGAAGAAAACAGCATGAAGGTCGCGCAGGTGCTCTACAAGGAGCTGGATATCGGCGCGGTGGCCATAACCGACCGCGAGCGGCTGCTGGCCTTTACCGGCACCGGGGACGATCACCATCTGCCGGGTAAACCGATCTCCTCAGCCTATACGCTGCGCGCCATCGAAACCGGTGAGGTGGTGTATGCCGACGGTAACGAAGTGCCTTACCGCTGTTCGCTGCATCCGCAGTGCAAGCTGGGCTCCACGCTGGTGATTCCGCTGCGCGGGGAAAATCAGCGGGTGATGGGGACTATCAAGCTGTATGAGGCCAAAAACCGTCTGTTCAGCTCCATCAACCGCACGCTGGGGGAGGGGATAGCCCAGCTGCTGTCCGCGCAAATCCTCGCCGGGCAGTATGAACGGCAGAAAGCCCTGCTGACGCAGTCCGAAATTAAGCTGCTGCATGCTCAGGTCAACCCGCATTTCCTGTTTAATGCCCTCAACACGCTCAAAGCGGTGATCCGCCGCGACAGCGATCAGGCCGCGCAGCTGGTGCAGTTTCTGTCGACCTTTTTCCGTAAGAACCTGAAACGGCCGTCTGAGATCGTGACCCTCGCCGATGAGATTGAGCACGTGAATGCCTATCTCCAGATCGAGCAGGCGCGTTTCCAGTCGCGCCTGCAGGTGTCGCTCTCCGTTCCGGACGAGCTGGCGTATCAGCATCTCCCTGCCTTTACCCTGCAGCCTATTGTCGAAAACGCCATTAAACACGGCACGTCACAGCTTCTGGGAACGGGGGAGATAACCATTGCCGCCAGCCGTTTCAACCACCATCTGGTGCTGGATATTGAAGATAATGCCGGGCTTTACCAGCCTTCCGCCTCGGGCGGTTTAGGGATGAGCCTTGTGGATAAACGCCTGCGCGCCCATTTTGGCGACGACTGTGGCATTACCGTCGCCTGTGAGGCAGACCGATTTACCCGTATTACCGTACGACTGCCGCTGGAGGAAAACGCATGTTAAGAGTGCTGATCGTGGATGACGAGCCGCTGGCACGAGAAAACCTGCGCGTTCTGCTGCAGGAGCAGCCAGATATCGAGATTGTGGGCGAGTGCGCGAACGCCATTGAGGCCATCGGCGCGGTGCACAAGCTGCGCCCGGACGTGCTGTTCCTCGATATTCAGATGCCCCGCATCAGCGGGCTGGAGATGGTCGGCATGCTCGACCCGGCGCATCGCCCCTATATCGTGTTTCTGACGGCGTTCGACGAATATGCCGTTAAGGCCTTTGAGGAGCACGCGTTTGACTATTTACTCAAGCCGATTGAAGAGAAGCGTCTGGAAAAAACGCTCGCCCGTTTACGCCAGGAGCGAACCGTACAGGACGTCACGCTGCTGCCGGAAAACCAGCAGCCGCTGAAGTTTATCCCCTGCACCGGGCACAGCCGGATTTATCTTCTGCAGATGGATGATGTGGCGTTCGTCAGCAGCCGACTGAGCGGGGTGTTTGTCACCAGCGCGGAAGGGAACGAAGGGTTTACCGAGCTGACCCTGCGCACGCTGGAGAGCCGCACGCCGCTGATCCGCTGCCACCGCCAGTATCTGGTGAACATGGCGCACCTGAAGGAGATCCGCCTGGAAGATAACGGCCAGGCCGAGCTGGTGCTGCGTGCCGGGCAAACGGTACCCGTCAGCCGTCGCTATCTCAAGAGTTTGAAAGAGGCGATTGGCCTGTAAAACTGGTACACTGCGCGCCATTGCATCATCGACATTCGAAGGCTCTATGCTAAGTAACGATATTCTTCGTAGCCTGCGCTACACCCTGAAAGCAAACAATAACGACATGGTGCGCATTCTTGCGCTGTCGGACATGGAATCCACGTCTGCCGGTTTCGATACCTGGATGACCAAAGAAGACGAAGAGGGCTTTGTTCGCTGCCCGGACATCATTCTGTCGGGTTTCCTGAACGGTCTGATTTACGATAAGCGTGGCAAAGATCCGGCCGCGCCGGAGCTGGCGCTGGAGCGTCGCGTGAACAACAACACGGTGCTGAAAAAGCTGCGCATCGCGTTCTCGCTAAAAACGGACGATATTGTGGCGATCATGACCGAGCAAAAATACCGCGTATCCGTGCCGGAAGTGACCGCCATGATGCGCGCGCCGGATCATAAAAACTACCGCGAGTGCGGCGACCAGTTTCTGCGCAATTTCCTGCGCGGGCTGACCCACCGGGTGCATCACCCGAAGGCGTGATTTTAGCCGGGTGGCGGCTTCGCCTTACCCGGCTTACAAAACCCGTAGTCCCGTGCAAGCGTAGCGCCGCCGGGCAAAAAAAAGCCGGAGAGAATCTCCGGCTTTTTTGTTATTTCACCTGCTGCCCAGGCTTCGCGCCTTCGTCAGGGCTTAACAGGAAGATATCTTTCCCGCCAGGGCCTGCGGCCATTACCATCCCTTCAGAGATGCCGAAGCGCATTTTGCGCGGCGCCAGGTTCGCCACCATCACGGTCTGACGACCGATCAGCACCTGCGGGTCCGGGTAGGCTGAACGGATGCCGGAGAAGACGTTACGCTTCTCGCCGCCCAGATCCAGCGTCAGGCGCAGCAGCTTGTCAGATCCTTCCACGAATTCCGCGTTTTCGATCAGCGCCACGCGCAGGTCAACTTTGGCGAAATCGTCAAAGGTAATGGTTTCCTGAATCGGATCGTCTGCCAGCGGGCCGGTAACCGGTGCCGCAGCCGCCTTCACCTCTTCTTTAGACGCTTCCACCAGAGCTTCAACCTGCTTCATCTCGATGCGGTTGTACAACGCCTTGAAGGTGTTCACCTTGTGGCCGAGCAGCGGCTGCTGGATGGCATCCCAGTTCAGTTCGGTGTTCAGGAACGCTTCAGCACGGGCTGCCAGCTGCGGCAGAACCGGCTTCAGGTACGTCATCAGCACGCGGAACAGGTTGATGCCCATGGAGCAGATGGCCTGCAGGTCGGCATCGCGGCCTTCCTGTTTCGCGACAACCCACGGTGCCTGCTCGTCGACATAGCGGTTCGCCAGGTCAGCCAGGGCCATGATTTCGCGCACCGCTTTGCCGAACTCACGGGTTTCCCACGCGTCGCCAATGGTGGCTGCCGCGTCGGTAAAGGTTTTGTACAGGGCAGGATCAGCCAGTTCAGCGGCCATCACGCCGTCAAAGCGTTTGGCAATAAAGCCCGCGTTACGGGAGGCCAGGTTCACCACCTTGTTGACAATGTCCGCGTTCACGCGCTGCACGAAATCTTCCAGGTTCAGGTCGATGTCGTCGATGCGGGAAGAGAGCTTAGCGGTGTAGTAGTAGCGCAGGCTGTCCGCGTCGAAGTGGTTCAGCCAGGTGCTGGCCTTAATGAACGTCCCGCGAGACTTGGACATCTTGGCGCCGTTCACCGTCACGTAGCCGTGTACGAACAGGTTGGTTGGCTTGCGGAAGTTGCTGCCTTCCAGCATCGCCGGCCAGAACAGGCTGTGGAAATAAACGATGTCTTTACCGATAAAGTGATACAGCTCTGCCGTGGAATCTTTCTTCCAGTATTCGTCGAAGCTGACGGTGTCGCCACGCTTGTCGCACAGGTTCTTGAAGGAGCCCATGTAGCCGATTGGCGCATCCAGCCAGACGTAGAAGTATTTGCCCGGCGCGTTCGGGATTTCAAAGCCGAAGTACGGCGCATCGCGGGAGATATCCCACTGCTGCAGGCCGGATTCGAACCACTCCTGCATTTTGTTCGCCACCTGCTCCTGCAGCGCGCCGCTGCGGGTCCACGCCTGCAGCATTTCGCTGAAGGACGGCAGGTCGAAGAAGAAGTGCTCGGAGTCACGCATCACAGGCGTGGCACCGGATACCACGGATTTCGGCTCGATAAGCTCGGTCGGGCTGTAGGTCGCGCCGCACACTTCACAGTTATCGCCGTACTGGTCCGGGGATTTACATTTCGGACAGGTGCCTTTGACGAAACGATCCGGCAGGAACATGCCTTTTTCCGGATCGTAAAGCTGAGAGATAGTGCGGTTTTTGATAAAACCGTTCTCTTTCAGACGGGTGTAGATCAGCTCCGACAGCTCGCGGTTTTCGTCGCTGTGCGTGGAGTGATAGTTGTCATAGCTGATATCAAAGCCAGCAAAATCGGTCTGATGCTCCTGACTCATTTCGGCAATCATCTGCTCCGGGGAGATCCCCAGCTGCTGCGCTTTCAGCATGATCGGCGTGCCGTGAGCATCGTCCGCACAGATGAAGTTAACCTCGTGGCCGCGCATTCGCTGGTAACGGACCCAGACATCAGCCTGGATATGCTCCAGCATGTGGCCGAGGTGGATTGAGCCGTTGGCGTACGGCAGTGCGCACGTTACCAGAATTTTCTTCGCGACTTGAGTCATAGTAGGCATTACTTCTTTTAACTGTGAAAAGGGTTTTTGATATTACCAAAAGGGGCATTATTAAGTAAGCACAAACCACGGCCTTTCAGGTAAACTTGTTCATCTAAGGTCTTATTCACAAGAACAAAGGAGTCGGGATGAGTTCTCAATCCCAGGCCAAATCACCGGAAGCCTTACGAGCAATGGTCGCCGGGACGCTGGCTAACTTTCAGCATCCAACCCTGAAGCACAATCTCACTACGCTGAAAGCGTTACACCACGTTGCCTGGCTGGACGATACCCTGCACATTGAGCTGCAGATGCCGTTCGTCTGGACCAGCGCTTTTGACGCGCTGAAAGAGCAGACCAGCTCTGAGCTGCTGCGCATTACCGGTGCGAAGGCGATCGACTGGAAGCTGAGCCACAGCATCGCCACGCTGAAGCGCGTGAAAAACCAGCCTGGCGTGAACGGCGTGAAAAATATCATTGCCGTCAGCTCGGGCAAGGGCGGGGTAGGGAAATCTTCTACCGCCGTTAACCTGGCGCTGGCGTTGGCAGCGGAAGGGGCAAAGGTCGGTATTCTGGATGCCGATATCTACGGTCCGTCTATTCCGAACATGCTGGGCGCGGAAAACCAGCGGCCCACCTCGCCGGACGGGACCCACATGGCGCCAATTATGGCTCACGGTCTGGCGACCAACTCGATCGGTTACCTGGTGACCGACGATAACGCCATGGTCTGGCGCGGCCCGATGGCCAGCAAAGCGCTGCTGCAGATGCTGCAGGAGACAATGTGGCCGGATCTGGATTATCTGGTGCTGGACATGCCGCCGGGCACCGGTGACATTCAGCTGACGCTGGCGCAGAACATTCCGGTCACGGGGGCGGTCGTCGTGACTACGCCGCAGGATATTGCGCTGATCGACGCCAAAAAAGGCATCGTGATGTTCGAGAAGGTGGAAGTGCCGGTGCTCGGTATCGTCGAGAACATGAGCGTGCACATCTGCAGCAACTGCGGTCACCACGAACCTATCTTCGGTACGGGTGGTGCAGAAAAACTGGCTGCGAAGTATCACACTCAGCTGCTGGGGCAGATGCCGCTGCACATTACCCTCCGTGAAGATCTGGACAGCGGAAAGCCGACGGTGGTCAGTCGGCCGGACAGCGAATTCGCGGAAATGTATCGCCAGCTGGCGGGATGCGTTGCGGCGCAGCTCTACTGGCAGGGCGAAATCATTCCGGGGGAAATCGCGTTCCGCGCGGTGTAGTTCCTCAGCTCCGAATTGCCGGGTGGCGCTTCGCTTTACCCGGCCTACAAATTGCACCATCACGTAGGTCGGGTAAGGCGAAGCCGCCACCCGACTTTAACCCAACCGATAGTGCATCAAATAATACTCTCCGTCCGGAGAATCACCCGTCGCCTCAATATGCCAGCCGTGTCGCTGGTAAAACGCAATAGCCCGCGCATTCTTCACCAGGCACTTAAGCGAACCCGTACTGGTAAACGTTTTCTGTACGTGCTCAAGCAACTCATGCCCGACGCCCATGCTCTGATACTGCGGATCGACAAACAGGTTGTGCAGGAAATTATCGTTCGTCCAGACGGAGGCAAAACCCAGACGATGACCGTTCTGAGCAGCAACCCAAATCACTTCGTCACGGGTTGCTGCGTCAAAGTCTTCAAGCTGCCAGTCTGCACTGTCCAGCCATGGCCAGGCTTCACGCCGGGCGTGGAGGTAGAGCGTGCGCAGGAAAGGGCGGTCACTTTCCTGCCATGGGCGAATCACAATTGAGTTAGCGGTGATAGAAAATATCTCCATTGTAGGCTTTGTAGATCTTGCCATCGGCATCGCCGATCAGCACGTAGTTCTCACCCATATAGGTCCAGTGGGTTCCGGCATCCGGAGCCGGCAGGTTACGTAACTGGTACTGTTTGATGGTGTACTCCGGCGTTTGATACTGCGCCGGCGCCGTGTCGCCAATCTTGAATTTCGTAAAGTCAGCGATGAACTCTTGTTCTTCATAGGCCTTGATGCCCGATGGCGCAGCGGCCGTTTGCGGGGCAGCGAATGCAGATCCCGCCAGAGACAGTAATACACCCAGAAGCAGCAATTTACGCTTAGCCATTTTTTCTCCAGTGATATCGTTACAGATACTTTTCGTCTGCAGGTCGTGCAAAGCGGAGCAGACAGTCCATTTTAAGTATCAACGCAGGGTATGTTTGAAAAAAAATGTAACAAAAGTGGACGGTTTTGTGTAGTCGAATGGGATGATGTTTATCACTGTGGTGAATATTGCCTGCTCTTTATATTTTTAAAATTTATTATTTCACTAATTAATTCTGAAAATAACTTTTGACATCAAAATTGGACTGATGTGTGAATGCTTTCTCTCTGAAGACGATTTAATATGCCTTCAGGTGAAGCGGTCTGACTTCCTTTTTTCTTACAGGGTTGAGTATTGCTTTCGTGTCTTAGAGAGAGGTTTGTCCACATTTTACAATGTCAGAATTTCATATTGCATGAAAATAATCAATTAAATTTCATGGCGTTAGGTTTGATCTCTTTGCAGGGTTAACGATAAGCGCAACGTTAAAAAGAAATATTTATACAAATGAAAAGTACAACTGCATTTTCGCTGTTATTTCTCACCGTTAGTCAGTTAACGGGGTGTGTATTTTCCCCCGGCCAGAACTTAAGTGTGTCCGGGAAAAAAGTCATTGCGGCAGAAGACGTTAATTATAATCTTGATAAGCGCGTGGAAATTTTCCCATTAACGCCGGGATTGATTGAAAAACTGCGTCCGACCGTATCGAAATCTCAGGCAAATCCTAATCTGGATGAGCAGATCAAAAACTGGGAATACCGTATTGGCACAGGCGACATCCTGACGGTCACCGTCTGGGATCACCCTGAATTAACGACGCCCGCGGGACAATATCGTAGCGCAAGCGATGCAGGCAACTGGGTCAACGCCGATGGTACGCTCTTTTATCCCTACGTCGGTAAGCTGCGGGTCGCGGGAAAAACGGTTTCACAGGTACGTGAGGAGATTACAGAGCGACTGGATAAAGTCATTGAGAGCCCGCAGGTGGACGTCAGCATTGCCGCCTTCCGTTCGCAAAAAGCCTATGTCACCGGAGAGGTCGAAAAATCGGGCCAACAACCCATAACGAATATTCCACTGACGGTGATGGATGCGGTTAACGCCGCTGGCGGTCTTTCTGCGGATGCCGACTGGCGTAACGTCGTGCTCACGCATGATGGCAAGGATTCCCGACTTTCGCTCTATGCGCTGATGCAGCATGGCGATTTGACTCAAAATAAACTGCTTTATCCGGGTGATATCCTGTTTATTCCCCGGAACGACGCGCTGAAAGTGTTCGTGATGGGCGAAGTGGTCAAGCAGAGTACGCTTAAGATGGATCGTAGCGGCATGACGCTGGCCGAAGCCCTGGGAAATGCTGGTGGACTTAACCAAAATATGGCCGATGCAACCGGCATTTTTGTTATTCGGCAGGTATCTAAAAAAGGCGACACGGACAAAATTGCCAATATCTATCAACTGAATGCGGAAGATGCGTCAGCCATGGTGCTGGGTACGGAATTCCAGCTGGAGCCGTATGACATCGTTTACGTCACTACGGCACCATTATCACGCTGGAATCGCGTAATCACCCAGCTGGTGCCTACCATCAGCGGCGTCCATGACCTGACCGAAACCGTTCGTTACATCAGATCGTGGCCGCAGTAATGTTTCAGTCAATCTTAGTGGTCTGCACCGGCAATATTTGCCGCTCACCGATTGGTGAGCGGCTGTTGCGTCAGCAATTACCCGGCAAGCAGGTGACCTCAGCAGGTATTTTTGGACTTGAAGGACGCCCGGCGGATGCGGCTGCGCAGGCTGTCGCCTGGCGTCATGGCGTTTCGCTGGAAGGGCATGTTGCCCGAAAGGTGACGCGCAGCCTGTTGCAACAATCCGATTTGATTCTGGTAATGGAGCCGGAACACCTCCGTTTTATTGCCGCAATGACCCCGGAGAACCGGGGAAAATCGCTGCTCTTTGGACAATGGCTGGAGACCAGGGACATTCCCGACCCGTATCACAAAAGTCGCGAAGTCTATGAATATGTTTTCGAGCAATTGGGGAAAGCCAGTCAGGAATGGGCTCGTCGTTTGAGTCAACAAGGAATGAAGCCGTAATGTCGTCTTCTAAATCAGACAAATATAGTGCTGCGACACCGCAGAATAATGAAATCGATCTTCTTCAGTTGCTTGCTGAGATGTTTGACAACCGGGTGACGATCGCGTGCGTCACGCTCTTGCTCACGGTATGCTCGGGTATCTACGCGTTCAGCGCCACGCCAGTTTATCAGGCTGATGCCATGGTGCAGGTAGAAGCGAAGCAGAGTAACTCACTGCTCAAGAATCTGACCCCTTTCGAGTCTGAACTCTCGCCAGAGGTCGCGCCGGAACTTTTACTCCTTAAATCACGGATGATTCTGGGAGAGACCGTTGATCAATTAGGGTTGACGTACAACGCCAGGCGACGCGTGTTTCCTGTCATCGGGCCGTTATGGGAACACGTGCGGGGACGTAAATCCGATGAAATAACGATTGGCGCGCTGACTATTCCCCTTCTGGAAGGTAAGCCACAAACGCTTTTACTCACCGTACAGGGGAAAGGGCGGTATCGTCTTGAGGGAAAAACGCTTCAAGCAGAAGGCACAGTGGGGAAAACGCTGGTTAAAGACGGAATGTCGCTTCTGGTGACATCCCTCAGCGCGGAACCAGGAACCGAGTTTACCCTCGAAACCATAACAAGGCTTGACGCGATCAACGCCATTCAGAACAGGCTTACGGTTGGTGAGTCGGCGAAACAGAGCGGTATGATCGCATTAACGTTAATGGGTGAAGACCCCGCCAGGATCGCCACGGTACTTAATACCATTGCTGAAAATTTTCTCAGCCAGAATATTGCGCGCCAGGAAGCCAAAGATTCCCGCAGCCTCACGTTCTTACAGGAGCAATTACCTAAGATCAGTCGGGAGCTGGATGAAGCTGAAGCGCGTCTGAATGCCTACAGAGAGCAACGCGATTCAGTCGACTTATCTCTGGAAGCAAAGTCAGTCCTTGATCAGGTTGTTAACGTGGAAAATCAGCTTAACGAGCTGACGTTCCGCGAAGCAGAGGTTTCACAACTTTTCAAAAAGGACCATCCCACCTACCGTGCCCTGCGGGAGAAAAAACAAACGCTTGAACGCGAGCGTGCGCGCCTGAATAATCGCGTCTCAACCATGCCTTCCACGCAGCAGGAAATCTTACGGCTGAGTCGTGACGTTGAATCCGGGCGTACCATATACCTGCAGTTGCTGACGCGTCAGCAAGAGCTGAGTATTTCGCGTTCCAGCACTATTGGGAACGTGCGGATTATTGACCCGGCCGTGGTGCAGCCAGAGCCGATCAAACCGCGCAAAGCGCTCATTATCCTACTGGGTATGCTGATGGGGTTGATGCTCTCTGCCGGCATAGTTTTAGTGCGCTCAGCCTTTAATCGGGGTATTACCTCGTCTGAACAACTAGAAGTGCAGGGGATACCGCTTCTGGCGACGCTTCCGCGCTCGGTGTGGCTCTGGAAAAAAACGCACCTGCGCAGGAGAACCTTGTTTGCTTCCCACTGGGAGCACAGGACGTCGAACGTTCCTTTTCTGCCCGTTGACCGCCCGGCAGATAGGTTTGTCGAGGCGGTGCGAGGGCTGTGCACCAGTCTGCATTTTGCCATGATGGATGCCACAAACCGGATTGTCGTGGTGTCTGGACCCACGCAGGACTGCGGAAAGACGCTGGTCAGTACTTCAATGGCGTCGATTGCCGCTCAGGCCGGACAGCGAGTGCTGTTTATTGATGCGGATATGCGCAAGGGATATGTCCACAATGTGTTCAAACTGAGCAATCATCGGGGATTATCCTGCGTGCTCGGAGGAGACATTGAATGGCAGGCGGCTGTTCAACGCGTTGAGAAAGGCGGTTTTGATGTATTGACCTGCGGACCCCAACCTTCACATCCCGTTGAGCTGCTCATGAGTGAACGCTTCCAGGCCGTGATGTCGCAGATAGATAAACTGTATGACATCGTGATTGTCGATACCCCACCTGTGCTTGCCGTAACGGATGCCTTGCTGATAGCCCGAGCAGCGGCGACCACGCTGCTGGTCGCCCGCTTTGGTAAAACTAACGTCAAGGAGATCGAGAACTGCCTGAAGCGTCTGCAGCAAATGGGCGTGCAGGTGAATGGCGCGATCCTCAATGATATCGTGAAATCTGCCGTGCTTTATTACAACTCGGGATATAGCCATTACGACTACGGTTATACCCAGGAATAAACCTGACGCGACATTTCTTTACAGCGTGATGGCATATTGCCCGTTAAGATGACCTTCGTTCAAACATGAGGTCATAATGGATAACCGCAAATTCAGTCGACTGCGCCGCTGGGCGCGGGAAGGGATAATACTCGTTCTGCTGACGCTGGCCGTAGTGTGGGGTGTTGATCGGTATCGAAAACCGTCACTCCCCGCCAGTTTTAGTGCAACACCGATGCAGAGCATCGACGGCAACGTTCATGATATCTCGGCGCTAAGCCAGGAACGCCCGCTGCTGATTTACGTCTGGGCCACCTGGTGCAGCATATGCCGTTACACGACGCCTTCCGTTAATCAGCTGGCAGAAGAAGGCGGGAACGTGATTAGTATTGCCATGCGTTCCGGTGATAACGCAAAGCTTGCGCGCTGGGTTGAAAAGAAACAGCTGAAAATGCCGGTGATTAACGATGTAAACGGTGCGTTGTCGCAGCAGTGGCAGGTGAGCGTAACGCCGACGCTGGTCATTGTGTCGAAGGGTAATGTGGTCAGTACCACGACGGGCTGGACGAGTTACTGGGGATTAAAATTAAGGATGTGGTGGGCAGGCGTATAAAATAACCCCTCTCCCGGCGGAAGAGGGGTCTGTATTACTTAGCCAGAACTTCCTGCGCGGTGCGCTCAACCAGAGACAGCAGGATTTTAATATCTTCCAGCGTCACGGTTGGGTTCAGCAGCGTCAGCTTCAGGCAGGTGACGCCGTTGTGCTCGGTCACACCAACGTTAGCACGGCCAGATTCCAGCAGCGCATCACCAATTTTCTGGTTCAGCAGGGCGATTCCCGCGTCATCCATCTGCACTTGTCCGCGGAAGCGGAACAGAACGCTTGCCAGCTGTGGCTGCATAACCAGTTCCAGAGCAGGCTGCTCTTTCACGTAGGCAGCAACCTGCTGCGCCAGGGTCACGCCGTGATCGATGATCGCCGCGTATTGCTCCTGACCCAGCGCTTCCAGGCTCATCCACAGCTTCAGCGCGTCAAAACGACGGGTGGTCTGCAGAGATTTGGACACCAGGTTAGGTACGCCCGCTTCTTCATCGAACTCAGAGTTCAGATAGGCCGCCTGATAGCGCATCAGCTCATAGTGACGCGCTTCTTTCAGCAGGAACGCGCCGCAGCTGATGGTCTGGAAGAACTGCTTGTGGAAGTCCAGGGTGACGGAATCCACCAGCTCGATGCCGTCCAGGTAGTGACGATACTGCTCAGACATCAGCAGCGCGCCGCCCCAGGCCGCATCAACGTGAACCCAGATGTTCTGCTTAGCGGCCAGCTCTGCAATTGCACGCAGCGGGTCAATAGCACCGGCATCGGTGGTACCTGCCGTCGCGACGATCGCCAGAATCTGCTCGCCGTTCGCATTGCACTGCTCAATTTTCGCAGCCAGATCGGTCAGATCCATGCGGGAGAATTCGTCCGTTTTCACCTGCACCACGGACTGGTAGCCCAGACCCATCAGCGCCATGTTTTTCTGCACGGAGAAGTGTGCGTTTTCGGAGCACAGCACGCGAATTTTGCGCAGATCGCCTACCAGGCCGTCCTGCTGAACGGAGTGGCCCTGACGCGCGAAGAACGCATCGCGAGCCAGCATCAGGCCCATCAGGTTGCTCTGGGTGCCGCCGCTGGTGAAGACACCTGCGTCGCCGGCCTGATAACCCACGCGGGTACGCAGCCACTCGATCAGCTTGATCTCAATAATGGTTGCGGACGGGCTTTGATCCCAGGAGTCCATACTCTGGTTAGTGGCGTTGATCAGCACTTCCGCCGCCTGGCTTACTACCAGGCTTGGGCAGTGCAGGTGCGCCACACACTGCGGGTGATGAACGGACAAGCTGTCTTTCAGGAAGAACTCCACGGCGCGTTCAATTGCCGCTTCGTTGCCCAGCCCTTTCGGGTTGAAATCCAGCTTAATACGGTCGCGCAGTTCTGCGACCGTTTTGCCCTGGTACATCTCAGGCTGTTTCAGCCACTGCATCACAGCCTGAGTGCTTTGTTCGATCGCCTGCTGATAAGCTTCAATGCTCTGCGCAGAGGAGAACAAAATTGGGTTTGAATCAGACATCGTAATCAATAACTCCGGTTACGCCGGGCGAACGCCCGCAGCAAGCAGTGCCTGCTCAAATTTATCCAGGAAGATTTTCAGCTCTTCGTCGCTGATCAGCAGAGACGGCAGCAGACGCAGAACGATACCGTTACGGCCGCCGCGCTCCAGAATCAGACCGGCTTCGAAGCACTTCTTCTGAATCAGTGCAGACAGCTCGCCGTCGCCCGGGAAGCAGCCCATGTGGTCAGCGGCTTCGTGTGGCTTAACGATCTCAATACCGATCATCATACCCAGACCGCGCACGTGGCCGATAACAGGATAGCGTTTCGCCATCTCTTTCAGCTGGCCTTTCAGCCATTCGCCCTGAGCGGCCACTTTGCCCGCGATGTTCTGGTCTTTCAGGATTTTCAGCGTGGTCAGGCCGGTCGCCATCGCCAGCTGGTTGCCGCGGAAGGTACCGGTGTGGTGGCCTGGCGCCCATGCGTCGAACTGCTTTTTGATACCGAGCACGGCCAGCGGCAGACCGCCACCTACGGCTTTAGACATCACGATAATGTCTGGCTCAATACCCGCGTGTTCGAAGGCGAAGAATTTACCGGTACGGGCAAAGCCAGCCTGAACTTCGTCGAGGATCAGCAGAATGCCGTGTTCCTGAGTCACTTTACGGATGCGCTGTAGCCACTCAGCCGGAGCCGGGTTCACGCCGCCTTCGCCCTGAACGGCTTCCAGAATCACCGCAGCAGGTTTACGCACGCCGCTTTCAACGTCGTTGATCAGGTTATCGAAGTAGTAAGTCAGCGCTTTCACGCCCGCTTCACCACCGATACCCAGCGGGCAACGGTACTCGTGCGGGTAAGGCATGAACTGTACTTCTGGCATCATACCGTCAACTGCTTCTTTCGGAGACAGGTTGCCGGTCACGGACAACGCGCCGTGGGTCATACCGTGGTAACCACCAGAGAAGCTGATGATACCGCTACGACCAGTCACTTTTTTCGCCAGCTTCAGAGCCGCTTCAACGGCGTCAGCACCGGATGGACCGGTGAACTGCAGGCAGTACTCTTTGCCCTGACCAGGCAGCAGAGAGAGCAGGTATTCAGAAAACGCGTCTTTAAGAGGCGTAGTCAGATCCAGGGTATGTAACGGCAAGCCGCTGGTAATGACATTTTGGATGCTTTTCAGCACATCAGGATGGTTATGGCCAAGCGCAAGGGTTCCTGCGCCTGCTAAACAGTCAAGGTATTCTTTATTATCTGCATCGGTGATCCACACGCCTTCTGCTTTAGTGATGGCTAAAGGCAGTTTGCGCGGATAACTCCTGACGTTAGATTCAAACTCGGCCTGACGGGCCAGATAGGTTTCGTTGCTTTTGTGGGCATCTACGGTGTCAATACGGACTTTATCCGTCATCATATCACTCCTACAACCGCCGCTTCGTTATGAGCCACGATTGAATAAAAAGTTAAAAAACAGATGGGGGCCTGAAAAAAACGCCGCCAATATAGAGCCTTTTGCCACGGGGCTCAATGGTTAATTTGTTTACTGTTTTGTGACATGGCGCTCAGGAGAAGGGATATCCCCTTTTTAAGAAAGAAAATTGCGCTTTATGATAAATAAAAACAGACTGTTACGTGTGTTCTGCCCCGACTGTAAATTCATAAAAAAGAGTGTGACAAATCGTGCCATTCGCTGACCAAAAAGGAGGCAGACAGCCTCCTTGTTAGCTTTATTTCTGCGATACCTGCAAAATGCCGTGGTTACGCCCCGCCGTCTTATTCCAGGACGCCGCCGTAATGCCGTTCTCATCAAGGCTTAGCGATATAACAAAACCATTACCGTGAATCTCATAGAAATGAGTATTCAGACGTTTCACGATGGCCTTTTTGCCGTTAATGGTGGCGTCAAGAAAGCCGTTTGAAATCGTGGCGTTAACCGCATCCGATGTGAAAATGGCTTCACGCAAAGGGTCGTGGACCGCAGCTGTTGTGTGCTGTGCCGCATTTTGGGCTTTTGTTTTGTGAATATCACAAGAGCCGTCATTCGCGTTCATCTCAGTACATCCTGAACGTTCTAATTGAACACGATAGTGCGCGTTAATCGCATGAGCCGGTGTTGTCGCTACCGTCAACATCAGTGCAATCCATATTAATTGAGTTTTCATGGCTAAACTTTTGTCCACCTTATAAAACGCACAGATAATAAGAGACGTACATCATGCCGATCCAAATACCGACACCAATGAGCATCAGATACAGGGTCGCTGAAATAATGATATGTCTGAGCATGTTTTTTCTGTCATTGCTATTCTTGCCGGAGGCAAGCGGGTTATTAACTTAACGGCGTCAGTTAATAATGCTTAACTTGTATTTAGTTAAAAGCCCATTCCGACGCCAACTGACGCTCCCATATTATTGGCGGTATCATCAGAGAAGCTCACTTTCGCGATGACATGTGAATTGAAGTTAACGGATGCCCCGACGGCAAGGGCGCTTTCATTATTGTACGTTGCACCGCCAGCAGAGAACATAACATGCTGATTCGTTTGTACCTGCGGTAAACCTGCCATCGCCATGGCGCCCGAGATACCGGCGTTGGCCTGCTTCTTATTATTATCCACTTCGTCATGCAATGATTTGAATTGCTGATTGGTGTTGTTATTCATTGCCTGTAACGTCTGCTTTGTTGCCTGAAGTTCTTGAGCGGTGGCGGTAACAGCCTGGCTGTTGTTGGCCACTTTCGTTTGCGTCGCTGCGTCTACCTGCACGCGCGTTACGGTAGTTGCCACACCATCTTTACCATTATGACCATCTGCGCCGTCACGTCCGTTAACTCCTGCTGCCCCCTGTGCGCCCGTATCTCCCTTATCACCTTTCGCGCCATCTTTTCCATCTACGCCGTTGACTGGTTTTGGCATATTCTCTAAAGAGGTGATGCGTTGCTCATGGTCTGTCAATACGTTGCCTTGTAATTGGGTTTGGTTTTGAAGCTGAATGATACCAGAGCCATTTTTAGCAACGTCTAATAAAGCAGTGTCTGCTTTTTGACTAGCGGTATCAGCAAGAGCACCGGCACGTTTAGCCTCACCATCAACACGATTAATTTCATCTACCCTATTACGTGATTCAGCATCTAAATCGCCGCGTAAAAGGGATATTGACGTGGTGTTAGAACTTACCCCACCTTTAAGCTTATCAATATCATCTAAATCATAAGATTTGATTGATTCGTCTTGACCATGAATGGAAAGAAAAACGTTGCTACCATCAGTTGTCTGAATCATCGCTTCAGCAGCTGTAGCAACATGGAATGAACCACCAGCAACCACATACAGTGCAAAAACAGAAATAATAGATTTATTCAAAGGTTTCATTTTAAATGACCACATCTTTAATGTATTGAAAAAATAATATTTAGCTGAACGGTTTTCATGAGACAGAGATTAACCATCAATGATGGTTGAACTCTGTCTTAATCTTTTTTAGTAACGTGAATTAACTATCAATTAAACCCAAACTAATGATTTTGATCTAAATCATAAATGATATGAATAAGTACAGCGAAGGGGTGTGGTAACTCTATGATTTATTTAATGTATACATTTATTTGTGAGTTGCACGTTAATTTTATAACTCGCTTTAAGTAATTGATTGAAAAATGAATATTTAACGTTGTTAAACAGATGAGTGAATCCTTTTTATTTCGTATGAAAGAAGTTTATATGTCTTATAAAAGAATAAATCACACGTAACAGGGCTGAAAAAAATAATAGCCTTAGTAAAAGTGCACAATAAAGATTGTCAATAACACGTTAACAATTATTGAACCAGAATTAACTAAAGCGTAATAAATATACGCAAATGACTGGAAAGTACGTCTGGAGATTTCCGCTGTGACAAACGGGGTGATAAATCGAAACTCCTTGCGCCTGGCCTACGGCCCCGGTTACACTACATTACGTTAATGAGTTTTATAACTCACTGTTTTAAAAGTGTTTTGACTCGGGGTGCCCTTCTTTGTGAAGGCTGAGAAATACCCGTATTACCTGATCTGGATAATGCCAGCGTAGGGAAGTCAGATGCCTTCCCGGTCATCGCTTCTTCACGCAAGGCAGGAGCGAACCCATGCAGCCTGACCTGCTCGATTTACACGTTTTACACCACTTCCGAACCCGTTCTCCGCTGACCCACTGTATGACCAACGATGTCGTACAGACCTTCACGGCCAACGTTTTGCTGGCGCTTGGCGCATCACCCGCGATGGTGATTGAGGCCGAAGAGGCTGAACAGTTTGCCAGCATCGCCGATGCGCTGCTGATTAACGTTGGTACGCTGACCTCGCCGCGTGCCCAGGCGATGCGTCGGGCAATAGAAAGCGCGGTGGCTGCAGGCAAGCCCTGGACGCTGGACCCGGTTGCTGCGGGCGCCCTGACGTTCCGCACCCGTTTTTGCCATCAAATCCTTACCCTGAAACCGGCCGCCATTCGCGGCAATGCCTCCGAAATTCTGGCCCTTGCCGGAATGAGCGCGGGCGGACGCGGCGTCGATACAACCGATACCGCAGCCAGCGCGGTGCCCGCCGCACAGGCGCTGGCTCGCCAGACCAATGCCGTTGTGGTCGTCACCGGCGAGGTGGATTACATCACTGACGGGCAACGTACCCGCACGGTAACGGGCGGCGATCCGTTGATGACGCGCGTAGTGGGAACCGGATGCGCGCTTTCTGCCGTTGTGGCGGCGAGCTGCTCGCTGCCGGGCGACCGGATGGATAACGTCGCTGCCGCCTGCGGATGGATGAAGCGAGCCGGAACGGTGGCCGTTGCGCAGTCGCGTGGGCCAGGCAGTTTTGCCAGCGCGTTTCTGGATGCGCTCTATACGCTGGAGGAGCAGGCATGAAGCGGATTAACGCCCTGACCATTGCCGGCACCGATCCTAGCGGCGGCGCGGGTATCCAGGCCGATCTCAAAACCTTCTCGGCCCTTGGCGCGTACGGCTGCTCGGTCATTACCGCGCTGGTGGCGCAAAACACGCGCGGCGTGCAGTCGGTCTACCGTATCGAGCCGGATTTTGTTGCCGCGCAGCTGGATTCAGTGTTCAGCGATGTGCGCATCGATACCACCAAGATCGGCATGCTGGCCGAGACGGATATTGTGGAAGCGGTGGCCGAGCGGCTTAAACGCTATCAGGTGCAAAACGTGGTGCTGGATACCGTCATGCTGGCTAAAAGCGGCGACCCGCTGCTCTCCGCCTCCGCCGTGGAGACGCTGCGTACAAAGCTACTGCCGCAGGTGGCGCTTATCACGCCCAATCTGCCGGAAGCCGCCGCGCTGTTAGGCACATCGCATGCGCAAACTGAACGCGAGATGAAAGCGCAGGGAAACGCGCTGCTGGCGATGGGCTGCGGGGCGGTGCTGATGAAGGGCGGTCATCTTGATGACGCTGAAAGCCCGGACTGGCTCTTTACCCGCGACGGCGAAGTGCGTTTTACCGCTCCGCGCGTGCAGACCAAAAACACCCACGGCACGGGCTGTACGCTCTCCGCCGCGCTGGCGGCGCTGCGCCCGCGGCATGACGGCTGGGCCGATACGGTGCGCGAAGCGAAAACCTGGCTCTCGGCGGCGCTGGCAAAAGCCGATACTCTGGAAGTGGGTCACGGTATTGGGCCGGTTCATCATTTTCATGCATGGTGGTAACCCAGTATACTGGCAGGAAACATCACGCCTGAGAAAACAGAGATGGAACAAGCGCATACCCGGTTAATCGCTCAACTGAATGAACGGATCGCCGCGCCTGACAACGCGCCGCTGTACCTGAAATTTGCCGAAACGGTAAAAAACGCTGTGCGCAGCGGGGTGCTGGAGCACGGGAATATTTTGCCCGGCGAGCGCGATCTGAGCCAGTTAACCGGGGTGTCGCGCATCACCGTGCGAAAGGCGATGCAGGCGCTGGAGGAAGAGGGCGTTGTCACCCGCTCCCGTGGCTATGGCACGCAAATCAACAACATCTTTGAATATTCGCTGAAAGAGGCGCGCGGTTTTTCCCAGCAGGTAGTGCTGCGCGGCCAAAAGCCCAATACGCTGTGGGTCAACAAGCGGGTGGTGAAGTGCCCGGAAGAGGTCGCAAACCACCTGTCTATACCTCCGGACAGCGAGGTCTTTTTGCTCAAGCGCATTCGCTATGTGGATGACGATGCGGTGTCGATTGAAGAGTCCTGGGTGCCGGTTGGCCTCATTCCCGATCCCGATGCGATTGGCATTTCGCTGTACGATTACTTCCGCAGTCAGAATATTTTTCCGCAGCGCACCCGTTCACGGGTTAGCGCCCGAATGCCGGACAGCGAGTTTCAGGCGCACATTAAGATGGACGAAAAAATACCGGTGCTGGTGATCAAGCAGGTTGCGCTTGACCAACAGCACCGGCCGATTGAGTACAGCATCAGCTACTGCCGCAGCGATCTATACGTCTTTGTGTGCGAGGAATAATTCGTCGCGAGTCGGGGCGCAGTCCCCGCCGCGGTGGCTGACTACCCAGGACGCCACGGCATTCCCCAGCAGAACGGCGTCTGCCAGTGACCATCCCGCCGCCAGCCCGGCAAGCGTGCCGCCCGCGTGGCTGTCGCCAGCGCCAATGGTATCCACAACCGTCGCCGGAAACGCCGGAACAACGCCTGAGGTATTACCGTCATACCACGCGGCGCCGTCTTTATCATGGCGCACAATCAGCGCGGCGCCGAAGCGATGCTGCCACTCCACACCCAGGTTTTCAGCCGCTACGCCCAGCCGTTCGGCTGCGATCTCCGCTTCCTGACGATTGAGCGACACGATCGGCCTGCGAGCCATAATCCGCGCCATCAGCGCGTCGGGAATATCCGCGATGCGTGGGCCGAAATCGATAAATGCCGTCACGTCCTGCAACCCCTCCAGCCAGCGTGTCAGCAGCTCGCCGCACGGTGAGGCCAGCTGATAGCCGGATAAATAGACCAGGCTGTTCGACGGGATGTTGAGCACATCAAGCCAGCGCTGCTGCCACTGGTTCTCCACGCCGCTAAAGGACATAAAGGTGCGCTCGCCGTCTGGCTCCACCAGCGCCAGGCACCAGCCGTTATCGCCGGTTTCGGCCGCAATGGCGCTGTGCAGATCCTGCTTCGCCATGGCGTTGCGAATAATATCCGCCCAGACGCCGTGACCGACGGGCAGGGCGTTTTGCGACGCAATGCCGAGCCGTTTCAGGGCGATGGCAATGTTTAGCGCGCAGCCGCCAATATTCACGCCCTGCTGTTTGAGCTCGATATCGCACCCGCGCCAGGGCAGGGCGTAGGCGTCGGCGATGACGTCTATCACCGCTGCGCCCAGCACCGTCACCGGGCGCGCGGCGTGCAGGGTGTCGAGACGTTGGGCAAATGAACTCATACGCCCTCCCTTTGCTCCCGGTAGTGCAGCAGTTTCTCGCAATAGTGGCCGAAATCGAGCCGGTTGACGGCGTCGAGTTCGGCTTTGAGCGCCGGGTCAATCGCCTGCACGCCATGGAGCGCGCCGCAGATGGCCGTCGCCATCGCGCCAATAGTGTCGGTATCGCCGCCCAGGTTGGCGCATAAAATGGCGCAGCGGTTCGGGTCGGTTCCCGCCAGTTCGACCATCGCAATGGCCGCCGGAACGGACTCAATGGTGCTGGTTCCGGCCCCCACGAGCTGGTAAACCTGCTCGCTGGCGGACTCAACCCCGTTGGCTTCCCGCACGGTCTTAAGTGCCAGTTCAATACGTGCCGCCAGCGACGCGCTGAAGGTGGTGGTTTTCGCCTCCTGCGCATAGCGGGCGATACCCGGCAGCGCATCGACGATGTTCTGCCAGCTTTCACCGTCGATAGCGCGGGAAACCGCCCAGGCAATCACCACCGCGCCGGCAATAGCGAGGTCCGATTTATGGGTCGGGCTGGAGGCCAGCGCCACCTGCTCAACAAAGTGTTCCAGACGCGTGGCCGGAAGCAGGCAGCCCAGCGGGGAGGCGCGCATCGCCGCCCCGTTAGTCACGCCGTTGTTGTCCAGTTCGCTAACCGGTTTGCCGTCGCGAATCGCGTTAAGCGCGATTTTGGAGGTCGGGCCGAGCACGTTCTTATTAAACGCGTCGAAATCGAGCGCCCAGCGCAGAATATGCTTGCCGATAACGTCCGCGTTGATGTCTCCCTCACACTCAATAATCGCATCCGCCAGGCACAGCGCCATTGAGGTATCGTCGGTGAACTCTGCCTGTCTGAAATAGCAGGCCGCATTATTCTCTGCCGGGCCGGGTAAAAAGCGGTCGATCCAGCCGAAGTGCGCCTTGACGCGCTTTCTCGGCCACAGCTCCGACGGCATGCCCATCGCATCCCCTAACGCCTGCCCGTAAAGGGCACCGAGAACACGTTCTTGTTTCATTTAACTTCCCCTTGTGTCAGCGCGGCATCGCCATCAACCACCGCAATTGCGGCGATCTCTTTATCCGATTCGCGGAAAAACAGCATAAACAGCACTGCAATCACGGCAATCATGATTGCACCAAACGTCCACATTCCGGCCCAGTTGAAGGTCAGCCCATTCACCGGCTCTTTGTATGCGAACATTTTTTCCATCATCACGCCGCCCAGGCGGTAACCCAGCAGGCTACCAAAGCCCTGACAGCACAGCGTAATCAGGCCTTGCGCGGCGGTGCGCATATGCACCGGCGCTTTTTTGTCCACGTAGATGTACGCGGTGACGTAATAGAAGTCGTAGCTAACGCCGTGCAGCAGAATGCCGAGGAACAGCAGGGCGTAGGTGAAGTACTGTTCCGCTCCGCCGTAAACGAAGAACCCGTAGCGGATGGCGGCGGTAATCAGGCCCAACAGTAAGACCTTCTTAATACCAAAGCGTTTGGTAAAGAACGGCAGGGCGAGCATAAAGAAGATTTCGGAGAACTGGCCGAGCGTCATCCAGCCGGTGGCGTTTTTCATCCCCACTTCGGTGAGATAGCCGTTGGCGAAGATGTAATAGAAGGCCAGCGGCATGGCGAACAGGAACGAGCAGAAGAAGAACACCAGGAAGTTTCTGTCGCGCAGCAGGATCAGCGCGTCCAGCCCGAGCATCACTTTGAAATCCAGCTTGCCGGTACTTTTCGGCGGCGTATTCGGCAGGAACAGGGCAAAGATGCCGAGCAGGGCGGAGCTGGCTGCCGTCATCAGCAGCGGAATATTGGTATCGGAAATATCGCTGTAGCCCAGCATCTGCGGCAGGAACCCGCACGCCAGCCCGGAGGCGATCCAGCCGATGGTGCCCATCACGCGGATGCGCGGGAAATCGGCCTCGACGTCGTCCACGTTGGCAAAGGCGATACTGTTGGTCAGCGCGATGGTTGGCATATAGGTCAGGGAGTAAACCAGCAGCAGCGGGAAGAAGGTGCTGAACTGGGTTTGCTGTGCGGCGAAGTAGATCAGAATGGCTCCGGCGAACATCAGCGCTGACAGCACTTTCTGCGCGGCGAAGAAGCGGTCCGTCAGCGAGCCGACCAGAATCGGGGAGAGGATCGCGGCAATGGCGGTACAGGCGTAAGACCAGCCGATTTCTCCGGCGGTAAAACCGCTTTTGCTCAGCCACAGCCACAGCGGCACAAACCACGCGCCCCAGATAAACCATTCAACAAACATCATGAATGACAGTTGGACTTTCGTTTTCATTTTTTAATCCTGCATGTCAGAGAGGGTACGCCTTTAACATACCACTCAATAATACCTTTTAAATACCTTTGTGGCGATTGTTTGATCAATGTAACAGTTTTGTTGTACACGAATCGAGCCAGCAGATTGTGCTGAAAAAGAATGCAAAAGGTGGAAAATCTGTTAAGTCGGTACCAGGCTTAGTCTGCCCATAAAAGATGGGACTGGATAAACACACACCGACACGACGTCGGACTTACGGGAGTATCACATGACTGATATTGCGCAGTTGCTTGGCAAAGACGCCGACAGCCTTTTACAGCATCGTTGTATGACCATTCCAGCCGACCAGCTGTATCTGCCTGGTCACGACTACGTTGACCGCGTGATGATCGATAACAACCGTCCGCCTGCGGTCCTGCGAAATATGCAGACGCTCTACAACACCGGGCGGCTCGGCGGCACCGGGTATCTCTCTATCCTGCCGGTGGACCAGGGCGTTGAGCACTCTGCGGGCGCCTCTTTTGCGGCGAATCCGCTCTACTTCGATCCGAAGAACATTGTTGAGCTGGCGATTGAAGCGGGCTGTAACTGCGTGGCCTCTACCTACGGCGTGCTGGCCTCGGTTTCGCGTCGCTATGCCCACCGCATTCCGTTCCTTGTGAAGCTGAACCATAACGAAACTCTTAGCTACCCAACCGAATATGACCAGACCCTCTACGCCAGCGTCGAGCAGGCGTTCAACATGGGCGCGGTGGCGGTAGGGGCGACGATTTACTTCGGCTCCGAACAGTCCCGTCGTCAGATTGAAGAGATCTCTGCGGCGTTTGAGCGCGCGCACGAGCTGGGCATGGTCACCGTACTGTGGGCATATCTGCGCAACAACGCGTTCAAAAAAGACGGCGTGGATTACCATGTATCCGCCGACCTGACCGGGCAGGCGAACCACCTGGCGGCGACCATCGGCGCGGATATCGTGAAGCAGAAAATGGCCGAGAATAACGGTGGCTATAAAGCGGTGAACTTTGGCTACACCGACGATCGCGTTTACAGCAAGCTGACCAGCGATAACCCGATCGACCTGGTGCGCTACCAGCTGGCGAACTGCTACATGGGCCGCGCGGGGCTGATTAACTCAGGCGGCGCGGCGGGCGGTGATACCGACCTGTCAGACGCGGTGCGTACGGCGGTTATTAACAAACGCGCGGGCGGCATGGGGCTGATCCTTGGCCGTAAGGCGTTTAAGAAATCGATGGCCGACGGCGTGAAGCTGATCAATGCGGTTCAGGACGTCTATCTCGACAGCAAAGTCACGATTGCCTGACGGCTCCATCTCCCTCTCCCGGTGGGAGAGGGCATCATCGCGCACCGTGCGAAACATCAGCGCAAAAGCACGCAGTCCGGCGGCAGCCGACACTGTAGCGCGCCGGGCAACACCTCAATGCGGAACTGCGTCCCGCTCAGCGGCTCTCCGTCGAGGTTAAAGGTCATCCCGTGGGGAGCATTCACTTCAAACCACGCCGATTTCCCGGCGATGATATTTGGACTCTCTTCCGGCTGCGTCAGCGTGGTAAACAGCGCGGGCAGCAGGCCGTCGCCAGTGAAAATACGCAGCTGGAGCTGACCGTCATTAATCAGCGCCTCCGGGCACAGCTGCTGCCCGCCGCCAGCCTGGCGGCCATTGCCAATCCCAATCACCAGCGCGTCCCCCTGCCACTGAAAATCCTCGCCGCGAATTTCGCAGCGGTCAGGCTTGAGGGTGTCCATGCGCATCAGGCCGTGGATCAGGTACGACACGCCGCCCAGCGCCGCCTTCAGCTTTTCCGGCGTTTCGCTGGTGATGCGCGTGCCAAACCCGCCCGTCGCCATATTGATAAAACAGGTTTTATCATTCACCTGCGCAATATCCACAGCAGTGGCCTTGCCGAGGATCGCCAGCTGGAGCGCCTTCTCTAACTCCTCCGGGATCCCGGCGCTGGTGGCAAAATCATTGGCGGTGCCTAGCGGTAAAATGCCCATCACCGGCCGGTTTGCCGGGGGCAGGTCGATAAGCGCTGACGCAATCTCATTGATGGTGCCATCGCCGCCGCCGGAAATGATGGTGCTGACGCCAAGCCCAAGGGCTTCATTGATATAGCGTGCCGCGTCGCCTTTTTCCCACGTCACCCTGACGTGAATGCGCGCGCCGTCTTCACGCAAACCCTGAATTGCCTGACGCAACAGATCGTTGCCTGCGCTTTTGCCATTGAGAATCAATAAACTGTCTGGATAGGTTGCCATCCGCGCTGCTCCCTTTTTTAGCGTTAGTAAGAGTGTATAGCAGAGAGGAAAAAAGCGGGTAAGAACAGGATGAAAGGGAGAAAATAAGGCTGCGGAAAGGGGATTTATCCCCCTTCGTGGCGTTTACCTTTTATACGCCGGTCCCTCAATTGACGCTTGGTCAACGTTTGAGCCCTGCCATTTGCCTGTTCTCGATTTTCAACTGCTTACGCCATACCCGATTATGTAGCGTTAGCGCAATTGAACGGTAAAAGACAGATGTATTCATCCACACGATATTCAGGCAGAAAAATCCCAATCCTAATAATGAGGTTATTTGCGGTGTGTAATTCTCTACAGAGCCGAATAAAAGCGAGATCCACGTCCAGATAAAATAAACGATGCTCATCAAGCCAGTCAGTGTAATGACAGAAATATGCAGTTTATATCCCGTTAAGGACCCTCTGGCAGTTAAAAACATCGTGCTCATTACAATCATGCAATACACCACTGCTGCAAGGAATACTCCCATCATTACCTTAAATTCAGGTAAGCCGAGCAGGCGAAATAGCAACATCCAGACAGACACTTGTAGCATAGCGTAGCAAAAAATAGTGAGTAATGTACTTATTGCTAAGGGAATACCTGTCATATGTACACCCACAGGAACACCGAACTGACCTTTTAAGCGATCTTTCAATGATTCAAGCCGTTGGCAATCGTCAGTCGCCATTTCACCTGTTATCACAGCACTTAATGCAAGGCTCTTTTTGATGTAATTTATCATGTCCGGGTCAATAACTTCCTGTAAATGAAAATGACTGAATCAAACCAAAAACGTATTTACCAGATTGTGTAATATTCTGAGGATTCCGGATTGTACCCGAGATAGCACTGCCAACAAATGCTGAGGAGTTTGAAATAGCATTCAACAGCTCTCGCTGTAAGAGCAGCTGCAGCGCTTCCGAGGGGTAACGTTTAGGGTAAACGCCAGCTTTCATCGCTGCTTTAACCCCTGAATTAGAGATCCCGGGATTTCGAATACGAATGATTTCCTCAGTTAACCGCGTGCGGTCCGCTCGGCTCATTTTTTGTAATAACGAGAGTAAACTTTCGGACGTCGAGCGATTAAGTAGGCGGTAGGTTAATACTGCGCTTTTTAGACCCGCAGCAGCCCCGGCAAGTGAAATCGCATCAAGAGCAGTATTGGTTGCGGTATACCACTCCTGGGAATCCATCCACGCAACATAGTCATTATGATTCATGGCAATAAGTGACAAGCGGCCAAGCCCGTTTGCACACTGAATTCCTGTTGCTACACCACCAGCGACAATCACAGCGGCAACAGCACCGGAAGAACCTGCGGTGAGAGGAATGGCCATACCTGCACCTGCAGCAAGTACGACAGTAAGAATGGCAGCTCCGCAAGAAATCGCCGTAGAACCTATTTCAGTCGCTAATGATGGTGACTGAATCGTCGTCGTCGTTGCCTGGAGAGGGTTACTTGATGAGGCGTTTACTTTAGTGATGACGACATGACTTACCGAGCTTTCGTTTGGCGTCGCAATCCGTCTTGAGGGTCTCACTAACCACTGACGCGCACCGTCTGAGTAGATGATCCCAACCTGGCTAAAGTTACGGCTGCAGTCCAGCTGATTGGCAAGGGCGGTGAAATTAATATCGCCCCCGGAGGCTAGACCCAGACTGCGTGCGAGTTCGTAATCCGGAATATCCTTTGAAATCTGACCAGGAAAAGTCATGTTGTCTCTCCGTCCGTGTGAAATCGTATAACGCTGAGAAATTAAGAGTAAAGGGCATGCTATGGACAGGAATTAGGAATGATCCGAATAGCGCGCCATCCTGCCAGAACCAATGAAAATTGTGATGGATATCTTATACCCGCCCGATTTTCGTAAAAGATCTTCCAGCAGACGCTGTCGCGAATCAACACCCTTCATTTGGTGGGGCGGTACAATTTCATTCTGACTCAGTGGACTGAATTGTACAAAAAATAAGCCCGCGTAAGGGAGATTACGCAGGCTAAGGAGGTGGTTCCTGGTACAGCTAGCATTTATGGGTTATGTTTTTCAGCGGGGGGATAATACCCGTATTGAACGAAGCGGTATGTGATCCGATTCTAAGAATTATCCCAGCGCGAAAAAATTCCCCTGATTAACTATTTGCCGTGTGGGTTTCGGGTGCTTTCACCGTTAAAGTTACGCATCAGCAGCGCAAACTTCAGCTCTACTTCTTCCGGAACCGGCAGCCAGACGGTATGGCCGTCACCCGGCGCCACGTCAATCGCCTCGCCTTTGCCGTTTTCCAGATGTTCCAGCGTGAAGTTCATGTTGCCCTGCGGGGTCATCAGCTCCAGGCTGTCGCCTTTGGTGAATTTGTTTTTCACCGCCACGGCCGCCAGCGCGCCTTTGCGCTCGCCGGTGAAGTCGCCGACAAACTGCTGGCGCTCGGAAACGGAGTAGCCGTGCTCGTAGTTCTGGTAGTCATCGTGAGTATGACGACGCAGGAAGCCTTCGGTATAGCCGCGGTGCGCCAGGCCTTCCAGAGTTTCCAGCAGGCTGGTATCGAACGGTTTACCGGCCGCAGCATCGTCAATGGCTTTGCGGTACACCTGCGCGGTACGCGCGCAGTAGTAATAGGATTTAGTGCGGCCTTCGATCTTCAGAGAGTGCACGCCCATCTGGGTCAGACGCTCAACGTGGGCGATGGCGCGCAGATCTTTCGAGTTCATGATGTAGGTGCCGTGCTCGTCTTCAAAGGCGGTCATGTACTCGCCCGGGCGTTTGGCTTCTTCAATCATAAACACGCTGTCGGTTGGCGCGCCGATGCCCAGCGTCGGCTCGACGTTGGTCACCGGGATAGGCTCGTGCTTGTGCACAATATTACCGACGTCATCCTCTTTGCCTTCCTGGACGTTGTATTCCCAGCGGCAGGCGTTGGTGCAGGTGCCCTGGTTCGGGTCGCGCTTGTTGATATAGCCGGAGAGCAGGCAGCGGCCGGAGTAGGCCATGCACAGCGCGCCGTGAACGAAGATTTCGATTTCCATATCCGGCACCTGGGTGCGGATCTCTTCGATCTCTTCAAGAGAAAGTTCGCGGGACAGGATGACGCGAGTCAGCCCCATCTGCTTCCAGAACTTCACCGTCGCCCAGTTGACGGCGTTAGCCTGGACGGAGAGGTGAATATCCATCTCCGGGAAGTTCTCCCGAACCAGCATGATTAAACCCGGGTCCGACATGATCAGCGCGTCCGGCCCCATATCCACCACCGGCTTCAGGTCACGAATGAACGTTTTCAGCTTGGCGTTGTGCGGCGCGATGTTCACGACCACGTAGAATTTCTTGCCCAGGGCATGCGCTTCGTTGATGCCGAGCTGCAGGTTCTCGTGGTTGAATTCGTTGTTACGCACGCGCAGCGAGTAGCGCGGCTGGCCCGCGTAAACGGCGTCGGCACCATAGGCGAAAGCGTAACGCATATTTTGCAGCGTTCCCGCCGGGGAAAGGAGTTCCGGTTTAAACATGTTTGTTCTCGTTCTGATGACAGGTCAGATCCGCGGCACCAGGTGCAGCGGTAAGGGGAGATCCCCCACTTTAAGGGCGGGCATTGTAGCGCTGCGGGGCGGGGAGGTAAAGCGCCGGGTCGCGTCACCGCTCTCCCGGCGCGCGTCGTGCTGTCAGGTGTTGTCTTTTACCGTCTGGGTAGACCCGTTAGTTTTGACCGAGGCGATGCCCTTATCACGCGATTGTTCCGTTGCATAAAGCTGGCTGCTGCCAATCACCTGATGGTTGCCCGCCTTTAGATTGAAATGGAACTTACCGTTAGAGGCCGTTTTCTTCTCATAGCGCTCGTCCAGGGGGCTGTTCGTGCGTACGGAGGCAATGCCGTTTTCGGCGGCACTTTTGCTGGTGTAAAGCTCGCTGGTCAGAACGATCTCTCCGTTTCCAGCCTTCAGCACAAACCTGAACTGACCATCACTGCTTTTACTTAATTCGAACCAACCAGACATAGGAACTCCTTGATCGAAAGTAAAATGAGAGGCACCAGTTATCAGTAAGCGAACCGGTAAAAAGAGTATGGTTGATTCCTGAATTGATTCCAGAAAAGAAAAACCCGCCTTAGGGCGGGTTTCTTCGTCGAAAGGTCACGCAATCCTGCACGCATCCGCTTCCCAGCGATACCCCACGCCATACACCGCGCGGATAAAAGACTGCTCGGCGTCCAGCGCCTCCAGCTTGCGGCGCAGGTTTTTGATATGGCTGTCGATGGTGCGGTCGGTCACCACGCGGTAATCGTCATACAGGTGGTTCAGCAGCTGTTCGCGGGAGAACACTTTTCCCGGCTCGTGGGAGAGGGTTTTCAGCAGGCGGAACTCCGCAGGCGTCAGGTCCAGCAGCTTGCTGCGCCAGCTCGCCTGGAAGCGGCTTTCGTCGACAATCAGCGGGCTTTCGGCGTCCAGTACCTGAAGCTCGCGCTGCGGCCTGCAGCGGCGGAGAATGGTTTTCACGCGGGCGACTACTTCACGCGGGCTGTAGGGCTTGCAGATGTAATCGTCCGCGCCAATTTCGAGGCCCAGAAGGCGGTCAATCTCTTCAATTTTGGCGGTGACCATGACGATCGGCACGTCGGAGAAGCGACGAATTTCCCGGCACAGGGTCAGCCCGTCAACGCCCGGCAGCATTAAATCAAGCAGGATCAGATCCGGCGGGGTCTGGCGCACGTATGGCAGCACCTGGTCGCCGTGGCTTATCAGCGATGGAGCGTAGCTGGCCGCGCGTAAATAGTCGATCAGAAGCTGCCCAAGCTTCGGCTCGTCTTCCACGATCAAAATGCGCGGCGTGTTTTCGTCAATCGGTAACTCGGTCATACTTCTCTCGATAAATCCCGTTCCAGAGGTAACTCTACTGTAATGCTAACCCCGCCAAAAGGCGAATGGGCGGCGCGGATCGTGCCATTATGCGCCTCAACGATGTTAACGCAAATCGCCAGCCCCAGGCCGGAACCGCCGCTGGCGCGGTTGCGGGAGCCTTCGGTACGGTAGAAACGTTCAAACAGTTTTTCCAGCTGCGCGTCCTGCACGCCGGGGGCGGAATCCGCGAAGGTGAGGGCAAAGCGTCCGTTTTCCTGCCTGCCGGAGATATGCAGCCCGCCGCCGCTGTCGGTGTAGCGCAGGCTGTTTTCCAGCAGGTTATTGAACAGCTGCATCAGCCGGTCTTTGTCGCCAAACACCACCGCGCTGTCCGGCAGGGAGAGGTCGATTTTCAGGTTGCGGCTGGCAAACCGCTCGCGGAACGCGCCGCTGATCACTTCCAGAATGTTAATCACGTCCACCGGCGCCTTCTGGTAGGCCAGCGCGCCTTCGTCGGACATGGAGAGCTGGTGGAGATCGTCCACCAGCTTGGTGAGCGTGCCCACCTCTGCCTGCAGAGAGGCCACCGATTCGGGCGTAAACTGGCGCACGCCGTCCTGTATGGCCTCCAGCTCGCCGCGCAGCACCGCCAGCGGCGTGCGCAGCTCGTGGGAGATATCGGCCATAAAGTCGCGGCGCATCTGCTGGTTCTTCTCCAGCGTGCTGGCGAGCTGGTTAAAATCCTGCGCCAGCTTGCCCAGTTCGTCCTGGCTGCGGGTATCGACGCGGGTGGTAAAATCCCCTGCGGCCAGCTTGTGCGTGCCTTCCACCAGCCGTTTCACCGGGGCGAGCAGGCCGCGCGCCAGCGGGAAGGTGGCGAGCGCGGCGAGCAGGGTGGAGAGGGCGACAATCAGCCAGCTGGTCCGGCGCTGCTGGCGATCAAAGTTGATGTCGGTGTTGCGCGTCAGGCGCTCTACCGGCGAGGCGATAACCCAGCCGACGGTCGCATTATTCACCTTAATCGCCCGGCGGGCGCCGTCCGGTGGTATCGGCGCACGCGGACCCACCAGCGTGCGCATGTCCTGATCAATCACCCAGAACTGGGTGCGCCAGCCGTGCGGCGGCATGCCCGGCCCCGGGCGATCGTCACCGGTATCGTGCTCAAGCGAGCGCAGGATCTGGAAAATAAAGCGGTCGTTATTGCGCAGAAAACGCCAGTTGCCGTGCTGGGCGTACTGTTCACTCAGCGCATCGCTTAAGCCCTGTAAACGCTGTTCATTGCCATGCTTGATGTAATCAATAAAACCGCGCTCAAAGCTGATCCGCACCGCCCAGTGCATGGTGATCAGCAGGACGATACAGGTGGCAAATATCGCCACGAAGAGCTTGCCGGTAATGCCCGGACGCCAGAATTTCATGAACCACTCCTTTTGCCGCGCCTGATGACGACGTTCTTGCTGGTATCATCCGGCACTCTGGCGAAGATGAAAGCGGGCAGGGCGATGATGACCGCCATGCTGAGATAGGTATACAAAAAGACCTGATGCGCCACCGGCGTGTCGACGCTGAGATGGTGCTGGCCGTACATGCCGAGCAGTAAACCCGCGATGGTCACCCCGACGCTCATCGAGAGCTGCATGATCATCGACAGCAGGCTGTTGCCGCTGCTCGCCAGATCGTCCGGCAGGTCCTTCAGCGTCAGGGTATTCATCGACGAGAAGCGCATGGAGTTTACGATCCCCTGGCAGAACAGCACCAGCGGCAGAACGTAGTACCAGCCCATCAGCGCCACGGCCATAAACAGCAGACTCACCAGCGCCAGCCCCAGCGTGGCGGTCACCAGCACGTGACGGTAGCCAAAGCGGTTCACCACCTGCACCACGATGCGCTTCATTCCCATGCTGCCGAGTACCATCGGGATCATCATCAGGCCCGCGTGGAACGGCGAAAATCCCATTCCGATTTGCAGGAAAACGGGCGTCATAAACGGCAGCATGCCGCTGCCGACGCGCCCGGCGAAGCTGCCGAACAGGCCAAGGCGATAGGTGGGGTTTTTAAACAAGCTCAGGCTGAACAGCGCCTTATCGTTACCTCTGGCATGCCGCAGATACCACAGTATGGCGGTAACGCCGAGCGCGATCAGAAGCCCGAGCGTCAGGGGCGAAATCCCCAGCCCTTTTTGCCCGTCGAGCGCCAGGGTAAGCGTGGCCATGCCCGCCGCCAGCAGGATAAAGCCAAAGAAATCAAAGCGCCGCGTCTGCATTTTGTAGTTCGGCATCAGCGTCAGGGTGGCGATGGCGCCGATGATGCCAACAGGAAGATTGATTAAGAAGATCCAGTGCCAGGAGGCGTACTCCACCAGAATGCCGCCGAGCGCCGGGCCCAGCAGCGGCCCCACCTGGCCGGGCAGGGTCACAAAGGTCATCGCCGCCATGTACTGCTCGCGCGGCACAATCTTCATCACCGTTAGCCGCCCGACGGGCACCATCATCGCCCCGCCGATGCCCTGCAGCACGCGCGCCATCACCAGCTGGTCGAGCGTGTTGGCCTGGGCGCAAAACAGCGAGCCGGTGGTAAACAGCACGATGGCGGTAAAGAAGATGTTCCGCACGCCCACTTTGTCCGCCAGCCAGCCGCTGGCAGGCAGCATGACGGCCACCGTCAGCACGTAGGAGACAATCACCATATGCATATGCAGCGGGCTCTCCCCCAGGCTTTTCGCCATGGAGGGGAGGGCGGTGTTGACGATGGTCGTATCCAGCGACTGCATAAAGAAGCCGAAGGCGACTATCCATAATTGCCAGCGAACGTTGCTGGGAAGCTCGGTCATTTACCCGTTTACCGTTTCTCTGTTTTTACGCGAAAAGCGCAGCCGCAGGCGGTCGAAGAACAGATAGACCACCGGCGTGGTGTACAGCGTCAGCAGCTGGCTCATCACCAGGCCGCCGACGATGGTGATCCCCAGCGGCTGGCGCAGCTCTGAGCCGTCGCCGCCCGAGATAACCAGCGGCAGCGCGCCAAACAGCGCCGCCAGAGTGGTCATCATGATCGGACGAAAACGCAGCAGGCAGGCCTGGAAGATCGCCTCTTCCGGCGACAGATTGCCGTTGCGCTGGGCGTCCAGGGCGAAATCGACCATCATGATCGCGTTTTTCTTCACAATGCCGATCAACAGCATGATCCCGATGAGCGCGATCAGGCTGAACGGCGCGCCAAACAGCTCCAGCGCCAGCAGCGCCCCTACGCCCGCCGACGGCAGCGTCGAGAGAATAGTCAGCGGGTGAACGTAGCTCTCATACAGCACGCCCAGCACAATATAAACCGTGGCGATGGCGGCCAGAATCAAAATCACCTGCGAGTTCATCGTCTCCTGGAACACCTGCGCGGTGCCGGCAAAGCTGCCGCGTACGGTGGACGGCACGCCAAGCTGCGTCATCGCGCGGTTAATTGCGTCGCTGGCTTCAGAAAGCGACGAACCGGCGGGCAGGTTAAAGGAGATAGTCGACGCCGCCGATAGCCCCTGGTGGTTCACCGACAGCGGCGCGTTGGCCGGCTGCCAGCTGGCAAAGTAGGAGAGCGGAATCGCCTTGCCGTCGTTGTTAATCACAAACATTTTGTCCAGGGCGCTGATGTCCTGGGTGTAGCGCGGATCAACTTCCATCACCACCTTGTACTGGTTCATCGGCTGGTAGATGGTGGAGATCTCGCGCTGGCCGAAGGCGTTGTTCAGCAGGCTGTTGGCGGCTTCAACGTTAATGCCCAGGCGCGACATGGTTTCGCGGTCGTAGGTCAGGGCCATCTCGGCGCCGTTGTCCTGCTGATCGGAGTTGACGTCCGCCAGCTGCGGCAGGGCGGCCAGCGCCTTGCGGATCTTCGGCTCCCACTCGCGCAGGGCGGCTAAATCGTCCGAGAGCAACGTGTACTGATAGCTGGCGTTCGCCTGACGGCCGCCGACGCGGATATCCTGAACGGCCATCAAAAACAGGTTTGCCCCCGGCTCTTTGGCGAGCTTCACCCGCAGGCGGTCAATCACCTGCTGGGCGGTTTCGTTGCGCTCGCCGCGCGGTTTCAGGGTAATAAACATCATCCCGCTGTTGACGCGTGACCCGCCGGTAAAGCCGGTGACGTTATCCACGGCTTTGTCTTCACGAATGATCTTCATAAAGTCCTGCAGCTTGCCGCGCATCGCCTGGAACGAAATGCTCTGGTCCGCCTGAATCCCCCCCATCAGCACGCCGGTGTCCTGCTCCGGGAAGAAAGTTTTCGGGATGGTGATGTACATCCAGACGTTGAGCACGATGGTACCGATCAGCACCAGGCCGACCAGCCGGGTATGGTTCAGCACCCACTTCAGCGATTTGCCGTAGCCTTCCTGCATCGCCATCAGGAAGCGACCAAAGCCTTTGCGGCGCGGCTGCGAATGGGGCTTGCTGCGCTTGAGCATCCAGCCGCACATCATTGACGTCAGCGTTAGGGAGATCGCCAGCGAAATCCCGATGGCGACGGAGAGGGTGACGGCAAACTCGCGCAGCAGCCTGCCCGGCAGCCCGCCCATCAGCAGCAGCGGCAGGAATACCGCCACCAGCGACAGGCTCATGGAGAGCACCGTAAAGCCCACCTCGCGCGTGCCCTGCAGGGCGGCCTGCAGCGGCTTCACGCCCGCTTCCAGGTGGCGGGAAATGTTTTCCAGTACCACGATGGCGTCATCCACCACGAAGCCCGTCGCTATCGTCAGGGCCATCAGCGACAGGTTGTTGAGGCTAAATCCGCACAGGTACATGGCGGCAAAGGTACCGATCAGCGAGACCGGCACGGCCACTGCCGGGATAAGCGTCGCGCGGCCGGAACGCAGGAACAGGAAGACCACCAGGATCACCAGCGCGACGGAGATAATCAGCGTTTGCTCCACCTCTTCAAGCGAGGCGCGAATGGTCGGGGAGCGATCCTGGGCAATTTGCAGATCGATTGCTGCCGGGATGGTCTCCTGCAGGTCCGGAAGACGGGCGCGAATGCTGTTCACCGTCTCAATAATATTCGCTTCCGGCAGCTTGCGGATCATCAGCAGAATGGCCGGTTTAGCGTTGGTCATCCCGGCGTTGCGCACATCCTGCACCGAGTCGGTGACGCTGGCAACGTCGCTCAAGCGCACCGCCGCGCCGTTGTTGTAGTGAATAATGAGCGGCTGATATTCCGCGGCGGTTTTCAGCTCGTCGTTGGTGTGGATCTGCCAGCGGTGGTTGCTGTCCTCAATCGCCCCCTGCGGTTTGCGGACGTTGGCCGTGCTGATGGCGGAGCGCACGTCATCCAGCGACACGCCCTGGTTGAACAGCGCTTGCGGGTTTAAGCCCACGCGCACGGCGGGCAGGGAGCTCCCGCCGACGCTCACGTCACCGACGCCGTTAATTTGTGAAATTGTCTGCGCCAGCTGGGTAGACGCAAAGTCGTAAAGCTGCCCCTGAGAATACGTGTCCGAGGTCAGCGTCAGGATCATGATCGGCGCATCGGACGGGTTGGCCTTGCGGTAGGTTGGGCGGCTCGGCATCCCGCTCGGCAGCAGGCTTTGTGCGGCGTTGATGGCCGCCTGCACGTCGCGCGCCGCACCGTTAATATCCCGGTCGAAGCTGAACTCCAGAATGATGCGCGTGCTGCCCAGCGAGCTGCTGGAGGTCATCTCGTTGACCCCCGCAATCCGCCCAAGGGAGCGTTCCAGCGGCGTGGCAACCGACGAGGCCATGGTCTCCGGTGATGCGCCCGGCAGCGAGGCGCTGACCATGATCACCGGGAAATCCACCTGCGGCAGAGGCGCTACCGGCAGCAGCCGGAAGCCCAGCACGCCGCAGAGGGTAATGGCGAGCGAGATTAAAATCGTCGCCACCGGGCGATAAATGAAGAGGGCGAAAAACTTCACTTATGCCTCCTCTTCACGTTTCGGGAAGCGGCTTTTGGTCCACAGCGCCAGGCGGTCGAACAGCAGGTAGATCACCGGCGTGGTGAAGAGCGTTAGCACCTGGCTCACCAGCAGACCGCCGACCATGCCGATACCCAGCGGGCGGCGCAGCTCCGCACCGACACCGGTGCTGAGCATCAGCGGCAGCGCGCCCAGCAGGGCGGCCAGCGTGGTCATCAGGATCGGACGAAAACGCAGCAGACAGGCCTGGAAGATGGCGTCGCGCGGCGACATGCCCTGCTCGCGCTCGGCGGCCAGGGCGAAGTCGATCATCATGATGGCGTTTTTCTTCACGATCCCGATAAGCAGGATAATGCCGATGATGGCAATGACGTCCAGCTCGCTGCCCGCCAGCATCAGTGCCAGCAGCGCCCCAACGCCCGCCGTCGGCAGGGTAGAGAGGATGGTGATCGGGTGGATAAAGCTTTCGTACAGCACGCCAAGCACGATGTACATCGCCACGACCGCCGCGACGATAAGCCAGATGGTGTTACCCAGCGCGGCCTGAAACGCCAGCGTGCTGCCCTGGAACTGGGTCTGAATATCGGACGGGAAGCTGAGCTCTTTTTCAGCAGCCTGAATGGCCTCCACCGCTTCGCCGAGAGAATAATTGTCCGGCACGTTGAAGGAAATGGTGGTGGACGGGAACTGATCCAGATGGTTGATCGACAGCGGGGTATAGCGTTCTTCCACCGTGGCGATAGCGCTCAGCGGCACAATGCCGCCGTCTTTGCTGGTCAGGCGCACCGAGTCCAGCCCCGCCAGGCCGGGCGTATTCTCCGTGTTATGCTCCAGTACCACGCGATACTGGTTGGCCTGGGTGTAGATGGTGGAGATCAGGCGCTGACCGAAGGCGTTGTACAGGGCGTTGTCTACATCCGACATGGTGATGCCCAGGCGGCTGGCGGTATCGCGGTTGACGTTCACGTATGCCGCCAGGCCTTTGTCCTGCCAGTCGCTGCTGACGTCGGCGAGCTGCGGCAGGGTGTTTAGCTTATTCACCAGCTGCGGTACCCAGGTGCTGAGCGCGTCCAGCGTGGTGGCCTGCAGCGTGAACTGGTACTGCGTGCGGCTGACCTGGGTATCAATGGTCAAATCCTGAATCGGCTGCAGGTAAAGCTCAACGCCCGGCACCCGCGCGACGGCGTTTTGCAGACGCTCAATGACGACGTTGACGCGATCGTCGCGTTCATCCAGCGGCTTGAGGTTGATCTGCAGACGCGCGCTGTTGAGCGACGGGTTGGTGCCGTCGACGCCCACGTAGGAGGTTAGGCTCTCGACCGCCGGATCCTTCATGATGATTTCAGACACCTGCTGCTGGCGCTGGGCCATACTGGCGAAGGAGACCGACTGCGGGGCCTGAAGCGTGCCCTGAATAATGCCGTTGTCCTGGATCGGGAAGAAGCCTTTCGGAATGAAAATCCACAGCATCACGCTTAGCGCCAGGGTTCCCAGCGCCACGCCGAGCGTGGCCCACGGATGGTTCAGAACTTTCGTCAGCACGCGGCCGTAGGCGGCAATAATACGCTCGAACATGCGCTCGGAGGCGCGCGAGAAGCGGTTTTGCTTGCGCAGGGACTCGTGGCTCAACATGCGGGCGCACATCATCGGCGTCAGGGTCAGCGACACTACGGCGGAGATCAAAATGGCGACCGCCAGCGTCACGGCAAACTCGCGGAACAGACGTCCGACGATATCGCCCATAAACAGCAGCGGGATCAGCACCGCAATCAGCGAGAAGGTCAGCGAGATAATGGTAAAGCCGATTTCGCCCGCGCCTTTCAGCGCGGCCGCCAGCGGTTTTTCACCTTTCTCGATATAGCGCGAAATGTTCTCGATAACGACGATGGCGTCATCCACCACGAACCCGGTGGCGATGGTGAGCGCCATCAGCGTCAGGTTGTTAATCGAAAAATCGAGGAACACCATCACCGCAAAGGTCCCGACCAGCGAGAGCGGCACGGCAACGGCGGGAATAATGGTTGCCGGGACGTTACGCAGGAACAGATAGATGATCATGACCACCAGCGCAATCGCCAGCATCAGCTCAAACTGGGTGTCGGTGACCGACGCGCGAATGTTCGTGGTGCGGTCGGAAAGCACCTTCACGCTGACCGATTTCGGCAGGCTTTCGATCAGCTGCGGCAGCATGGTGCGGATGCTGTCGGCGGTTTCGATGATGTTAGCGCCCGGCTGGCGCTGCACGTTCATCACGATCGCCTGCTGCCTGTTGGCCCAGGCGCCGAGCCAGCTGTTTTCCGCGCCTTGCTCCACGGTCGCCACGTCGCCCAGACGCACCGGGGCGCCGTTCTGGTAAGCAATAATCAGCTGACGGTATTCATCGGCGGACTGCATCTGATCGTTGGCAGAGAGCGTCACGGCGCGGGTAGGGCCGTCCAGCGAGCCTTTTGCCGAGTTAACGTTGGCGCTGCTGATGGCGGTGCGGATGGTTTCGCTGGTCAGGCCCAGCGCGGCAATCGCCTGCGCGTTAAGCTTCACGCGCACGGCGGGGCGCTGGCCGCCCGCCAGCGTGACGAGGCCGACGCCGGAGACCTGTGAAATTTTCTGCGCCACGCGCGTTTCGACCATGTCTTCGACCTGGGTCATCGGCATGGCGGAGGAGGTGACGGCAAGCGTCATGATTGGCGGATCGGCCGGGTTCACCTTGCTGTAGACCGGCGGGTTGGGCAGGTCTGACGGCAGCAGGTTGGTGGCGGCGTTGATGGCGGCCTGCACCTCCTGTTCGGCGACGTCCAGCGACAGCGTCAGCTGGAACTGCAGCGTCACAACGGATGCCCCGCCGGAACTCTGGGAGGACATCTGTTTTAGCCCGGACATCTGGCCGAACTGGCGCTCCAGCGGAGCGGTAATGGCGGACGTCACCACGTCCGGGCTGGCGCCTGGATAGAGAGTGACAACCTGAATCGTTGGGTAATCCACCTCCGGCAGCGCCGACACGGGCAGGAAGCGATAGCCGATAATCCCGGCGAGCAGGATCGCGACCATCAGCAGCGTGGTGGCGACAGGACGGAGGATAAACAGGCGTGACGGCCCGCCTGTAGAGCCTGGGGGCATCACCTGCATCAGGATTTCTCTCCCTGTTTCGCAGGTTCAACCACTTCCACTTTGGCCCCTTCGGTCAGACGGTCAATGCCGTCGGTGACCACGCGGTCGCCTGCGGAAAGGCCGGCGGCGATGACCACCGTCTGGCTGTCCTGGATACCGGTTTTCACCAGGTGCTTGCTGACCTTATTGTCGCTGTTAAGTACCCAGACGAAATTACCTTCGTTACCCATCTGCAGCGCAGCTGTGGGGATCACTACCGCGTTCTCTTCGGTGGCGACCAGCATACGCGCGTTGACGAACTGGTTCGGGAAGAGGGCATCGTCCTGATTGTTAAAGCGCGCCTTCAGCTTGATGGTGCCGGTGGTGGTGTCGATCTGGTTATCCAGACTGAGCAGAGAACCTTCGCTCAGCTTCTGCTTGTTGCTGCGGTCCCAGGCTTCCACCACCAGCCCTTTACCGGCTTTTTGCGCCTGCACCACGGTCGCGATTTCGCTTTCCGGCAGGGTAAAGACTAAATCAATCGGGTGGGTCTGGGTGATCACCACGATGCCCGTGGTGTCGCCGCTGGAGATCTGGTTGCCGATATCGACCTGCTTCAGGCCCACGCGCCCGTCAATCGGCGCGGTGATGCGGCTCCAGTCCAGCTGCAGCTGTGCGCTGGCGACGGCGGCCTCGTCGGCTTTGATGGTGCCCTGCGTTTCGCTGACCAGAGACTGCTGGGTGTCCAGCTCCTGACGAGATACGAGGTTGGTTTTCACAAGCTGCTGGTAGCGGGCCAGATCGCGGCGGGCGTTGGCGAGCGTGGCTTTGTCTTTCGCGAGCTGCCCCTGCGCCTGGGCGAGGGCGACTTTAAACTGGCTCGGGTCTATTTCGGCCAGCAGATCGCCCGCTTTAACCTGCTGACCTTCCTGGAAGTGAATGGCCATCAGCTGTCCGTCGACGCGGCTGCGCACCGTCACGGTGTTGGCGGCGGTAATGGTCCCAAGGCCAGTAAGATAGCGCGGAACGGCTTTATTCACCGCCGTTGCCGCCTGTACCGGCGCCAGCGCGCCGCCGCGCATGCCGTGACGCCCTCCGCCTGTCGGGCGCTGTGCCTGACTGCTGGCACCGGCGGGAGCAGCGGAGTTCGCGGATTGACTGTGCCAGTACCATGCGGCGGCAAGGACCACCACAATGATGCCTGCGGCAATTGCCCAGCGGGATTTGTTACTGCCTTTCATCGTTATACGTTCTCATCCTGAAGACTTCGGGGAATGATACTAGTTTAGTCAGCTAACACAGCGGAAAAATGGAGGAAATATGGAAGACTGTCAGGAATGGTCTGAATGGAGGTAAACGCAAAACGGCAACATCCGTTGCCGTTTTTGATATTTTCGCCCTCTCCCTGTGGGAGAGGGCCGGGGTGAGGGCACCAGACCGCACCGTAACAACGCTAGCTAAACATCACCTGAGCCCAGCGCGCCAGACCAGCGGTAACGGAGCCAAAGTCATCCCCACCGGCAATTGGAATGCCAGGCAGCTGTTCCGCCAGCGCTTTCTTGATCAGCGGCGAGCGGGCGCTCCCCCCGGTCAGGTAAATCACGTCCGGCTTCTCTTTGCCGTTCTCCAGCGCCAGCTGCACCTGCTCCAGAATACGCTGCAGCGGCTGCGCGAGCGCCGTCTCCAGCCCGTCCTGTGAAATCGCGGTAGCCAGATCGTCGCTGATAAACGGCAAGGAGACCGCATGCTCAGCACGGTCGGAAAGGGCTATTTTGCTCTCTTCGGCAGTACGCACCACGCGGTAGCTCAGGCGCTGACGCCACACTTTATACAGCAGGGCGACTTTTTCGGCGTCCTGCGCGTCGCGCACCAGATCGTTAAGGAAGCGGCCGTTCGCGGTGCTGTAAAAATCACTCTGCGCAGGCACGTCGTTGATGGCAATTGCGTTCCACCACGGCAGGATCGGCAGGGCGATGCCTTTTTCGGTTTGCCCGCCCATGCCGAGCAGCGGCATCAGGCTCTTGAATGCCAGCGCGATATCGAGATCGTTACCGCCTACGCGGCAGCCGCTGTGCCCCAGCAGGCTATTTTCGCGATCGCGACGATTATGCCACTGCGGCCCCATCAGCAGCAGCGAGCAGTCCGTTGTGCCCCCGCCGATATCCACGACTAACACGCGCTTCTCTTCCGTCAGCGTGGCTTCAAAATCCAGCCCCGCGGCAACCGGCTCGTACTGGAACACCACGTCGCGGAAGCCTGCGCGGTGCGCCGCGCGTTCAAGGATCCCCTGCGCCTGCTGGTTGGCCTCGTCGCCGCCCAGCCCCTGGAAGTTGATAGGGCGGCCAATGACCGCCTGGGTAATTGCATCGGAGACCTGCGTCTGCGCCTGATTGCGAATATGCAGCATCATCGCGCACACCAGGTCTTCGAACATCGCCACCTGCTGCGGCTTCAGCCCGCTGGCGCCGAGGAAGGATTTTGGCGACTTAACGAAGTAAACCTCTTCAGGATCTTCAATGTAGTGCCCGAGCGAAGAGAGGCCGAACTGCACGCTGGACGGCGTAACGTCGATATCTTCCTCACGGTTAAAGCTGACCGCCCGGCGCAGCAGCGCCTGGGTCTCCGCCGCCGTGGCCGGAACCTGATGGTGGCGGAACAGCCATTCGCTCACCGCTTCACGCGTCGGCGCGCAGAGCATTGACGGCAGCAGCGTGCTCTCTTTTTCCATTTTCAGGAGCTGTGGCTGTCCGTTTTGCATAATCGCAACCGAGCAGTTTGCCGTACCGTAGTCGAATCCAATAAACACGATGAATCCCCATGCCAGTGAGAAGGGGCGAGACTTTAACGAAATGTCTTCATGGCGACAACAGGAATATGAAAGCAAGGCAATACAAGGTCTTTACGTTTATGCTGATAAGAACAAAAAAGGAGCAACGATGTACACCCTGAACTGGATTCCCCCTTACGACTGGCAGTGGATGTTTGGCTTTCTTGGCGCGCGTGCGGTGACGGGCATTGAAACCGTCACACGCGACTACTACGAGCGCAGTTTTGCCTGTGAAGGGCATCAGGGGATATTTCGCGTAACGCCGGATATCGCCACCCATACGCTGACCGTGACGCTCAGTCCGGGGTTAGTTCCGGTTGTGCAGACGTGCCTTGAACGCATCGAGCGCCTGTTCGATCTCGCCTGCAACCCGCAGCACATCGCGGATACGCTGGGCGATCTCGGTGCTGCCCGGCCAGGCTTGCGTTTGCCGGGGGCGATGGACGCCTACGAGCAGGGCATACGGGCGATCCTCGGGCAGCTGGTGAGCGTGGCGATGGCGGCGAAACTGACGTCGCGCCTGGTGGCGCTGTACGGCGAACCGATCGCGGATTGTCCTGGGTATCTCTGTTTCCCCACGCCGGACGCGCTGGCTGCAGCGGACCCGCTGGCGCTGAAAGCGTTGGGCATGCCGGTAAAACGCGCGGAGTCGTTAATTCATCTGGCGCAGTCGGTCATCGACGGGACGTTTCCGCTTTTCCCGCCCGCGAATATTGAGGCCGGGATGAAGGCGCTACAGCAGCGGCCGGGGATAGGGCGCTGGACGGCAAACTACCTGGCCCTGCGCGGCTGGCAGGCGAAAGATGTCTTTCTGCCGGATGATTATCTGATTAAGCAACGCTTTGCCGGGATGACGCCCGCGCAAATTCGGCGTTATGCCGAGCGCTGGCAGCCGTGGCGCTCTTACGCGCTGCTGCACATCTGGTATACCGACGGCTGGACGCCGTCAGTTGATGGCGAAATAGCTGGTGTTGAGCAGTAGATCCAGCGGCTGCGGCTCGGCGATGGTGTCGCCATAGATAAAATCAATACCGATGCCGGAGAGCGTATCCATCATGATAGGCTGGTTGCAGGGGCCCGCGATGGTTTTCATCCCCAGATGCTGGGCGTGGCCCTGCACAATGGTCACCATCATCTCGTCCATCAGGTTGCCATACACGTTGCTTACCACCTCCGCGTCCAGCATCAGATAGTCGGCCATATTGGCGGTCAGGTGGGTGAAGACGTTCATGTCGCGACCCACCTGGCTGAAGATCACGCGGCAGCCCGCCTGGCGAAGCTTTTGCAGACTCCGCTGCAGGTTTTTATCCGGGCTGCACACCACGTCGGCAGAGATAACCAGATGCAGGAGACGACCCGGCATCGGGCTTTTATCAAGCAGGTCGAGAAGCTCATCGACCAGCGTTACGCTGGCTAAACCGGCCTCAGAAAGCGGCAGCGCTACCCCCATGCCTTTACTGGCGACCTGTGCGGCAGAGGCGCGGAAAAACTCATTAAAAATGCGCCTGTCGAGGGCGTGCAAAAGTTCAGGCTCGGCCAGACCCGAGCGGAAGGCATGCTCTTCCTGGACTTCGCCCTGGCTGGTCCACAGGCGTAACGACAGCAGCCAGAAATTACTGCTTTCCGGGATGCGCGGGGAGGCGACGCTGCGGGCAATCATCATCAGGTGATTGTCTTTAATCATGTGCCACTGTTCATCAAGCGACATCATGCTGCGCGTGTTGTGATCCCGCTCCTGCTGGGGTTCGTAAACCGTCACCATGCCGCGCCCGCTGTTTTTCGAGGCATAACAGGCTATATCCGCCTGCGACATCACCTCCGACGCCTGATGGTTATTTTCATCAATCAGCGTGATGCCTGCGCTGGCGCCGATCCGGTGCAGGCGGCCTTCCCACATAAAGTGATAGTCATTGATCGTGTGGATCAGGCGCCCGGCGATATAGCGCGCGCTTTCAATATTGCAGTCCGGCAGCAGTAATCCGAACTCATCCCCACCCAGACGCGCCAGCACGTCGCTGGAGCGGAGCATGGTCAACATCAGCGAAGAGAGTTCCCGCAGCAGGGCATCGCCCGCCGCATGGCCTGCCGTATCGTTGACGGCTTTGAAGCGATCGAGATCGATAAAGACCAGGGCATGGCGCTGGCGCGTTTCGCGAACGGTCTGCAGGAGCCGTTTAAGATGATTTTCGAAGCTGACCCGGTTTGCCAGGTGGGTCAGGGCATCGTGGGAGGCGCTGTAGCTCAGCTGTCGCAGCATTTTGCGCGACTCGGTCACGTCCTGAATCACGATAACCGAGCCTATATTCTGCCCGTCCAGCGTGCTGAGCGGCGTAATGCTGTAGTGAATATCAAAATTACCGCCGGTACGGCAGTTCAGCACCACGTCCTGATCGATATCGGAACGGGACATATCGCCGCTGTGAATATTTTCCATCAGCGGCCCTTTTTCACCAAAGGTGATGTGCAACACCTTCAGGATCGGCTGGCCGATAGCCTCGGTCTGCAGCCAGCCGCTCATTTTCTCGGCCACCGGGTTCATAAAGGTGACGTTCATGTTGATATCGGTACACAGCACCGCTTCACCGATGGAGTCGAGGGTGATGTGCAGACGCTCTTTTTCCTGGAAGAGGGCCTCGTTGAGCTGCTTAACCTCGGTCATATCCATGTTGATTCCGAGCAGCCGTTCGACTTCACCCTGCTTATTGAGCACCCGGTTCGCCAGGGAGCGAATATGGCGCACGCCTTCCTTCACGCGGATGCGGAATTCCAGCTTAAACGGCAGGCGGGAAATCAGCGAGTCCCGCAGCACCTGCTCGGCGTGGGCACGATCTTCCGGCAGCATCGTGTCGTGCCAGAGCTGCCAGGTAGGCTTGATGTGCGGAGGGATTTCATATAGCTCAAACATCCGCTTGTCCCAGCTGATAATGTCTGGCTCCAGATCCCACTCCCAGATGCCGATGCCGCCCGCTTCGTTAGCCAGCGTAATGCGCTCCATCAGGCGTTTGTTGACCCACTCGGTCTGCTTCAGGTCGTTAATGTCTTCAATCTGGGCGATAAAATAGAGCGGCGAGCCGTCGGCATGGCGCACGACGGAGACGGCAAGAAGCGCCCAGACTACTTCCCCGTTGCGGGTGTAATAGCGCTTCTCGAGGGTATAGGTATTGATATCGCCGTTGACCAGCTGTTCGAGCTGTTCCAGGTCGGTGTGCAGATCTTCCGGCCAGGTGAGCTGCTGGAAGGTCAGCGACTGGAGCTCCGTCTGGCTGTAACCGAGGAAATTGCACAGCGCCTTGTTAGCCTGCAGCCATTTGCCCTCAATGCTGACCAGCGCCATACCGATGGCGGAATACTCCATCGCATTGCGGAAGCGCTCCTCGCTTTCGGTGATGTGCTTGCGCTCGGCGCGGAAGGCGTACATCACCATGGTCATCACGTTGGCAGGCAGGAGCAGCATCAGGAACGGCAGCCAGGGGGCGTTCAGCATCGCCCCGACGTGCTGGGTTGTCAGCGCCACCGGGTTTTGGGCAATCATCAGCGACACAACCATCACGGTGACCAGAAACACCAGGAACGCTTCCATTCGCGGCAGGCGCACGGCACTCCACATAAGCAAAACGATAACGCAGGTGAAAGGCCACGGCAGCCAGGTGATGGCTGCCCAGCTGAGGGCCAGCGTCACGGCCAGCGTGGTCAGCGTTTCCAGGAGCAGTCTCGGGTCTCGGTGGCGCAGCAGATAGTGCGGTTTAAACAACAGCCCCAACGGTACCACCGCCAGTGCGCCAATGGCTTCGGACAACACCCAGACGAAGAAATTACGCAGGGGTTCAGGACCGGGAGCCAGCAGAGATACCAGGACGCCGCCAACCAGCGGCGGTATCACGGCGCTGCCGATGGCCACGCGGATCCAGTCATTCAGATTCTGCAGCGGGTTGTACCACGGGAGCAATTTGCGAAGTAATAGCGCACCGGTAAAAGCTTCAACCACGTTAATTGAGGTGTAGGTGAGGCTTATCGATCCCCACGAAAACAGCATCCAGGTGGCAAGAATATTGCCAAACGAACAGGCCAGGGCGATTCCCGGCCACATTTTTCCTGCATGGCGGTAAAACGCCACCATCATAATGGCGGTGGGGAACCAGAGCGGGGCCAGCAGGGTGCCGAACCGGGTGAGCTCCAGGGAAAATAAGGTAAAGATAAAGGTGACCAGGCCCAGACAGACAAGTCGTATTAAAGGATGTGGGGTGGTAACCAAAACCCGCTGGTATTGTTTATTCATTACCGCTTTATCCAGAGACGCCATGCCGTCAGGGAAGATGTCCGAACGCGTGAATTAGATAATTTGGTTTATGCTAGTACAAACAATTTACAATTCATATGGTGACCGCTCAGAATTTGACACCACAGACTTATTAAATAGAGGCTCCGTGAAAAAAAACGGTTAAACGCTGAAAAAACGTTCATTTAAATTTCACTCAGGGAATAAGATGTCACTTTTCGGCCAGTCTCGCAGAACCTGTGCTTTCGACTGGTATCACGCCCGCGAAATCCCTATAATTGCCGCGTTTGACGCTCCGGCGTCGTCCTTCCTTAACATCCAGGTTAATCAGGTCGCTAAATTTATGACTGATAAGTCTCATCAGTGCGTCATTATAGGCATCGCCGGCGCATCGGCTTCAGGTAAAAGTCTAATTGCCAGTACGCTTTATCGCGAACTGCGTGAACAAGTAGGTGATGAGCATATCGGCGTCATTCCCGAAGACAGCTATTACAAAGATCAATCCCATCTGTCGATGGAAGAGCGCGTAAAAACCAACTATGACCACCCGAATGCAATGGATCACAGCCTGCTGTTCCAGCATTTAGAAGCGCTTAAGAGCGGCCAGGCGATTGAGCTGCCCGTTTACAGTTACGTAGAACACACCCGCACCCAGGAAACCATCCGCATCGAGCCGAAAAAGGTCATTATCCTCGAAGGCATCCTGCTGCTGACCGACGCTCGCCTGCGTGAATCCATGAACTTCTCGATTTTCGTTGATACCCCGCTGGATATCTGCCTGATGCGCCGCATTAAGCGTGACGTGAATGAACGCGGGCGTTCGATGGACTCCGTTATGGCGCAATACCAGAAAACGGTCCGCCCGATGTTCCTGCAGTTTATTGAGCCATCCAAACAATACGCCGATATCATCGTGCCGCGCGGGGGTAAAAACCGCATTGCGATTGATATCTTAAAAGCGAAAATCAGTCAGTTTTTTGAATAAGCCGCGTGAATTGTGTACCGTTCAGAGATTACCTGGTTTTACCCTGAGCGCTTATCGCCTCAGGGTACGATGCATGAAAGGAGAAAGTGGCATGCGTCTTTGCGATCGCGATATTGAAGCCTGGCTGGATGAAGGCCGTTTGTCTATTACCCCGCGTCCCCCGGTGGAGCGTATCAATGGCGTGACCGTTGATGTAAGGTTGGGGAATAAATTCCGCACCTTTAGCGGTCACACTGCGCCGTTCATCGATCTCAGCGGGCCGAAGGACGAAGTCAGCGCCGCGCTCGATCGCGTGATGAGTGATGAAATCGTTATCGACGAGGGCGAAGCCTTTTATCTCCATCCGGGTGAACTGGCCCTGGCGGTGACGTTTGAATCCGTCACTCTGCCTGCGGACCTGGTCGGCTGGCTTGATGGCCGTTCTTCGCTGGCGCGACTGGGGCTGATGGTTCACGTGACCGCGCACCGTATCGATCCTGGCTGGTCGGGGCGTATCGTGCTGGAATTTTTCAATGCCGGTAAATTGCCGCTGGCGCTGCGCCCGGGCATGATGATCGGCGCGTTAAGCTTTGAACCGCTGTCAGGCCCGGCAGATCGTCCTTACAACCGTCGGCAGGACGCAAAATATCGCGACCAGCAGGGCGCGGTTGCCAGCCGTATTGATAAAGACTGAGCGTTAGCCCATTGAGGATGCCATGAGAAGAGTTCTGACAACGCTGATGATTTTGCTGGTGGTGCTGGTGGCTGGCCTTTCGGCGTTGGTTCTGCTGGTTAACCCCAACGATTTCCGCGCTTACATGGTGCGGCAGGTCGAGGCACGCAGTGGTTATCAACTGAAGCTTGACGGGCCGCTGCGCTGGCACGTCTGGCCGCAGCTCAGCATTCTCTCTGGCCGCATGTCGCTCACGGCGCCGGGGGCGGCCCAGCCGCTGGTGTCCGCAGACAACATGCGCCTTGATGTGGCGCTGTTCCCGCTCATTTCCCATCAGCTGCAGGTTAAGCAGGTGATGCTGAAAGGCGCGGTGATCCAGCTCACCCCGCAAACCGAAGCCGTGCGTGATGCCAGTGCGCCGGTTGCGCCGCGCGAAAATACTCTGCCTGATGATCCGTCCGATACCGGCTGGTCCTTTGATATCGGCAAGCTGAAAGTTGCCGATAGCGTGTTGGTTTTCCAGCATGAGCACCAGGAGCAGGTGACCATTCGCAACATTAACCTGCAGATGGAACAGGATGCTCATCATCTTGCGTCGCTGGAATTTAGCGGGCGCGTGAACCGCGATCAGCGTGATTTGACCCTGTCGCTGAATGCTAATGTGAACGCCTCAGACTATCCGCACCAGCTTACGGCCGACATCCAGCAGCTGAACTGGCAGCTGACGGGTGCCGATCTTCCCACCCAGGGGGTCACCGGGCAGGGAACGCTGCAGGCCGTGTGGCGCGAAGAGCAAAAGCAGCTGGAGCTGGATAATCTCAACCTGCAGGCAAATGACAGTAGCCTGAAGGGACAGGCGAGCGTCACGCTCGAAGAGAAGCCGAAGTGGGTGCTGAATCTGCAGTTTGACAAGCTCAACCTGGAAAATCTGCTGCCGCCTCTGCCCGCCAGCGCCACGGACAGCGATGCCACGTTGACGGGGCAAAGCCAGGCACCGGTATCACGTCCGGTAATCTCGTCTAATCTCGATCAGCCTGACTATAACGCCCTGCGCGGGTTCACGGCGGATATTCTGCTGAAAGCCAATAGCCTGCGCTGGCGCGGCATTGATTTTAGCGACGTGAGCAGCCAGATGTTTAACCATAACGGTTTGCTGGTGATCTCCGAGCTTAGCGGAAAGATGGGCGCAGGGAGCCTCTCGCTGCCCGGCACGCTGGACGTCCGTAAAGACGTTGCCACCGCCGAATTCCAGCCGCGTCTCGACAACGTTGAGATAGGCACCATCCTGAACGCGTTCAACTATCCGATATCCCTGACGGGGCAGTTGACGCTTGCGGGTGACTTCTCAGGCACGAAAATTGATGCCGATGCTTTCCGCCGCGAGTGGCAGGGGCAGGCGCATCTTGATCTGAAAAATTCCCGTATGGAAGGGCTTAACTTCCAGCAGCTGGTGCAGCAGGCGGTCGAGCGCAGCAGCGATGTGAAGGCCCAGGATAACTACGACAGCGCCACGCGCCTCGACAGCTTCACCACGGACCTGACGCTGGACAACGGACAACTTACTCTCGACGGAATGCAGGGTACTTCTTCACTCTTATCAATGACCGGTGAAGGTAAGCTGGATCTGGTGAAAGAAACCGCGGACACGCGCTTTAACGTGCGCGTACTTTCCGGCTGGCAGGGTGAAAGCAAGCTCATCGACTTCCTGAAAGAGACGCCGGTCCCGCTGACCGTATACGGCAAATGGCAGGCCCTTAATTACCGTCTGGAGGTGGATCAGCTCCTGCGTAAGCATCTGCAGGATGAAGCGAAACGTCGGCTTAGCGGCTGGGCGGAACGCAATAAAGATTCACAGGACGGTAAGGACGTTAAGAAGCTGCTGGATAAGCTTTGATGTCCGTTGCGCCGGGTAAGGCGAAGTCGCCACCCGGCTTTTTTACACCTCAAAATCCAGTTCTTCCTCATCCCGCAGCGGAATGAGCTGAACCTTCTGCACGCGATGGTTTTCAATCTGCAGCGTTTTGAGCAGATAGTCGCCCACCTGAACTTCTTCCCCCGGCTGCGGGATACGCTGCAAATATTCCATCAGCAGGCCGGCAATAGTGTGATACTCCCGTTTTTCATCCAGCGGCAGCGGCACGTATTGCACCAGGTCTTCCAGCGGCATATGGCCGTTAGCGGTCCACGAACCGTCTGCGTTTTTCTGAATATCATGGCGGGCGTCAATCTCATCCACCTCGTTAGGCAGATTACCGGCGATGGTTTCCATTACGTCGCTGAGCGTGACCAGCCCTTCCACCGAACCAAACTCATCCACCACAAAGGCAAAGTGCGTGCGCGCGTTACGGAATTGCTCAAGGGCTGAAAGCAGCGGTAGCCCCTCAGGGAAGACCAGCGGCTGGCGTACCAGTACGCGCAGGTTGAGCGCCTCGCCGTGAAGCTGCTGCTGGAGCAGGTCAATAACGTGCACCACGCCCAGCAGCTCCTCTTCCTCTTCACCGCCGGTCACCACCACGCGGGTGTGCTGATTTTTATCCAGCAGGGCGCGAATGTGCTCTTCCGGTGCCGTCAGGTCGATATGCTCAATGTCGTGCCGCGAGGTCATGATGCTGCTGACCGTCCGCTGATTCAGATTAAGCACCCGCTCGATCATCCGTCGTTCCTGCGGGTCGAAGATCAGCCCGTCACTGTGATCGGCCAGCATGGCGGAGGATTCTGCATCCAGCTCCGCATCCTCTTTCTTACCGCTTAGCAGGCGCATAACCGTGTCGGCCGTGCGCTGACGCAGGGTCTGATTCGCGGACAGGAAGCGGCGGCGGTTAAATATCGCCAGCTGGTTGAGCGCTTCAATCATGACGGAGAAGCCGATGGCGGCGTACAGGTAGCCTTTCGGAATATGGAAGCCAAAACCGTCGGCCACCAGGCTAAAGCCAATCATCAGCAAGAAGCTCAGGCAGAGGATCACGATGGTCGGGTGACTGTTCACAAAGCGGGTCAGCGACTTGCTGGCCATGACCATCAGCGTGATGGCAATAATCACCGCAGCCATCATCACCGCAAGGTGGTCCACCATCCCGACGGCGGTGATCACCGAGTCTAGAGAAAAGACCGCATCCAGCACCACGATTTGCGCCACTACCGGCCAGAATTTCGCCCCGCGGCGCTGGGTTGGGTTCTCGCTGTCTTTGCCTTCCAGCCGTTCGTTGAGCTCCACCGTGGCTTTGAACAGCAGGAACAACCCGCCGAAGAGCATGATCAGATCGCGGGCGCTAAAACTCAGACCGTGGATGGAGAACAGAGGCTGAGTGAGCGTCACCAGCCAGGAGATAGAGGCCAGCAGCAGTAACCGCATCACCATCGCCAGCAGCAGACCCGTCACGCGCGCGCGGTCGCGCTGGGAAGGGGGAAGTTTTTCAGCGAGGATGGCGATAAAGACCAGATTATCAATCCCGAGCACGAGCTCGATGACGACCAGCGTAACCAGCCCTGCCCAGATTGAGGGATCGGCAATCCATTCCATAGTAATAGCAATACCTTCTGTTATATGACGAATGTCACACTTCGATCATGGATAAAGCTGGGGGAAATTGCAATGCCGGGCTGAGATTTCTCTTAATACGATGGGTAAAAAAGAGAGCATTCTCAATAGGGTGTAAATAAGCGAAATACGTATATTTAATTACAAGGAATGGATTTTAGGATATATCGCAGGGACTGATTTTTACTCTTATTTTGTCAATATAAAGAAAATCCTAAAAGTTCAAAAATTTGCTCTTAATATTAATCTTAAAAACCAATATTAGGACAGTTGTCTCCTTGCCTGCTATTAGGTTAGCTGTAACAATTCTCCCAGCATCAAATGTTAAATCTCGGTGTTGCTATTAATGTTCGGTCTTCAGGGATGGTTATTCATTATCCGTCGGGTTTCTCAAGCGACTGATATATTTCCAGAAGACCTTGCTCAAGAGGGTGTCTATCCATAACACATTGTTTAGTCAGTGGATTGGTAACTGAAAGCCAAGGGCGGTAGCGTGCCTGAAAGCGTGTGAATCAGCCTCGATTATTCTGTCAATAGCCAATGGATGAATAAGCTTTTTTTAGGACTGATGCCAGTTATATTTCTATTTGATTAACTGCATGCTGAAACCCAATACGACTCGAGCTTATTTAAATTGCACAGGATAATTACTCTGCCAAAGTGATAAATAATCAATGATGAAATCCAAAATGAAATTGATGCCATTATTGGTGTCTGTGACCTTGATGAGTGGTTGCACGGTCTTTCCCGGCAGCAATATGTCAACAATGGGTAAGGATGTGATCAAGCAACAGGATGCCGATTTTGATCTCGACAAAATGGTGAATGTTTATCCACTTACGCCTCGTCTGGTCGAACAATTACGTCCACGTCCGAATGTTGCCCAGCCGAATATGTCGCTGGACCAGGAAATTGCGTCCTACCAGTATCGCGTGGGGCCGGGTGACGTGATCAACGTGACCGTCTGGGACCACCCTGAACTGACTACGCCAGCGGGCCAGTACCGTAGCTCAAGCGACACCGGTAACTGGGTGCAGTCAGATGGCACCATGTTCTATCCCTACATTGGTAAAGTCCATGTTGCAGGGAAAACGCTTGCCGAGATCCGTAGTGATATTACCGGCCGCTTAGCGCAGTACATCGCCGATCCGCAGGTGGACGTTAATATCGCCGCATTCCGCTCGCAAAAAGCCTATATCTCCGGCCAGGTGAATAAATCCGGCCAGCAGGCCATCACCAACGTTCCTCTGACCGTACTGGATGCCATCAACGCCGCGGGCGGGTTAACCGACGGCGCCGACTGGCGCAACGTCGTGCTCACCCACAACGGGAAGGAGCAGCGCATTTCGCTGCAGGCGCTGATGCAAAACGGCGATCTGACCCAGAACCGCCTGCTCTATCCGGGCGACATTCTCTACGTGCCGCGCAATGACGATCTGAAAGTCTTCGTGATGGGTGAAGTGAAGAAACAGAGCACCCTCAAAATGGACTTCAGCGGTATGACGCTGACCGAAGCGCTGGGCAATGCTGAGGGTATCGATCTGACGACCTCTAACGCGACCGGTATCTTCGTTATCCGTCCGCTGAAAGGTGAGGGCAGTGCGAAAGGCAAGATTGCCAACATCTACCAGCTGGATATGTCCGATGCGACCTCTCTGGTGATGGCAACGGAGTTCCGTCTCCAGCCATACGATGTGGTGTATGTCACCACCGCGCCGGTTGCCCGCTGGAACCGTCTGATCAACCAGTTGCTGCCAACCATCAGTGGCGTTCGCTACATGACGGATACGGCGCGCGACATTCATACCTGGTAATCCGCGATGTTTAACAAAATTCTGGTGGTATGCGTGGGGAACATTTGCCGTTCCCCTACGGCTGAACGGTTGTTGAAACACTACCAGCCCGAACTGACCGTTGATTCGGCAGGGCTGGGTGCACTGGTCGGTAAAGGTGCCGATGAGCGCGCAACGAGCGTGGCGCGGGATCATCACCTCTCCCTCGACGGACACGTGGCCCGCCAGGTCACTGGCCGCATGTGCCGGGAGTATGACCTGATCCTGACGATGGAAAAACGCCATATTCATGCGCTGTGCGATATCGCTCCGGAGATGCGCGGCAAGGTGATGCTGTTTGGTCACTGGGACAATGAACGTGAAATCCCCGATCCGTATCGCAAAAGCCATGAGGCCTTTGAGGCGGTTTACACCTTACTTGACCAGTCTGCCCAGCAGTGGGCGCAGGCACTGAAAGTTCAGCAGGGATAACAATGACAGAAAAAACAAGACCTTCTGCCGCCCCGACTTCGGGCAGTGATGAAATTGATATTGGGCGCCTGGTCGGCACTGTTGTAGAGGCAAAGTGGTGGGTGCTGGGCATTACCGCCGTGTTCGCCGCGGCGGCCGTCGTCTATACGCTGTTCGCCACCCCTATCTACAGCGCCGATGCGCTGGTGCAGATCGAGCAGAATACCGGCAACTCGCTGGTGCAGGACATTGGTTCCGCGCTGGCGAACAAGCCGCCGGCATCCGACGCCGAAATTCAGCTCATCCAGTCACGTCTGGTGCTGGGTAAAACGGTTCACGACCTCGGGCTCGATATCTCCGTCACCAAAAATACCTTCCCGGTCTTTGGTGCCGGCTGGGATCGTCTGATGGGGCGAAGCAACGACACGGTGAAAGTCACTGACTTCGTGCTGCCGAAAGGGGCAGGCGATCAGACGTTTACCCTGACGGTGCTTGGCCCGAAACAGTACCAGCTAACCAGCGACGCAGGTTTTAGCGCGCGCGGTGAAGTGGGGCAGATGCTGACCAAAGACGGCGTCAGCATGATGGTCAGCGCCATTAACGCCCAGGAGGGCGGTGAATTCACCGTCACCAAATTCTCCACCCTGGGGATGATCAACAATCTGCAAAACAACCTGACCGTCACCGAAAACGGTAAGGACACCGGCGTGCTGAGCATGACCTTTACCGGTGAAGATAAGGATCAAATCCGCGACATCCTGAACAGCATTACCCGCAACTATCTTGAGCAGAACGTTGAGCGTAAGTCGGCGGAAGCGGCGAAAAGCCTGGCCTTCCTCGCGAAACAGCTCCCGGAAGTGCGCGCTCATCTGGATGATGCCGAGAACAAGCTGAACGCCTATCGTCAGGATAAAGACTCCGTTGACCTGCCGCTGGAAGCGAAATCGGTCCTCGATTCGATGGTCAACATTGATGCGCAGCTCAACGAGCTGACCTTCAAAGAGGCGGAGATTTCCAAGCTTTATACCAAACGTCACCCGGCCTACCGCACGCTGCTGGAGAAACGCCGTACCCTGGAAGAAGAGAAGGCGAAGCTCAATGACCGCGTGACCGCGATGCCGAAAACTCAGCAGGAGATCGTGCGTCTGACCCGCGACGTGGAGTCAGGACAGCAGGTTTACATGCAGCTGCTGAACAAGCAGCAGGAGCTGAAAATCACCGAAGCCAGTACCGTCGGTGACGTGCGCATCGTCGACCCGGCCATTACCCAGCCTGGCGTGCTGAAGCCGAAGAAGGCGCTGATTATTCTCGGCAGCATTATTCTCGGCCTGATGCTCTCCATCGTGGGCGTGCTGCTGCGTTCGCTTTTCAACCGCGGTATCGAAAGCCCGCAGGTGCTGGAAGAGAGCGGTATCAACGTCTATGCCAGCATTCCGCTGTCTGAGTGGCAAAAATCCCGCGACAGCGTCAAAACCATCAAGGGCGTTAAGCGTTACAAACAGAGCCAGCTTCTGGCGGTGGGTAACCCGACCGACCTCGCCATCGAAGCGATCCGTAGCCTGCGTACCAGTCTGCACTTCGCCATGATGCAGGCCAAAAACAACGTCCTGATGTTAACCGGCGTCAGCCCGTCAATCGGTAAAACCTTCGTCTGCGCCAACCTGGCGGCGGTGGTCAGCCAGACCAACAAGCGCGTGCTGCTGATCGACTGCGATATGCGTAAGGGCTACACCCACGAACTGCTGGGCACCAACAACGTGAACGGTCTGTCGGAAATCCTGCTCGGCAAAGGGGAAATCAGCCAGAGCGCGAAACCCACAACGGTGCCGAAATTTGACCTGATCCCGCGCGGTCAGGTGCCGCCTAACCCGTCCGAGCTGCTGATGAGCGAACGCTTCACCGAGCTGGTGGAGTGGGCGAGCAAAAATTACGACCTGGTGCTGATCGATACGCCGCCAATTCTGGCCGTAACCGACGCAGCCGTTGTTGGCCGCCACGCGGGAACCACGCTGATGGTGGCGCGTTACGCGGTGAACACCCTGAAAGAGGTGGAAACCAGCCTGAGCCGCTTCGAGCAGAACGGGATTGAGGTGAAAGGGGTGATCCTGAACTCCATCTTCCGCCGCGCGACCGGGTATCAGGATTACGGCTATTACGAGTACGAATATAAATCTGACAGCAAATAAAAATCCCCCTCACCCTAACCCTCTCCCCAGAGGGGAGAGCAGCTTTCTCCCTCTCCCTCCGAGAGAGGGGCGGGGTGAGGGATAAGGGGAAGACCATGACCACACAACGCCCTTTAGTTTCAATCTATATGCCGACATGGAATCGTCAGCAGCTGGCGATCCGCGCAATCAAATCCGTCCTGCGACAGGATTACGATAACTGGGAGCTGATCATCGTTGATGACTGCTCTTCCTCGTATGAACAGCTGCAAAAGTTTGTGACTGACCTCAACGACCCGCGGGTGGTCTATACGCATAACGCCATTAACTCCGGCGCGTGCGCGGTGCGTAATCAGGCGATTATGCAGGCCAAAGGGCAGTATCTGACCGGGATCGACGACGATGACGAATGGACGCCGAACCGCCTGTCTATCTTCCTGTCGCATAAAGAACAGCTGGTCACGCACGCTTTCCTGTATGCCAACGACTATGTCTGCCAGGGCGAGGTTTACTCGCAGCCCGCGAGTCTGCCGCTCTACCCGAAGTCGCCGTATTCTCGCCGCCTGTTCTACAAGCGCAATATTATTGGTAACCAGGTCTTCACCTGGGCGTGGCGTTTCAAAGAGTGCCTGTTCGATACCGAACTCAAGGCCGCGCAGGATTACGATATCTTCCTGCGCATGGTGGTGGAGTACGGCGAGCCGTGGAAGGTGGAAGAGGCCACGCAGATCCTGCATATCAACCACGGGGAGATGCAAATCACCTCCTCGCCGAAGAAGTTCTCCGGCTACTTCCATTTTTACCGCAAGCACAAGGACAAATTTGACCGTGCCAGCCGTAAATATCAGCTCTTTACCCTCTATCAGATCCGCAATAAGCGCATGAACTGGCGCACGCTGCTGACGCTGCTGTCCGTGCGTAACGGCAAACGCCTGGCTGATGGACTTCGGGGGAAATAATGTTTCTGGAAGATTGCCGCGCTAACAGCTGGAGCCTGCGTCCGTGCTGCATGGTTCTGGCGTACCGCATCGCGCACTTTTGCTCGGTGTGGCGTAAGAAAAACGTGCTGAACAATATCTGGGCGGCGCCCGTGCTGGTGCTGTACCGCATCATTACCGAATGCTTTTTTGGCTATGAAATTCAGGCCGCTGCCACCATTGGCCGCCGTTTTACCATCCATCACGGCTATGCGGTGGTGATCAACAAGTTTGTGGTCGCTGGGGATGATTTCACCATTCGTCATGCGGTCACCATTGGCAACCGCGGGCCTGACAGCCTGGCCTGCCCGGTCATCGGCAATAACGTCGAGCTGGGCGCGAACGTGGTGATCATCGGTGACATTACGATTGGTAATAACGTCACGATTGGTGCTGGCAGCGTGGTGCTGGACAGCATTCCGGATAACGCGCTGGTGGTGGGAGAAAAAGCCCGCGTGAAGGTGATTAAATGAACATATTGCAATTTAACGTACGCCTCGCAGAAGGCGGAGCGGCAGGCGTGGCCCTGGATCTGCACCAGCGCGCGCTGCAAAAAGGACTTCAGTCTCGTTTTATTTACGGCTACGGCAAAGGCGGCAAGAAAAGCGTCAGCCACGATAACTTCCCGCAGGTGCACAAGCACACGCCGCGTCTGACCTCGATTGCCAACATTGCGCTGTTCCGCCTGTTTAACCGCGATCTGTTTGGCAACCTGAACAACCTTTACCGCACCGTGACGCGCACGACCGGCCCGGTTGTGCTGCATTTTCACGTGCTGCACAGCTACTGGCTGAATCTGGAAGAGGTGGTGGCGTTTTGCCAGAAGGTGCAGGCCCACAAGCCCGATACCCGCTTTGTCTGGACGCTGCACGATCACTGGAGCGTGACCGGACGCTGCGCGTTTACCGACGGCTGCGAAGGCTGGAAAGATAACTGCCAGAAGTGTCCGACGTTAAGCAACTACCCGCCGGTGAAGGTGGATCGCGCGCATCAGCTGGTGGCCGGAAAGCGTCAGCTGTTCCGCGACATGCTCTCGCTCGGCTGTACGTTTATCTCCCCGAGCCAGCACGTGGCCGATGCCTTCAACAGCCTGTACGGGGCAGGGCGCTGTCAGATTATCAACAACGGCATCGACGTAGCGACGGAAGCCATTCTTGCCGAGCTGACCCCGGTGGCCGAAACTGCGGGCAAACCGAAAATCGCTATTGTTGCGCATGACCTGCGTTACGACGGTAAAACCAACCAGCAGCTGGTGCGCGACATGATGGCGCTGGGTGACAAGATAGAGCTTCACACCTTCGGCAAGTTTTCACCGTTCGAAGGGGCCAACGTGGTGAACCACGGGTTTGAGACCGACAAGCGCAAGCTGATGAGCGCGCTGAATGAAATGGACGCGCTGGTGTTCAGCTCCCGCGTGGATAACTATCCGCTGATCCTCTGCGAAGCGCTCTCTATCGGCGTGCCGGTGATCGCCACCCACAGCGATGCGGCGCGCGAAGTGCTGGAAAAGTCCGGCGGGAAAACCTTCACGGAGCAGGAGGTCCTGCCGCTGGTACAGCTGCCGAAGGCGCAGATTGCTGAGATCGTTTTTGGCACGGACCTGGAATCGTTCCGCAACCGCAGCCGCAAGGCCTACAGTGGACAACAGATGCTGGAGGAATATGTCTCGTTCTATCAGAATCTGTAGTTATCTGCTGCTGCCGCTGATCTACCTGCTGGTCAACGTCAAAATTGCCCAGCTCGGCGAAAGCTTCCCGATAACCATCGTAACCTTCCTGCCCGTTCTGCTTCTGCTGTATGTCGATAAAATCAACCTCAAGAAGCTGATGATTGCCTTAGGGCTGGGCACGGGCCTGACGCTGTTTAACTACATCTTTGGCCAGTCGCTGGATGCGAGTAAATACGTCACGTCGACCATGCTGTTTGTTTATATTGTTATTATTATCGGAATGGTCTGGAGTATTCGGTTTAAAACTATTTCTCCGCACAATTATCGGAAAATCCTTAGGTTCTTTTATATTGCCGTTGCGTTAATTGTGATGCTTGCCGCGCTGGAGATGGCGCAAATTATTCTCACCGGTGGCAGCAGCCTGATGGAGATAATTTCGAAATATCTCATTTACAGTAACAGCTATGTATTGAACTTCATCAAGTTTGGCGGGAAGCGTACTACGGCCCTCTATTTTGAACCGGCGTTTTTCGCTCTGGCGTTAATCTCAATTTGGCTCAGCATCAAACAGTTTGGTATCAAAACGCCTAAGACCGATGCTATGATTCTTGCAGGAATTGTTCTGTCTGGATCGTTCTCAGGGGTAATGACATTTATCCTGTTTTACCTGCTGGAGTGGGCGTTCCAGTACCTGAACAAAGATGCGATTAAGAAAAAACTGCCGCTGGCGATTATCTCCCTGACGGTATTTATGGTAGGCGTGATATTTGCCTTCCCGTACATCTCAGAACGTCTGGGTGATTTGGGAACGGAAGGGTCTTCGTCCTATTATCGCATCATTGGGCCACTGGTGATGGTGGGTTATTCCTTAACCCATATTGATGGGGTGGTAAGATTCGGCTCACTTTACGAATATGTTGCATCATTCGGAATTTTTAACGGTGCGGATGTCGGTAAAACCATAGACAATGGTCTGTATCTGTTAATTATTTATTTTTCGTGGTTCGCCGTACTGTTGACCCTGTGGTATCTGTTTAAAGTTTTCAAAATGATGATTAACGCGTTTGGTGATAACCAGAACTTTCGCGTTCAGCTTTATCTGTTTACTCCGGTGTCGCTGTTTTTTACCGGGTCAATATTTAGCCCGGAATATGCTTTCTTGATTGTCTGTCCGTTTATTCTGCGCAAGGCGCTTAATATTACGAACGTATGACGAAATGAGGTGATTTATGTTTCTTAGCGTCATTACTGTCGCTTTTCGTAATTACGAAGGGGTGGTAAAAACCTGGCGCTCGCTGCGCAACCTGGCGCGCGATCCAAGCCTCACCTTTGAGTGGATTGTGGTTGACGGCGGCTCGAACGATGGCACTGCGGAGTTTCTGGAAAAACTCAACGGTGAGTTCAACTTACGCTACATCAGCGAGAAAGATAAAGGCATCTATGATGCGATGAATAAAGGCATCAGCATGGCGCAAGGCCGTTATGCCATTTTCCTGAACTCGGGCGATATTTTCCATGAAGACGTGGCGCTGTTTGCCCGTCAGCTGGCTCGCCAGAAAGAGGACGCGATGTATATTGGCGATGCGCTGCTCGATTTTGGCGACGGACATAAAGTGTGCCGCAGCGCGAAGCCAGGCTGGTATATCTACCACAGCTTGCCGGCCAGCCATCAGGCCATTTTCTTCCCGGTAAAGGGTCTGAAAAAACAGCCTTACGATTTGCAGTATAAAGTGTCTTCCGATTATGCGCTGGCCGCCAGCCTGTATAAATCAGGTTACCCGTTCCGTCGAATTAAAGGGCTGGTATCCGAATTTTCAATGGGTGGCGTGTCAACGTCTAATAATCTGGAATTGTGCCAGGATGCCAAAAACGTACAGCGTAAAATATTACGCGTGCCGGGGTTCTGGGCGGAATTATCCTATTTATTACGCCTGCGTACCACAGGCAAAACGAAAACCTTATATAACAAAGCCTGAATATAAGGAAACGCAATGCAGGATTTAAAAGGTTTCTCCGTGCCGAAAGGTTTTCGGGGCGGGAACGGTATTAAGGTACAGCTGTGGTGGGCCGTTCAGGCAACATTATTTGCCTGGTCGCCGCAAATAATGTACCGCTGGCGAGCTTTTTTATTGCGCCTGTTTGGCGCAAAAATCGGAAAAAACGTAGTCATCCGACCTTCTGTGAAAATTACCTATCCGTGGAAATTAACGCTTGGGGATTACGCATGGGTTGGGGATGACGCGGTGTTATATACCCTTGGCGAAATAACGATTGGCGCAAATTCGGTGGTTTCACAGAAATGTTATTTGTGCACCGGCAGCCACGACTTTATGAGCCAGCATTTTGATATTACCGCTTCGCCTGTTGTGATTGGCGAAAAATGCTGGCTGGCAACGGATGTTTTTGTTGCACCGGGTGTTTCTGTTGGCGATGGCACGGTAGTCGGTGCCCGCAGCAGCGTTTTTAAATCGCTACCGGCAAATAAAATTTGCCGTGGCAACCCCGCAGTGGTGATACGCGAACGCGTTGAAACTGATTAAATTCATAAGTAGAGGAATATAAACATGTCTAAAGTCGCTCTCATCACCGGCGTTACCGGGCAGGATGGTTCTTACCTGGCAGAGTTCCTGCTGGAAAAAGGGTATGAAGTACACGGTATTAAACGTCGTGCATCTTCTTTCAACACCGAACGTGTGGATCATATTTATCAGGATCCTCACGCGGCGAACCCGAAATTCCACCTGCACTACGGCGACCTGACGGATACCTCCAACCTGACCCGTATCCTGCAGGAAGTTCAGCCGGATGAAGTCTACAACCTGGGCGCGATGAGCCACGTAGCGGTCTCCTTTGAATCCCCGGAATACACCGCTGACGTTGATGCCATGGGTACGCTGCGTCTGCTGGAAGCAATCCGCTTCCTTGGCCTTGAGAAGAAAACTCGCTTCTACCAGGCGTCCACCTCCGAGCTGTACGGTCTGGTGCAGGAAATCCCACAGAAAGAGACCACGCCGTTCTACCCGCGCTCTCCGTATGCGGTAGCAAAACTGTACGCCTACTGGATCACCGTGAACTACCGTGAATCCTACGGCATGTACGCCTGTAACGGCATCCTGTTCAACCACGAATCTCCGCGTCGCGGCGAAACCTTCGTGACCCGCAAAATCACCCGCGCCATCGCCAACATCGCGCAGGGTCTGGAGTCTTGCCTGCACCTCGGCAACATGGATTCCCTGCGTGACTGGGGCCATGCCAAAGACTACGTGAAAATGCAGTGGATGATGCTGCAGCAGGAACAGCCAGAAGATTTCGTGATTGCGACCGGCGTGCAGTACTCCGTACGTCAGTTCGTTGAAATGGCTGCGGCACAGCTGGGCATCAAACTGCGCTTCGAAGGTACCGGCGTGGAAGAGAAAGGTATCGTGGTTTCCGTGACCGGCCACGACGCTCCGGGCGTGAAGCCAGGCGACGTGATTGTGCAGGTTGACCCGCGCTACTTCCGTCCTGCTGAAGTGGAAACTCTGCTGGGCGACCCAACCAAAGCGCACGAGAAGCTGGGCTGGAAACCAGAAATCACTCTGCAGGAGATGGTTTCCGAGATGGTAGCCAAAGATCTTGAAGCAGCGAAAAAACACTCCCTGCTCAAGTCTCATGGCTACGAGGTTGCCATCGCGCTGGAGTCCTGAGAATGACAAAACAACGTATTTTTGTCGCCGGTCATCGCGGAATGGTGGGTTCCGCGATTGTTCGCCAGCTGGAGCAGCGCGGTGACGTCGAAGTGGTTGTCCGCACGCGCGACGAGCTGAACCTGCTCGACAGCCGTGCGGTACAGGACTTCTTTGCTAACGAACGCATTGACCAGGTGTATCTGGCGGCGGCGAAGGTGGGCGGCATTGTCGCTAACAACACCTACCCGGCGGATTTCATCTACGAAAACATGATGATCGAGAGCAACATCATTCACGCCGCGCATCTGCACAACGTGAATAAGCTGCTGTTCCTCGGGTCGTCCTGTATTTACCCGAAAATGGCGAAACAGCCGATCGCCGAGAGCGAGCTGCTTCAGGGCACGCTGGAAGCGACCAACGAGCCGTACGCGATTGCCAAGATTGCCGGGATCAAGCTGTGCGAGTCCTACAACCGTCAGTACAACCGCGACTATCGTTCGGTGATGCCGACCAACCTGTACGGACCGCACGACAACTTCCACCCTAGCAACTCGCACGTGATCCCGGCGCTGCTGCGCCGCTTCCACGAGGCGACCGCCGAGAACGCGCCGGACGTGGTGGTGTGGGGCAGCGGTACGCCGATGCGTGAATTCCTGCACGTGGACGACATGGCTGCGGCCAGCATTCACGTGATGGAGCTGGATCGCGAAGTGTGGCAAGAGAACACCGAGCCGATGCTGTCGCACATCAACGTCGGTACCGGCGTGGACTGCACCATTCGCGAGCTGGCGCAAACCATCGCGCAGGTAGTGGGCTATAAAGGCCGCGTGGTGTTTGACGCGACGAAACCGGACGGCACGCCGCGCAAGCTGCTGGACGTGACCCGTCTGCATCAGCTGGGCTGGTATCACGAGGTGTCACTGGAGCAGGGTCTGGCCAGTACCTACCAGTGGTTCCTGGAAAACCAGCACCGCTTCCGGGGGTAACGATGTTTTTAAGTCAGGAAGATTTTGCCACGGTAGTGCGTTCGACTCCGCTCATCTCAATTGATTTGATCGTGGAGAACGAACGCGGCGAGTTCTTGCTGGGGAAACGAACCAACCGTCCTGCACAGGGTTTCTGGTTCGTGCCCGGCGGGCGCGTGCAGAAGGATGAGACGCTGAGCGATGCGTTTGAGCGTCTCACTCTGGCGGAACTGGGCCTGCAGCTGCCGATGGCAGCGGGCCAGTTTTACGGGGTCTGGCAGCACTTCTATGACGATAACTTTTCAGGCACCGGGTTCACCACGCACTACATCGTGCTGGGGTTCCGCCTGAAGGTGAGTGAGGCAGACCTGCGTCTGCCTGATTCTCAGCATGACGACTACCGCTGGCAGACGCCAGAGGCGCTGCTGGCCAGCGACAATGTGCATGACAACAGTCGTGCCTATTTCCTGGCCGATCGTCAGTCCGGAGTGCCGGGCTTATGAAAATTTTAGTGTACGGAATCAACTACTCGCCGGAGCTAACCGGCATCGGGAAATACACCGGCGAGATGGTCGAGTGGATGGCGAGCCAGGGACATGACGTGCGGGTCATTACCGCGCCGCCGTACTACCCGGAGTGGAAAGTCGGAGAGCGCTACTCAAGCTGGCGCTACCGTCGCGAAGAGGGTGCAGCGACCGTCTGGCGCTGCCCGCTGTATGTGCCTAAGCAGCCCTCAACGCTGAAACGGTTACTTCATCTTGGCAGCTTTGCCCTGAGCAGTTTCTTCCCGCTGATGGCGCAGCGTCGCTGGAAGCCGGATCGCATCATCGGCGTGGTGCCAACGCTGTTTTGCACGCCCGGCATGCGCCTGCTGGGCAAACTCTCCGGCGCGCGCACTCTGCTGCACATACAGGATTACGAAGTTGACGCCATGCTGGGCCTGGGGATGGCAGGCAAAAGTAAAGGCGGCAAGGTCGCGAAGCTCGCCAGCGCGTTTGAGCGCAGCGGCCTGCACAACGTTGATTACGTCTCGACTATCTCGCGCTCGATGATGAACAAGGCGCAGGAGAAGGGCGTCCCGGCGGAGAAAGTCATTTTCTTCCCGAACTGGTCAGAAGTGGCGCGTTTTCGCGATGTAACTGAGCAAGATGCTCATGCCCTGCGCGCGCAGCTCGGTTTGCCTGAAGATCAAAAAATCATTCTTTACTCGGGCAACATCGGCGAAAAGCAGGGGCTGGAGAGCGTGATTGAAGCGGCCCAGCAGCTTAGCGAACATCCGTGGACGTTTGTGATTGTCGGGCAGGGCGGTGGAAAAGCGCGGCTGGAAAAAATGGCCGGGGAACGCGGCCTCACCAACGTGAAATTTTTCCCGCTTCAGTCTTACGAGGCATTGCCTGCGCTGCTGAAGATGGGCGACTGCCATCTGGTGGTGCAAAAACGCGGCGCCGCGGACGCGGTGCTGCCGTCCAAGCTGACCAATATTCTGGCGGTGGGCGGTAACGCGGTGATCACGGCAGAAGCCGAAACAGAATTAGGCCAGCTGTGTGACAGCTATCCGGGGATTGCCGTGTGCGTGGAGCCTGAATCGGTCCCGGCGCTGGTAACCGGAATTGAGCAAGCGCTTGCCATGCCAAAAGTGAACACGGTGGCACGTGAATATGCCGAACGCACGCTCGAGAAAGAGAACGTGCTGAGCCAATTTATTACAGATATACGGGGATAAATCATGAGTCAAACCACTTTGTATCCGGTTGTGATGGCTGGTGGCTCTGGTAGCCGGTTGTGGCCGCTGTCCCGCGTGCTCTATCCAAAACAGTTCCTCTGCCTGAAAGGGGATCTCACCATGCTGCAGACGACGGTAAACCGTCTGCACGGCGTGGAGTGTGAAAGCCCGGTGGTGATCTGTAACGAACAGCACCGCTTTATTGTTGCCGAGCAGCTGCGCCAGCTGAATAAGCTCACCGAAAACATCATCCTGGAGCCTGCCGGACGCAATACCGCGCCCGCGATCGCCCTGGCGGCGCTGGCGGCAAAACGCAGCAGCCCGGACTGTGATCCGCTGATGCTGGTCCTGGCGGCGGACCACGTTATCCAGCAGGAAGACGCCTTCCGCGACGCGGTGCGTGCGGCGATCCCTTACGCCGAGAGCGGCAAGCTGGTGACCTTCGGCATCGTGCCGGATCTGCCGGAAACCGGCTATGGCTATATTCGTCGCGGCAGCGTGACGCCGGGTGAAGGCGACAGCGTGGCGTTTGACGTGGCGCAGTTTGTTGAAAAACCGAATCTGGAAACCGCGCAGGCGTATGTCGCCAGCGGTGAATATTACTGGAACAGCGGGATGTTCTTGTTCCGCGCCGGACGCTACCTGGAAGAGCTGCGCAAATACCGCCCGGATATTCTGAACGCCTGCGAGAAAGCGATGGCGGTGGTGGACCCGGATCTCGACTTCATCCGCGTGGATGAAGAGGCGTTCCTCGCCTGCCCGGAAGAGTCCATTGACTACGCGGTGATGGAACGTACGGCGGACGCCGTCGTGGTACCGATGGATGCGGGCTGGAGCGATGTCGGCTCCTGGTCCTCCCTGTGGGAGATCAGCGCCCATACCCCGGAGGGTAACGTCCACCACGGCGATGTTATTAGCCACAAAACGGAAAACAGCTACGTCTACGCCGAATCCGGCCTGGTGACCACGGTCGGGGTGAAGGATCTGGTGGTTGTTCAGACCAAGGACGCCGTGCTGATTGCCGACCGTAACGCCGTGCAGGACGTTAAAAAAGTGGTGGAGCAGATCAAGGCCGATGGTCGTCACGAGCACCATATTCACCGAGAAGTCTACCGTCCGTGGGGGAAATATGACTCCATTGACTCCGGTGACCGCTACCAGGTGAAACGCATCACCGTGAAGCCGGGCGAGGGGCTGTCGGTGCAGATGCACCATCACCGCGCCGAGCACTGGGTGGTGGTTGCGGGTACCGCTAAAGTCACTATCGACGGTGAAATCAAACTGCTGGGTGAAAACGAGTCCATTTATATTCCGCTGGGGGCCACGCACTGTCTGGAGAACCCGGGGAAAATTCCTCTCGACTTAATTGAGGTGCGCTCCGGCTCGTATCTGGAAGAGGACGATATCGTGCGCTTCCAGGACCGCTACGGGCGGGTGTAGCACTCTGCATTATGCCCGGTGACGCTGAGCTTACCGGGCCTGCGAATGACAAAAAAATCAATTTGGCCATTAAGTGGTCAGGGCCGACTGTTGCCTGAAAAAGGGGTCATCATGGAAAAATTAACCTGTTTTAAAGCCTACGATATTCGCGGCAAGCTGGGCGAAGAGCTGAATGAAGACATCGCGTGGCGCATTGGCCGCGCGTACGGCGAATATTTAAAACCGCAGACCATCGTGCTGGGCGGTGACGTGCGTCTGACCAGTGAATCCCTGAAGCTGGCCCTGGCGAAAGGGCTGCAGGACGCGGGCGTGGACGTGCTGGATATCGGCCTTTCCGGGACCGAGGAGATTTACTTTGCCACCTTCCACCTGGGCGTGGACGGCGGTATCGAAGTGACCGCTAGCCACAACCCGATGGACTACAACGGGATGAAGCTGGTGCGCAAGGGCGCGCGTCCTATCAGCGGCGACACCGGCCTGCGCGACGTGCAGCGCCTGGCGGAAGCCAACGACTTCCCGCCGGTGAACGAGGCGAAGCGCGGCAGCTACAAAAAAATCAACCTGCAGAAAGAGTACATCGACCACCTTTTGGGCTACATCAACGTGGCGAACCTGAAGCCGCTGAAGCTGGTCATCAACTCCGGTAACGGCGCGGCCGGCCCGGTGGTGGACGCGCTGGAAGCCCGCTTTAAGGCGCTGAACGTGCCGGTGACCTTCGTCAAGGTGCACAACACCCCGGACGGCAACTTCCCGAACGGTATTCCTAACCCGCTGCTGCCGGAGTGCCGCGACGACACCCGCAACACGGTGATTGAGCACGGCGCGGACATGGGCATCGCCTTTGACGGTGACTTCGACCGCTGCTTCCTGTTCGACGAGAAAGGGCAGTTCATCGAGGGCTACTACATTGTCGGCCTGCTGGCGGAAGCGTTCCTCGAGAAAAACCCGGGCGCGAAAATCATCCATGACCCGCGCCTTTCCTGGAACACCGTCGACGTGGTGTCCGCCGCAGGCGGCACGCCGGTGATGTCCAAAACCGGCCACGCCTTCATAAAAGAGCGCATGCGCGAAGAAGACGCCATCTACGGCGGCGAGATGAGCGCCCACCACTACTTCCGTGATTTTGCCTACTGCGACAGCGGGATGATCCCGTGGCTGCTGGTGACCGAGCTGCTGTGCCTGAAGGGGCAGACGCTGGGCGAGCTGGTGCGCGACCGCATGGCGGCGTTCCCGGCGAGCGGGGAGATCAACAGCAAGCTGGCGCAGCCTGCCGAGGCCATTGCCCGCGTGGAGCAGCACTTTGCGATCCACGCGCTGGAAATTGACCGTACGGACGGCATCAGCATGGCGTTCCCGCAGTGGCGCTTTAACCTGCGCTCGTCCAACACCGAGCCGGTGGTGCGCCTGAACGTGGAGTCCCGTGCTGACACGGCGCTGATGGAAGCCCGAACGAAGGACATTCTGGCGCTGTTGAATCAGTAACAATTGCCCCTCCCGGCGGGAGGGGGAACCGAATACAGGAACAACGATGACGAATCTAAAAAAACGCGAACGAGCGAGAACGAATGCATCGTTAATCTCTATGGTGCAGCGTTTTTCTGATATCACCATCATGGTCGGTGGATTGTGGGCGGTGTGTCGGATCGGCGGGCTGCCGTTCTTATATATGCATCTGCTGATGGCACTCATTGCGCTGGTCGTGTTTCAGATGATCGGCGGGATGACCGATTTCTACCGCTCGTGGCGCGGCGTGAAAATGACCACTGAACTGATGCTGTTGCTGCAGAACTGGACCCTGAGCCTGATCTTCAGCGCAGGCCTGGTGGCCTTCAGCCATGATTTTGATAATCGCCTCGTCACCTATCTCTGCTGGTATTTGATAACCAGCGTCGGCATGGTGGTGTGCCGTTCCCTGATCCGCTTCGGCGCGGGCTGGCTGCGTAACCGCGGTTATAACCGTCGCTTCGTTGCGGTAGCGGGCGATCTGCCGGTTGGTAAGGTCCTGCTCGACAGCTTCCGCAAAGAGCCGTGGTTAGGGTTTGAAGTGGTCGGGATTTATCACGACGCGAAGCCGGGCGGCGTGCCGTCGGACTGGGCGGGCAATTACGAACAGCTTATTGAAGACGCGAAAGCCGGTAAAATTCACAACGTCTACATCGCCATGCAGATGAGAGACGAATCCCGCATTAAGCAACTGATGCGCGAGCTGGCGGACACCACCTGTTCGGTGATCCTGATCCCGGACGTGTTTACCTTTAACATCCTCCATTCACGCATTGAAGAAGTGAACGGCGTGCCAGTGGTACCGCTGTACGACACCCCGCTGTCGGGCATTAACCGCGTACTGAAGCGCGCGGAAGATATTGTGCTCTCTTCGCTGATTTTACTGCTCATCTCTCCGGTGCTGTGCTGCATTGCCCTCGCGGTGAAGCTGAGCTCTCCCGGCCCGGTTATCTTCCGCCAGACCCGCTACGGTATGGACGGTAAGCCGATTATGGTGTGGAAATTCCGCTCCATGAAGGTGATGGAAAACGACAAGGTGGTGACCCAGGCAACGCAGAACGATCCGCGCGTCACCCGCGTGGGGAACTTCCTGCGCCGCACCTCGCTGGATGAACTCCCGCAGTTTATCAACGTCTTCACCGGCGGCATGTCGATTGTTGGCCCGCGTCCGCACGCGGTGGCGCACAACGAGCAGTACCGCTCGCTGATTGAAGGCTACATGCTGCGCCATAAGGTGAAGCCGGGCATTACCGGTTGGGCGCAGATCAACGGCTGGCGCGGCGAAACCGACACGCTGGAAAAAATGGAAAAACGTATCGAATTCGATCTGGAGTACATCCGTGAATGGAGTATCTGGTTCGATATCAAGATTGTTTTTCTGACCATCTTCAAAGGTTTCGTGAACAAAGCGGCGTACTAAGATGAGCTTACGTGAAAAAACCATCAGCGGGGCGAAATGGTCAGCGATGGCGACCATCGTCATCATTGGCCTCGGTCTGGTGCAGATGACCGTGCTGGCGCGCATTATTGATAATCACCAGTTCGGCCTTTTGACCGTCTCGCTGGTGATTATCGCCCTGGCCGATACGCTGTCTGATTTTGGTATCGCCAATTCGATTATCCAGCGCAAAGAGATCGGCCACCTGGAGCTAACCACGCTCTACTGGCTGAACGTGGGGCTGGGGATTTTCGTGTTTGTGCTGGTGTTCCTGCTGAGCGATACCATCGCCAGCGTGCTGCACAATCCGGATCTGGCTCCGCTGATGCGCACGCTGTCGTTTGCTTTCGTGGTGATCCCCCACGGGCAGCAGTTCCGCGCGCTGATGCAGAAAGAGCTGGAGTTCAACAAGATCGGCATGATCGAGACCAGCGCGGTGCTGGCGGGCTTTACCTTCACCGTGGTGAGCGCCCATTTCTGGCCGCTGGCGATGACCGCTATCCTCGGATACCTGGTTAACTCTGCCGTGCGTACGCTGCTGTTCGGCTACTTTGGCCGCAAGATCTACCGTCCCGGGCTGCATTTCTCTCTCGCGTCCGTCTCGTCCAACCTGCGCTTTGGCGCGTGGCTGACGGCGGACAGCATCATCAACTACGTGAATACCAACCTGTCGACGCTTGTGCTGGCGCGTATTCTTGGCGCGAGCGTGGCGGGGGGCTACAACCTGGCCTACAACGTCGCGGTGGTGCCGCCGATGAAGCTGAATCCGATAATCACCCGCGTGCTGTTCCCGGCCTTCGCCAGGATTCAGGACGACACCGAGAAGCTGCGCGTTAACTTCTACAAGCTGCTTTCCGTGGTGGGGATCATTAACTTCCCGGTGCTGCTGGGGCTGATGGTGGTTTCCAGCAACTTCGTGCCGCTGGTGTTTGGCGAGAAGTGGAACGGCATCATCCCGATCCTGCAGCTGCTGTGCGTGGTGGGGCTCCTGCGCTCCGTGGGGAATCCGATTGGTTCCCTGCTGATGGCAAAAGCGCGCGTGGACATCAGCTTTAAGTTCAACGTGTTCAAAACCTTCCTGTTTATTCCGGCAATTATCGTCGGCGGGCATATGGCGGGCGCCATCGGCGTCACGCTGGGCTTCCTGCTGGTGCAGGTAGTCAATACCGTTCTGAGCTACTTCATCATGATCAAGCCGGTGCTGGGCTCCAGCTACCGTCAGTACATCCTGAGCCTGTGGCTGCCGTTCTATCTCTCATTGCCGACCCTGGCAGTGAGCTACGGCCTGGGCATCATCCTCAGCGGTCACCTGCCGCTGGCCGCGCTGCTGGCGGTGCAGGTTGCCGCGGGGGCGCTGGCATTTGGCGTGATGATTGTGCTGTCACGCAATGCGCTGGTGGTGGAGATGAAGCGCCAGTTTTGCCGTAACGAAAAAATGAAAACGCTGCTTCGCGCAGGCTAGTTATTTAAGAGGCCATTATGAAATTATTAATTCTTGGCAACCATACCTGCGGCAACCGTGGCGACAGCGCCATCCTGCGCGGTTTACTGGATGCAATTAACACCCTTAAGCCTGAGACCGAAGTGGACGTGATGAGTCGTTATCCGGTCAGCTCATCCTGGTTACTGAACCGCCCGGTGATGGGCGACCCGCTTTACAGCCAGATGAAACAGCATAACAACGCCTCGGGCGTGATGGGCCGCGTGAAGAAAGTGCTGCGTCGTCGCTATCAGCACCAGGTGCTGCTTTCCCGCGTGACCGATACCGGCAAGCTGCGCAACATCGCGATCGCGCAGGGCTTTACCGATTTTGTCCGTCTGCTGTCCGGCTACGACGCCATTATTCAGGTCGGCGGATCGTTCTTCGTCGATCTCTACGGCGTGCCGCAGTTTGAGCATGCGCTCTGCACCTTTATGGCGAAAAAGCCGCTGTTTATGATTGGCCACAGCGTCGGTCCATTCCAGGATCCGCAGTTTAACCAGCTCGCAAACTACGTCTTCGGCCACTGCGACGCGCTGATCCTGCGCGAGTCGGTCAGCCTCGACATGATGAAGCGCAGTGAAATTGACACCTCAAAAGTTGAGCACGGCGTGGACACCGCGTGGCTGGTGGATCACCAGGACGACAGCTTCCAGCCGAGCTACGCGGTGCAGCACTGGCTCGACCTGGCGGCGAAACAGAAAACCGTTGCAATAACCCTGCGCGAGCTGGCGCCCTTTGATAAACGTTTAGGTACGACCCAGGCGGCGTATGAGAAAGCCTTCGCCGACGTGGTGAACCGCGTGCTGGACAGCGGGTACCAGGTGCTGGCGCTCTCAACCTGCACCGGCATCGACAGCTACAACAAAGACGACCGTATGGTGGCGCTGAACCTGCGCAATCTGGTTAACGATCCGTCCCGTTATCACGTGGTGATGGACGAACTGAACGACCTGGAGATGGGCAAGCTGCTCTCCGCCTGCGACCTGACCGTCGGCACGCGGCTGCACTCCGCCATTATCTCCATGAATTTTGGCACGCCGGCCATTGCCATCAACTACGAACACAAATCAGCAGGCATCATGCAGCAGCTCGGTATGCCGGAAATGGCCGTGGATATCCGTCATCTGCTGGATGGTTCGCTCGGTGCGATGGTGGGGGACACGCTCGGCCAGCTGCCTGCGATCAATGAACGCCTGGCCGTGGCGGTGAAAGCCGAGCGCGAGAAGGGCATTGGGATGGTGAAATCGGTACTTGACCGCGTACGGGAGGGGAAATGAAGGTTGGTTTCTTCTTACTGAAATTTCCGCTGTCGTCTGAAACGTTTGTCCTGAACCAAATCACCGCGTTTATCGATATGGGATATGACGTGGAGATTATCGCCCTGCAAAAGGGCGATACCAAAAATACCCATGCGGCGTATACCCATTATGGGCTGGAGGCGAAAACCCGCTGGCTGCAGGATGAGCCGTCCGGAAAGCTGAGCAAGCTGCGCCACCGGGCCTGCCAGACGTTGCGCGGGATACACCGCGCGTCGACGTGGCGGGCGCTGAATGTTTCCCGCTATGGGTCCGAATCCCGCAATCTGATCCTGTCGGCCATCTGCGGGCAAACCGCCCAGCCGTATCGTGCCGACGTGTTTATCGCCCACTTTGGCCCGGCAGGCGTCACCGCCGCGAAGCTGCGCGAGCTGGGCGTGATTGACGGCAAAATTGCGACCATCTTCCACGGTATCGATATCTCCAGCCGCGAAGTGCTGAACCACTACACGCCGGAGTATCAGCAGCTGTTCAGACGCGGCGACATCATGCTGCCTATCAGCGACCTGTGGGCCGGACGCCTGAAAAACATGGGCTGCCCGGGAGAGAAAATTGCCGTTTCGCGTATGGGCGTGGATTTAACGCGCTTCACTCGCCGTCCTGTCAAGGTGCCGGGAAAACCGCTGCAGATCATCTCCGTTGCTCGCCTGACCGAGAAGAAAGGCCTCCATGTGGCCATTGAAGCCTGCCGCCAGCTGAAAGCGCGCGGGGTGGATTTCCACTACCGCATTCTCGGCATTGGGCCGTGGGAGCGTCGTCTGCGCACGCTTATCGAACAGTATCAGCTGGAAGATGTCGTAGAGATGCCGGGCTTCAAGCCGAGCCACGAGGTCAAGGCCATGCTCGACGAGGCGGATGTCTTTCTGCTGCCTTCAGTGACGGGCGCCGATGGCGATATGGAAGGCATTCCGGTGGCGCTGATGGAGGCGATGGCCGTAGGTATTCCGGTGGTATCAACCCTGCACAGCGGGATCCCGGAGCTGATTAAGTCTGACCACTCCGGCTGGCTGGTGCCGGAGAATAACGCGATGGCCCTTGCGGACCGATTAGCAGCCTTCAGCGATATTGACCAGCAGGCGCTGGAGCCCGTGCTCCATAACGCCCGACAAAAAGTGGAAACCGATTTTAACCAGCAGGTGATTAACCGCCAGCTAGCGAGCCTGCTGCAAACGTTGTAACGCCGAGGATGTATGCTGAAAAAGATTACCCGACGCACTTTTGTCTCTTCTCTCTCCGTTCTGGCGGCCACGCCACTGCTGTCGTCACGCATCGCGCGGGCGGCAAGCGGCAGAACGGTCTCTGTTAATCAGTACAATAACAACGACTGGATCGCCGCCTTTAAGCAGGCGTTCAATGACGGCGACACCGTCGTGGTCCCCGCCGGGCTCACCTGCGAAAACATCAATACGGGCATTTTCATTCCCGACGGTAAAACGCTGCTGATCCGCGGGGCGTTAACCGGCAACGGGCGCGGCCGCTTTGTTCTGCAGGAAGGTAGCAAAGTGATAGGCGAAGGTGCCGGTCGTACGGAGAACATTACGCTCGACGTTCGCGGCTCTGACTGCGTCATCAAAGGGCTGTCCATGAGCGGTTTTGGCCCGGTGACGCAGATCTACATCGGCGGCAAGAAACCGAGCGTGATGCGCAATTTGCTGATTGATAACATCAGCGTGAGTCAGGCCAACTACGCCATCCTGCGCCAGGGGTTCCACAACCAGGTGGACGGTGCCCGCATCACCAACAGTAAATTTAGCCATCTACAGGGCGATGCGATCGAGTGGAACGTCGCCATCAACGATCGCAATATCCTGATCTCCGATCATGTCATCGACAACATCAACTGCACCAATGGCAAGATCAACTGGGGCATTGGCATTGGCCTCGCCGGCAGCACCTACGATAACGACTATCCTGAGAAGCAAACCGTCAAGAACTTCGTGGTGGCAAACATCACCGGCAGCAACTGTCGCCAGCTGGTGCACGTTGAAAACGGTAAACATTTTGTTATTCGCAATATTAAGGCCAAAAATATAACTCCCGACTTCAGTAAAAAGGCGGGAATAGACAATGCCACGGTGGCCATTTATGGGTGTGATAATTTCATTATTGATAATGTCGATATGGTGAACAGTGCCGGAATGTTAATCGGCTATGGGGTGATAAAAGGCGATTATTTGTCCATCCCACAGAACTTCAAGCTCAATAATATTCACCTCGATAATCGACAGCTTGCGTATAAATTGCGCGGAATACAGATTTCATCCGGTAACGCCACCTCGTTTGTGGCGATAACCAACGTGGAAATGCAGCGTGCTACGCTTGAACTGCACAACAAGCCGCAGCATCTTTTTTTACGCAACATCAATGTGATGCAGGAAGCCGCTGTGGGTCCCGCCCTGAAGATTAACTTCGACCTGCGCAAGGATGTGCGGGGTAAATTTATGGCTAAAGATGAGACCTTGTTGTCGCTGGCGAACATTAAAGCGGTGAATGAGAAGGGGCAAAGCTCGGTGGATATTGACCGAGTCGACCAGCAGGTGGTGAATGTGGAAAAGCTTAACTTTGCGCTTCCGCACAGATAATCGACAATTAGCTGTTTTGAGACTATTCCTGGGAAAGAGGCGTGATCTATTCAGATTACAACTACAGAAATTTGTAGGGCTAAGGCGTAACATTACCTGAGGATTACGGCAAATCATGCTGGCGAAAACAGGTTTAAGAGCTATAATTCGTCAACCATTTTAAGGTGGAAGAAATAATGATTAATTTGAAAGCAGTCATTCCGGTAGCAGGCTTGGGCATGCATATGCTGCCAGCCACAAAAGCCATTCCTAAAGAGATGCTGCCGATCGTCGACAAGCCAATGATTCAGTACATTGTCGACGAGATTGTTGCTGCAGGGATCAAAGAAATCGTCCTGGTTACGCACTCCTCCAAGAATGCGGTAGAAAACCACTTCGACACCTCTTACGAACTCGAAGCGCTGCTAGAGCAGCGCGTTAAGCGCCAGCTGCTGGCGGAAGTGCAGTCTATTTGTCCGCCAGGCGTGACCATCATGAACGTGCGCCAGGCGCAGCCGCTGGGTCTGGGCCACTCTATTCTGTGTGCACGTCCGGTTGTGGGCGATAACCCATTCATCGTCGTGCTGCCGGATATCATCATTGATACGGCTTCTGCCGATCCGCTGCGTTATAACCTGGCGGCAATGGTGGCACGTTTCAATGAAACCGGCCGGAGCCAGGTGCTGGCGAAACGCATGAAGGGCGATCTCTCCGAGTACTCCGTTATCCAGACTAAAGAACCGCTGGAGACGGAAGGGGAGGTGAGCCGCATCGTTGAGTTCATCGAAAAACCGGATCAGCCACAGACGCTGGATTCAGACCTGATGGCTGTAGGTCGCTATGTTCTGAACGCCGATATCTGGGCCGAGCTGGAAAAAACCGAGCCAGGCGCCTGGGATCGTATTCAACTGACCGACGCGATTGCCGAGCTGGCAAAAAAACAGTCCGTAGACGCTATGCTGATGACCGGCGACAGCTATGACTGCGGTAAGAAAATGGGGTATATGCAGGCGTTCGTGAATTATGGACTGCGTAACCTCAAGGAAGGGGCGAAGTTCAGAACCCGTATTGAGAAGTTGCTCGCAAACGACTGATATTCCAGCCACGAGTTGAACAAGCGGCAGTCATTGTTTTGGTTAGATTTCATCACACCAAAATAATGACTGCCGCTTTTTGTTATTAATCCCATGATTACAGTGGGTTACAGGGTCTAAATACGGATCGCTTTGTAGCGATTTGTGCTTGTTTCTGAGGTCAATTAGGACGACAATTAACGCCAGTTTTTTGTCTGTATCCAGACAAGAAAATCATTTGATCAGACATCGCTCAGTGCACTGGTAGCTGTTAAGCCAGGGGCGGTAGCGTGCTCATTTTCTGAAACCGTTAATAAATGCTCAGGTTTCAGAACGCCAGTTTCCAGACATATACACTAGACGGAACAGATAACGTGAAAATTCTTGTGACGGGCGGGGCCGGCTTTATCGGCTCAGCGGTTGTACGACATATTATTAAAAATACCCAGGACGACGTCGTCAATGTGGATAAGCTGACCTATGCCGGCAACCTTGAGTCGCTTAGTGAAGTCAGCGACAGCGACCGATATGCTTTTGAACATGCGGATATTTGCGATAAAGACGCCATGGATCGCATTTTCGCAAAGCATAAGCCTGATGCGGTGATGCACCTGGCCGCTGAAAGTCACGTCGATCGTTCCATCACCGGCCCGGCTGCGTTTATCGAAACCAATATCGTTGGCACTTATGTACTGCTGGAAGCCGCTCGTGCGTACTGGTCAACGTTGGATGAGCAGGCGAAGAAAGCGTTTCGTTTCCATCACATCTCAACCGACGAAGTGTATGGTGATTTGCCGCATCCTGATGAGCATCCGGCTTCAACAGAGCTGCCACTCTTCACGGAGACCACGGCTTATGCGCCTAGCAGCCCGTATTCGGCGTCGAAAGCCTCGAGCGATCATCTTGTTCGTGCCTGGCTGCGGACCTACGGTTTCCCCACCATTGTCACCAACTGTTCAAATAACTACGGCCCGTACCATTTCCCGGAAAAACTGATCCCACTGGTTATCCTGAATGCGCTGGACGGAAAAGCTCTGCCTATTTATGGCAAGGGCGATCAGATTCGTGACTGGCTATACGTTGAAGACCATGCGCGCGCACTCTATACCGTTGTGACTCAGGGGAAACCGGGGGAAACATATAATATCGGTGGGCATAACGAGAAGCAAAATCTGGACGTAGTGCATACGATTTGCGATTTGCTTGATGAGATTGTGCCGAAAGAGGGGTCTTATCGCGATCAGATTACGTATGTTGCTGACCGTCCCGGTCATGACCGCCGCTACGCTATTGATGCGCATAAAATTAGTGTTGAACTGGGCTGGAAGCCTGAGGAAACGTTCGAAAGCGGGATTCGTAAGACGGTGGAATGGTATCTGAGCAATCAAAATTGGGTTAACAACGTGAAAAGCGGCGCTTATAAAAGTTGGATCGAGCAGAACTACGGGGAACGTTAATAATGAATATTCTTCTGTTCGGTAAAACAGGGCAGGTGGGGTGGGAACTCCAGCGTGCGCTTGCCCCACTAGGTAACTTGATAGCGGTCGATGTGCATTCAAAAGAGTATTGCGGGGACTTTAGCAACCCTGAAGGAATTGCGGAAACCGTTCGTGTAATTAAACCAGACGTCATTGTCAATGCGGCGGCGCATACAGCAGTAGATAAGGCTGAATCTGAGCCTGATTTTGCCAGGCTGCTAAACGCGACAAGCGTTGAAGCGATAGCCAAAGAAGCGGCCAAAATAGACGCATGGGTTGTTCACTACTCTACCGACTATGTATTCCCCGGCGACGGCGAAAAGCCATGGCGTGAAACGGATTTGACTGCTCCGCTTAATGTATACGGTGAGACAAAGCTAGAGGGCGAAAAGGCATTGCAGGCGCATTGCCCTAAGCATCTTATTTTCCGGACCAGTTGGGTATATGCGGGGAAGGGCAACAATTTCGCTAAGACGATGTTGCGGCTCGCAAAAGAGCGTCAGGAACTCTCCGTTATCAACGATCAAGTTGGTGCTCCAACGGGCGCTGAATTGTTAGCAGACTGCACAGCGCATGCTATTCGTGTCGCAATGATGAAACCTGAAGTTGCTGGTCTCTACCATCTGGTCGCGTCGAATACGACAACCTGGTATGACTATGCGGCACTGGTGTTTGATGAGGCCAGAAAAGCAGGTGTTGAGTTGGCTATTGAAAAGCTTAATGCTGTTCCAACATCGGCTTACCCAACTCCTGCGCGTCGACCGAATAATTCGCGCTTGAACACAGAGAAGTTTCAGGCGAATTTTGATCTTGTACTCCCTTCCTGGGATATTGGCGTAAAACGGATGCTTGCTGAACTTTTTACGACTCAATCAGTTTAATGAGATAAATGCCCTTATAAGGGCATTTGGTGTTTATAGAGAAAAAATGATGGCTACGCGTAAAGGTATTATTCTGGCAGGTGGTTCTGGCACTCGTCTGTACCCTGTTACCATGGCGGTGAGTAAACAACTACTGCCAATTTATGACAAACCAATGATTTACTACCCGCTGTCAACACTCATGCTGGCAGGGATAAAAGATATTCTTATTATCAGTACTCCACAAGACACACCACGTTTTGAACAATTGCTGGGTGATGGCAGCCAGTGGGGACTGAACCTGCAATATAAAGTGCAGCCAAGCCCAGATGGTCTTGCACAGGCGTTTATCATCGGTGAAGAGTTCATCGGAGATGACAGCTGCGCTTTGGTTTTGGGGGATAATATTTTCTATGGACATGACCTGCCGAAGCAACTTGAAGCCGCAGTAAATAAAGATGAAGGTGCGACAGTATTTGCTTATCATGTTAATGATCCTGAACGCTATGGTGTAGTTGAGTTCAATAAGAACGGTACCGCAATCAGTCTGGAAGAAAAACCGTTAGAACCGAAGAGTAATTACGCTGTTACAGGTCTGTACTTCTATGATAATGACGTGGTGGAAATGGCAAAAAATCTGAAGCCATCTGCACGTGGTGAATTAGAAATTACAGATATTAACCGTGTATATCTTGAGCAAGGGCGCTTATCTGTTGCAATGATGGGGCGCGGGTACGCGTGGCTGGATACTGGCACACATCAAAGTTTGATCGAAGCGAGTAATTTCATTGCGACTATTGAGGAACGTCAGGGATTAAAGGTTTCTTGTCCAGAAGAAATTGCTTATCGAAAAGGTTTTATTGACGCTGCGCAGCTGAAGAGACTCGCTATACCATTGTCGAAGAACGCTTATGGCAAGTATATGCTTAAATTGGTTGAAGGGATCTGAAATGAACGTGACCATGACTGAAATTCCTGATGTATTAATCCTTGAGCCAAAAGTATTTGGTGATAATAGAGGCTTTTTCCTCGAGAGCTTTAACCAGAAAACCTTTAATGAAATTCTTGGTAGAAAAGTGAACTTTGTACAGGATAATCATTCAAAATCAGCAATAAACGTTTTAAGAGGTTTGCATTTTCAATCACAAAATACTCAGGGGAAATTAGTACGCGTGACTGCTGGAGCAGTTTTTGATGTGGCTGTAGATTTACGAAAGAACTCAAAAAGTTATGGTAGTTGGGTTGGGGTTGAACTTTCCGCTGAAAACAAAAAACAATTGTGGATACCGGAAGGTTTTGCTCATGGATTTTATGTTTTGGAAGAGAACACAGAATTCGTTTACAAATGTACTGATTATTATAGCCCTGCTTTTGAACATACTTTAGCCTGGAATGATACATCAATCAGAATAAACTGGCCAATACCAGAGGGTATTGTACCTATTATATCTGAGAAAGATAAAAAAGGTCTTTCTCTTAATGAATGCCAGTTATTTTAAAAGTTCATTTACATGAGTTTAATAAGAAATAGCATCTATAATTTGGCTGGTTTTGCGATTCCTACAGTAGTCGCCATTCCAGCTTTGGGGCTTTTGGCCAGATTATTGGGGCCAGAGGCTTTTGGATTATTCACATTAGTTTTTGCATTAATTGGCTATGCAAGTATTTTTGATGCAGGAATAAGTCGTGCAGTTATACGAGAAGTATCGTTAAATAGAGAAGATACTGAAGAACAGAAGAATATTATATCTACCGCGAGCGTGGTTGTTGTAATTTTAGGTTCAATTGCATTATTCATAATGGCTCTCTCGACTACAAAGATCGTTGAGTTATTAAATGTCACCCCGAATTTGAAGGGTGAAGCCATAAAAACATTTTTAATAGTGTCTTTTATAATCCCTTTCTATTTATTAAATCAGGTCTGGTTAGGTTATCTCGAAGGATTGGAAAAGTTTGCAAATATCAATATCCAACGAGTAATTTCAAGTACTTGCCTGGCATTATTGCCAGCCCTAATGTGTTTAATTAAGCCGACGCTTATATATGCTTCATATGGATTGATTCTGGGGCGCATATTTTCTTTTTTACTAACTGCATTTATTTGTAAGAATATAATCTATAGTTCACGATTTGCATGTAATTTTATAACCCTAAAAAGGCTTATCTCATTTGGCGGATGGATTACAGTGAGTAATATCATCAGCCCGATAATGGCATATTTCGATCGCTTTATCATTTCACATTTGATGGGGGCATCAAGAATTGCATTTTACAGCGCCCCATCAGAAGGCGTTTCACGCTTAATTAATATACCTTATGCCTTGGCTAGGGCTCTTTTCCCAAAACTATCATATTGTTCTGATAAAAACGAGAGAAGATCTCTTCAGTTCAGAAGTTATCTCATTATAAGTATAATATGCTTACCAATCGTTATAGTTGGTGTTTTATTTTCCTCGCTGATTATGGGTATATGGATGGGGCCCGAATATACACATCTGGCCGCTAATGTTTTACAGATACTTTTAGTCGGTTTTTATTTTAATGCACTAGCACAAATACCCTATGTAAGCCTCCAGGCTCTTGGTAAAGCAAAAACTACAGCAGCATTACATTTAATAGAGTTAATACCTTATCTTTCATTGTTATCCATACTGACAGTAAAATTCGGAATAATAGGCACAGCAATTGCCTGGTCGGTACGGACTTTGTGTGATTTGATTCTATTAGTTATATTGTCGGGAAGAAAATGAAACAAGTTGATATTGCATTAGCCACCTTTAATGGTGAAAAATATATACGTGAGCAAATTGAGTCGATACAAAAACAAACGTATTCTAACTGGCGACTTTTAATAAGTGATGACTGTTCAACTGATTCTACCATCGCTATTATTAAAGAGCTAATGCAAAATGATAGGCGTATTAATATTGTCAATGAGTCCAGACAAGGCGGAGTCATAAAGAATTTTAACAAGGCTTTAATGCACACTACTGCAGAATATATACTCCTTTGTGACCAGGATGATATATGGCCTTCAGAACGCTTATCAAAACTTGTTAGTGAGATATCTCGAATTGAAGGTGACAAAGTTAATTCTGAAATAATGGTATTTACAGATTTATGTCTCATAGATGAAAAAAATAATACTATCGCTAATGGTTTTTATAAATTTAATAATATTAATCCCGAAAGCAATCTTCAACGAAGGAAGCTGTATTGGAATTCAAGTGTGTATGGATGCACAGTAATAATGAACCGAAAGTTACTTGATGCATCGCTGCCAATTCCTGAATTTGCACATATGCATGATCAGTGGTTAGCGCTTAATGCTAGTCGAGTCGATGGGCTTTATTACTTCGATTATTCTTCTATTTTGTATCGACAACATTCAGGTAATGTGGTCGGGGGAAGTAAAAAAAATTGGTTACAGAAAGCAAAGAGTCTAAATAAAAATCTTGATACTATATCGAAAAGTAAAGCTAATACAATTGCATGTTTAAAACATGAGGCATATAAAAACAATAAAGAATTTAATTATGGCTCCTTAGTCTCTTTTGCATTTAAAGAAGTTTTACCTTCAGTTTTTTCAGGCCAACGGAAGATTTTTTCTCTGCTAATCTTTATAGGGTTGTTAATAAAAAGATGATATACATATTATATTTCGTGAGCCTTTTTATGGTTTACGCTTTTTTAACCCATAGGAAGCAGGCGCTTTTTGTTTCTATTTTTTTTACATTTTACTTTATCGCGTTAAGTTATCCGTCAGGTAATGACTGGATAGGTTATTTCATTAACTATGATTGTCAGGTTAATGATGTATGTCAACCCGGTTTTGTTTTGTTCGAACCTGGTTACAATTTTATTGTAACAACTATAGGATTACTAGGGTTTCAGGCGATAATAATATTTATTGCGTTTATAAATGCACTGCTGATATATCAATACGCAAAATATTTTGACCACGGCTGCTTTGTTGTAATATCCATTATGTGTTTGTTTATGTGGAGTATTTACATAGAGGCCATTAGGCAAGCGCTTGCAATGTCCATTGTAATGTATTCGGTCCGAAAATTAATTTGCCGGGAGTTAAAAAAATATATACTTTTAATTTTACTGGCTTCTACCTTTCATATAACAGCCTTGATTGCACTGTTGTTTCTGATACCTGTATACTCTGGCAAGCTAAATAAAATATTAAGTTACGGATTGTTGAGTGTAAGTTGCCTTTTTTTCTTTTTTTCAAGCAGTATATTAAATTTTGTGCTCGGGTTTTTACCGGTTGGCTCAATAGCAAGTCAAAAACTAAATTTCTATTTGAGTTCAGACCAATACAAGCCTATGTTATCGATAGGTTCTGGTTCTGCATTAGATGTCATAATGTTAGTTCTTATTGGTTTTAGTTTTTATAAAGTTAAAAGAAATTTATTATCAAAACATACTAATTTAAACAATATAATATTGCTTGGGTGTTGCCTGTATATTGCTTTTGCTATTTTTATTGGAAAAATGATGCCTGTAATGACACGAATAGGCTGGTATGGTTTCCCTTATGTATTAATATTGCTATACATTCATGTTGGAGAGTCTTTTTACTATAAAAAAGTATTGGCGGTAAGAAAATTTAACTTTAGCAAACTTTTTATATACGCTTACTTTGCATTGCAAATTATTCGACCATTTACCTATGAACACAGCTATTATAACATTATGCATCAACAAACCATTTTCCAGAATTACGATACTATGGATGATGTTTCTCTACGAATAGCAGCGAAAGATAAATGCTTAATTTTGACAAACATGGGTTACAATTATTTATGTAGTATTTAATTTACTTTAACGTGTGATTTATTATCGTAGGCATAACATCATAAAAAATTAATGTATATACAGCAGGTAATCAATGATTAACAATCAACATCGATACATGGTTGTAAGCGCAACCGCATTGGCTTCAGGTGGTGCGCTTACAATACTCCGTCAGTTTGTATCGCATGCATCTAAAGATAATAATAAATTTCTCATCTTTGTTCCCCAAGGATTGCACTTACCTAAATATGACAATATTATTTATATAGAAAATGAGCGTAAGGGATGGTTTAAGCGAATATATTGGGACTGGTTTGGTTGTAAGTCTTTTTTGAAAAAGAAATGCATTAATGTTAAGAAAGTTATTAGTTTGCAAAATTCATCTTTGAATGTGCCATATGAACAGATTATTTATTTGCATCAACCAATACCTTTTTCTGAAATACATTCTTTTTTTAAAAACCTTTCAGTTGATAATTTTAAACTATTTTTATACAAAACATTCTACTCTTTTTTTATATTTAAATTTGTTAGTAAATCAACGATTTTTGTTGTGCAAACTGATTGGATGAAAACAGGCGTATTAAAGCGTTGTAACAAGCTTTCTCCTGAACAAATCGAGATTATAAAACCCGATATTAAAGCCTTTACCTCCTCAGTCGAGCCGGATGGTTTTATCAAAGAAGAAAATACGCTATTATATCCGGCAACGCCGTTAAGTTATAAAAATCATATGATAATTCTTAAGGCGCTTAGTTTGCTTAAGAAATCATATAATCGGTATGATATAAAGTTTAAAGTGACCTTCAATAAGGGTCTATATAAAAATTTTGATGATTACATTGCTCGTAATGCACTGGAAGAAAATGTTGAGTATTTAGGCGTATTATCTTATCAAGATTTACAAAAGATATATGAAAAAGCTACAATAATCGTTTTTCCAAGCTATATCGAATCATATGGACTTCCACTGATCG
>NZ_JAWNFK010000005.1:0-12121 GCF_034107965.1 Enterobacter sp. 61D5
TATTTCATTTTAACAAATAAATTAAATTGATATACATTGAAATCTGAAAGCCTTTCTGTCAGTTCAAAAGAACCATATCACTGAGTAATTAGAGCATCTAATTCTTTTCTCAGCAATATGCAGCTCCTGCGGCTTCTCAAAGCCACAGAGCAGTGGGTATAGCAGAGAGCCACACTCCGACCGACTCCGACTTGCAGTATATCACCTTTACCATGCCCCGCCTTCTCTGGCGCTTCTTTAACAACAACTGGCCTACGCTCAACACCCTGTTCCTCGCGGCCCCCCACGCCATGCTTCGCTGAGCCCGCAAACTGGGCGCGAAGATCGGCATATTCTTCGCCCTGCTACTTATGACCGCCAGCTTGACCAGCATCCGCATTCACCTAGCTGTCACCAGCTGTGGACTCGATATTAAGCACGGCGTCTGGCTCGCTCTCTTTTTTAAGAAGCATCCCGTGGAGCTAATCTGGGCGGGGCGGTCATCTGCCTGCTATTACCGCGGGACACAGCAGCACCACCATCAGAGGCTGAAGCAGGAAGAGATGTAAGCTTCGTTTACGGAAAGCATCGGGTCGATCAAAAAGCGTTTACCGGCATACGTGATCAGTTGGGTGGCATTGCGAATATAAGTGATGATCATGGGCTATTCTCCTGTGCGTATGATAAGGAGAATAGCCCGCGACCCGGCGTTAGCCTGTGGGCTAATGGGCGATGAACGATGAAATCGGGTCAATCGATAAACCGTTTACGCACCCGCTCCAGCGGCGCAATCAGCAGATTGATAAGCGGTTTGTGATCGATAACGATATCGGCGTTAACCGTCATCCCGCCCATCAGCAGACGCTTTTTGTTGTCCGGATCGGTAAACCAGGAAGGCACCCGCACCTTGGCAAGATAGTAGTTCTGCCCCTCCTGCAGCGGGATGAGCGCCGAATGCGCATCAATATTCACCTCGTAGAAATCAGACAGGATGGCCTCCACCGAGCCATATTTATCCACTGGCCAGGAGTCAAAGCGCAGCTTCACCTTATCCCCTTTCGCCACCCGACCCACGCCCGTGGCTGGCACATAGAGGTACCCCTCCATCGACGCGGCGGTGTTTTTACGGATCACCACCACCACCTCGCTGTTTTGCGTAATGGCCCGGCCCGGCGGGAAGTTGATCGCCACCACGTAGCCATCGGCAGGCGCCAGCATGGCCATCGTAGAGCTGCCCCGGCTGGAGAGGTTGCGGTCAATTTCGCTGATCCGGTTTTTCACGTACAGCAGCTCCTGGCTCAGGGAGTCGATTTGCGACTGAGTGCTGTCGGTAAGACTGGTTTTGCGCGCCTCCAGATCGAGGATACTGCTCTCCTCCAGCGTCAGGTTAAGCTGCGCGTTGAGCACGTCGTTGTGGCTTTTATCCAGATCGACCTTCGACACATAGCCTTTGCCGGATATCGCTTTCCACGCCTCATAGGTATCGGTGCTGTTTTTGAGCAACGCACGCAGCTTTTTCACTTTGTCGCGGGACACCACAATCTGCCGGTCGGCAATATCCAGCTGCTGCGCCAGGTTTTTCCGGTACGTAGCGATAGAATCTTCAATGGTCTGCACGCGCTGCTCGCTGCGCTTTTTCTCCGCCTCCATCTGCTGGCGATCGAACTGTACCACCGAGCCCTGCTTGCCGCCGTAGTCCTGCGACACGGTAAAAAGCGGGTCATTCTCTTTCACGTACTGGCCTGGACGCACGGCAAAGTCCACGATGGTGCCGGACTCTCTGGCACGCACTTCCACATCCCCCTGGGCTGGGATCAGTACACCGCGCGCCAGCGTGGTTTCCGAAAAGTTAAAGACGATCGAAAAGACCAGCAGACAGAGAAAAAAGGAGATAAACAGCGTTAACACGCCTTTCAGCCGCGGGGCGTTGATCTCGTAGCTCTTTGAAAAATGGTGCGGGATCAGCGCCCGACGTTGTCGGTTTCGGTTTCTTAATTTCACGACATGTCATCCATGATAAATCACTGAAAGATCGTCCCATGCACTCCAGAGCGTGGGGGTTTTACGCAACGCGTTCAGCGTGGCGGTGGCTGCCTGACGGTACTCCGCAGGGGCATAGGTCTGGCTCTCCAGCGCAAATTCCGCCGAGTGCAGCGAACAGCCGGGCAGCAGCGTACGAATCACGTATCCATAGCGCGTTAAAAAGCGCGTCGACACGTCCGTTAACCACGCTTTCTGGACGCCCGCCTGGGTCATGAACAGCGGCGCATCCGGGAGGCGCTCATCCACCAGCAGCACGGTCACCAGCCGGTGCGGGGCGAAAAACGCCCCTGCAAGCCGCTCCTCGTGTGCCGCCATCAGCTTGTGCAGCGCGGGAAGGCGGGTAACAAACTGAAAGCGCACGTCGTCTGGCGCGGTGGCGAGCAGCGCATCCGCGATCAGGCCAAATCCGGCCCAGCGCATGCCCAGCAGCAGGGTGCGGGGCTGAGAATAGAAATCCTGCTCGCGGGTGAATGCCGCCACCCGGGCGTGGAGATCGAAACGCACGTTGCGCCGCCACAGCGCGGGCGGGAAGATCTGCTCGACAAAATGAAAGCCGCTCATCTCCAGGGCGTTCTGGCGCAGAAAATCGGGCGGGACGTCAGTCTCCGGGCAGCGCATAAACTGGCTGTAGTTTTGCGTGATCCGGCTTGCGAGCAGCGTGCGTCCGGCCTGCCGGGCGCAAAGTCGGGCGTAGAGACGGGGCAGAAACATCATTGCTCACTCTCCCGCAGCGTGCCGTTTTCCATGGTGTAGAGCCGTCCGTGACAACCCACCACCTCCGGCGAGTGGGTGACAAACACCAGGCCAATCCCCAGACCACGCAGGTTCGCCAGCACCTTCTGCGCCGTGTTCTTATCGAGGTTTGCCGTCACTTCATCGCACAGCAGCAGCTTCGGCTGGCTGTACAGGGCGCGCGCCAGCACCAGACGCTGCATCTCGCCGGCGGAGAAAAAGGTGTTTCCCGGCAGCAGCTCCGTTTCGTATCCGTGCGGCAGACGCGCAACCACGTGGTCAATCTCCGCCAGCCGGCAGGCAGCAATCACCCGCTCCTTGTCCGGCGCGCTATCAAAGCAGGAGAGGTTATCCAGAATAGAGCCGGCAAAGAGAATATCGTCCGCATGCACAATGCGAATATGCTGGCGCAGAGAGGAGAGATCGCACTCGGTGATCGGGATCGCATTGATCCGCAAACTGCCCGATGTGGAGAGCAACATCCCGGAGATCAGACGCAGCAGCGTGGTTTTCCCGGAGCCGCTCTGGCCGACAATCACCGCCTCTTCGCCCTGCTTCAGCGTCATGTTGATGTGCTGCAGGGTCGCCTCACGTCCCGGATAAGCAAAAGAGACATCCTCAAAGGCCAGACTAACGGGTGAGGTCAAAATCTTCCGGCCAAACTGGCTGGCTTCAGAGGGGGCAAACAGCAGGTCGCCCACGCGATCCAGCGGCCCTTTCAGCGCATTTTTGTCCAGCAGCTTTTGCGCCACCTGTACCATCGCGTCGGAGAAATAGCGTTTGTAGCTGATGTAGGCGTAGAGCATCCCGATACTCATCTGCCCTTCCAGAATAAGCCACGCGCCGAAGCAGACCACCAGCAGCTGCTCGGCGTTGATCACCAGCAGCGAGGCAACATCAAAGCGCGCCAGCAGGCGCTCTTTACGCATCAGCCCGGCTATATGCTCACGCTGGGATTTGTCCATCACCGCGTCCCGGGCCTGCTCCATGTTGTTGGCCTTCAGGGTGATGATCCCCTTCTGCGTCTCCACCAGCAGCGATTCATACTTTGCGGTGCGCTCGATGGAGTCGTCCACCGCGCGCTGGTAAGGGCCGATCAGCGAAAAGCGGATCAGGAAAAACCCCCCCATCAGCAGCATCGTCAGCACGGCGATTTTCACGTTATACAGCAGCATAAACAGCAGGCTGGTAAAGGCGATCAGGCTGGAAAAGAGGATCTGCACATAGCCATTGCTGATGAACTCCGCACAGGCATGGAGCGATTTTTCAATCGCCAGCACAATGCCCGGCGGACGGCTGCGGAACCAGCCAGTCTGGGTACGCAGCATATAGCGGCGAACCGACTGGCTGAGGTCGTCATAGGCGATGTTACGCATCAGGATCTCAAGCAGTTGCTTGAGGAACTTACCTATGACTTCAAAAATAAAGACGATAGCGAAAATGGCGGTGAGTAAGATCACCAGATCGTTGTCGTTGCGCGAGATGGCCTCATCCATGATCAGCTGCACGTAAGTGGGGCTGGCCAGCATGGTGATGAGGGTAAAAATCGAGAGCACAAACAGCAGCACCTGCCGCTGAAATAAGCTCGGGGATTTATTGGCCAGCCGCCCCAGCGTGAGCGTCTCGTCAGGGGATTTTTTGTCGAAGCGCGGCGTCGGCTTCAGCTCCAGCACGTAGCCGGAAAAGAGTTTTTGCGCCTCCCTGAGGCTGTAGCGACGCACGCCGCTGGCCGGGTCGTGGACCGTTATGCTGTGCCCGTCAACCTTCACGATCACCACGAAATGATTGCCGCGCCAGAAGGCGATGAGCGGCAGTTCGGCACTTTCAATTTCAGTGATTTCGCCCTTGAGCACCCGGCCCGTCATATTTTTATCGCTGGCGAGGGTCATGAGTTCCGCCATCGAGGTGCCCGCGTCGGCAGAGACGGTAAGCTCCCTGCGCAGCTGGCTGACGGAGACGTGGTGTTCATAGTGCCCCAGCACCATCGCCAGGCAGGCCAGCCCACATTCGGTATATTCATGCTGGCGAATAACGGGTGTCTTACCCTTTTTTTTATACTGAAAAAGCGAAAACATAATTATCCGTGGCTGAAATAAAAAAATGGCCCGGCAAAGCGGGCCATAAGCATACGTCGATAACTTATCCGCCGAATAAGCCGAAAATAAAGCCGCCCAGCAGGCCAAACACACCACCGATGGTGCCGCCCAGCGGGCCTAACATCTGGCTGCCTGCGAAATAGCCTGCAGCAGCGCCCTGAAGGGCAGCAGCAAACGGATCCCAGCCACCGATGATGGCCTGTGCTTTTTTGAAATCGATAACTTGCATGATTGTCTTCCTGTTCGTTGAATTAGTTGTAGCTGCCAAACAGTGCACCCAGGAAGCCCATTGCGCCACCCAGAATTCCGCCAACCACGCCACCTATCATGCCCATGATGCTTGCACCGGTGTCATAACCCAGCTGTGCACCTTTAACGAGGCCAGCGAATGGGTTTAATGCACCACCGATAATATCTTTCGCTTCTACGAATGAAATCGCTTTCATTGCATTCTCCTGTAGTTGTAAATCTTCAGCATGTGCCAAAGGATAATTTCCTTTTATAAAGGAAAGCGGTTGTTACGGGCAGCGTGTAAGCGGGATGATTTTATTTCCATAAATAATCATCCGCCTTGCGGGCTGACCGTAACTATCTATTTCCAGCCGTTGACCCGGTGGAAGATATTTTGAGTCATTATATTGTGAGCTACATCCCTGAGAAGAAACATATTTAAACCAGGTATTCCCGGTATTACTCACCACCCCGTTACTAAACGTATAATCAAAATGCCTTGTCCATGGTCGGACAATTAAAATAGCCTCAAGCGAAACCACCACATCCGACTGAATGCGTTGGCCTTTGCTCATAACAACCCGCGCCTGAAGCGGCGTCTCGGTGAATTTAACGCGATAATAGCGTTCTTTGCTGTCGTGCGGGCCGGTATAATAAAACTTAAACCCGGCCCGCTCGCCGCTCTCCAGAGTTAACTGTTTTGGCGAGAACATCACCTCGCCATCTTGTATTTCAGTCTCTTTTCCGTGTTCTTTTGGGACATCAACCTGAATAAGCGAAACAGTATAATTCTGTCGTACGCTGGTATCGTTTTTTATTGGCTGAAAAACAACCTCTTTTTCAGGTGGAAAATCAATATTTAGATTTTCAATAATTAAAGCATTTGCGCTTGCGGAAATGAAGCAATTTATTGCGAAAATAGCCAGGAATTTTTCAGTCATACACGTTTAATTCCAGGATGCACTGACATCAATTCGACCCTGAGCCGTCACTTCACCAAACCACGTATTACCGTCATAGGTGGTTTTCGATACCGGGTTATTCATCACAAACTGCAATACCAGCGGGGTTTTCCACAGCCACATGTCCGTCACGCCTGAGCTTATCTTGTCCCACTCTTCCGCATGGGGGGCGGGTGCGGGAATGGACAGCGCCTCGCCTTTGCAGTTATGCGTCTTCAGCGTTTGGCTTTTGCCCAGCAGCACGTTACCGGGGACAGGCACCGTGAAGCCGTTACCGCTAAAGGCACAGTAGTCCACGCCGTTCAGACTCTGCGTCGGCCCGGTGACCTTCACCGTGACCGCAATCGCGGCATCTTTTTGCGCGCCGCTGTAGGTAATGGTGTAGGGGATCTCTATCGGCCCCTCGCCAATCGTGCCTTTCCCTGAACCGCCCAGGCCGTTAGGGTCGAGCGTGTAATCCGGGTTATCCGGCACGATCGCAAGGCCTGGCTGGATAGGGTCAATCACCAGCCCGTCCCCCGGCTGGAAGCAGAAATCCGCCGCCAGCGAGCTGTTGCCCGGCGTCAGGCACAGGCTGACGATATTGCCTATGCTGTTGCCATCCCCCGCCTGCGCCACGCTCAAAATCAGCGCCTTCGGGAGAAAGATTTTCAGGTACGCCTTGCCGCCGTTTTTTTGCGGCGCCGCGAGGAAGGTATTCGCCAGCACACGGGTATCTCTCAGGATGCCGCCGGAGATGCTGTACCAGTTGCTCTCATCGAAGGTGATTTCCGCCGCCAGCCCCGTTCCCCCGTTCATGTGCGATTGCAGCACGCCGTTCACGCGGGACGAGGTCAGCGCCAGCCCCGGGTTGTAGCCGGTGATATCTTCCCCGACAAAGGTGTATTCCAGCAGTTCGCAAAGCACACCGGACACCGTATTGCGGGTGTATTTGGTACACGTCGCCCCGGTTGAACGATCCACAATGGTCACCTCGCCGCTGATCGGGTCAATGCCCAGAGCCAGTGCCCGCGAGTTGGTCATGGTCAATGTGCCGACCTTATGCAGCGTGTTGTTGATGGTGACCTTGCCGATAGAGGAGATCTGCGGCGTGGAGGTAATCGTCACCTCGTTGCCGGGTGCAGCATTGAGCAGATAATCAAAGAACGGATCCCCCAGCACCCAGCGGCCATAAGCGGTACCAGGCTCAATGACCGGCGGTTTCACCACCATGGACGTGTCGGAATAGCTGGTCGTCGCGGTATAGCCCGTGGTACCACAGCTTGACGAACACGCGGTGCCCTTAAAGAACGGCGAGGCGCTGGAGCCAGTGACGCTGAAGTTGATGGTCAGCGGGCTGCCTGCCGGGCCGTCAAAACTGTTGTCCGGAATATAGGTGGCAATCCCGTTGTTGGTTTTCGCACTCAGGGTGGGCCACTCCCGCGAGCCGTGTAAAAAGGCGGTGGAGGTGCTGTTCAGACTGAACAGCGCCGCCGTGTTGCCCGTCCCGTTGTTGCCCGGATTGTTGATCGCGAAATAGGGCATCTGCTGCGCCTGCGCCGCCGCGCTTATCAGCAGCAGATTAAGAGCGAATATCTTTTTCATCGTCACGTTCCCGTGTTCCTTTTGCTTCCTGCCAGACGAAATCGCCTTTATCGCAGGAGATGTCCCCAAGCCACAGCGCGCCACGGTTGGACGCAATATCCAGACGCACCTCGCAGACGCTGTCGTCCGGCGTGGCAATGCTGAGCACCGGATTGTTCTGGTCCACGTCAATCACGAAGCGACCGTCGTTTTCGGTGCGGGTCAGACCCACGTGGTTTTTGATTTGCGTGGCGCTCACCGGATTACCGTTGGCATCAACAAGGCGGCCAAACAGGGTGACGATTTTTTTCACCTGCGGCTTCATCACCACCGTGTTCCCCGGGTAAACCGTGATATGACGACGGGCGTTTGCGCCAATGTCATAGCTTTCGGTGCCGGTTTCACTGTTCATGACCTCCAGGTCATAGGCCTGATAGGCCGGCAACGACAGCCAGGTTTTATCGCCCTTGATGCGCTCCGTGCGGCCGTTGAGCTTCAGCGTGAGCGACTCGTCGGACTTAAGCCCGGTACTGACGATCACCCCTGCGCTGTGGGTGCCTTTACCGGCCGCAACCGCCTCTTTCGACCAGCCGACGCTGCCGTCGCTGGTCAGCGTGGAGTTCCAGCCTTTGCTGGTGCCGCTCTGCACGCTCAGAATGTTGCTGTTCCACGGCGTGTCGAAGCTCACGCTGCCCCCGCCGCTCACGGTGCGATCCTGGTTGCTGCTGAAGGCACGTGAAACGTTGGCGGTAACCGACTTCAGGTAATCCCCTTCGAACTGGCGGCTGGCGCTGACGTTAAGCGCCGTGCCGGTATCGCGGTTATGAGAAACGCCCACGGAGACGGTGTTACCCAGCGGGATCGAGAAATCGAGCATCACGTAGCGGTCTTTCTCTTCGTAATAGCCTTCGTATTTATTGCGCGACATCCCCACCCGCAGGCGCGCCGTACCGTAACGACCGGCATACAGCCCCTGGGAGTAGTCAACCTGATAGCGTTTATAGCGGTATACGTCGTCTTCCTGTCGCATCAGGCTCAGGTTGCCGGCGGACGGCAGGCCAAACGACGGCAGGCTGAACGATGCCCCCCACGTGTTGCCTTTGTTTTCATGGATATCAAGGAACTTGCCGCTGGAGAGCTGCTCATGGGAGTACCAGACCGAACCGATATTCCACGGCAGGCTGACGTTAGCCCCGTAGTTGGCGCGGTACGTTCCGTCAGAGGTGGCCATCGTCTGGGTATTCACCGAGAAGTACCCGGTCAGGTTCAGGGAGGCCCACAGTTCGCTGACCACGTGTTCGCGCATCATATAGCCGGAGGCGTTCCAGTCGACCATCCCGCTGCGCTTGCTGAAGGAGGCGCCGACCAGCGACATGGTGTCTTTATGTTTGGTGTCGTAATCGTAGTAGTAGCTGTTGTCCTGCTCGTTTTTCCGTTTGGCGTACTTCTTATAGTTGACGACGGATTTGTCGCGGCTATAAATCCCGCCCCACGTCTGCCAGCGCAGCGATTCCGACACGTTGTTGGTGAAAGGTTTGTTCACCGTGTACATGCTCCGTGACACGGTGCGGCTGCCGCTGACCACCTCGACTTCCACGCTGTAAATCCCGTAGGGCAGCGCGCTGGTGTCGATTTCGTGGTTACCCACGTCAAAGCGCTGAATACCAATAAGCTGGCCGTCACGACGAATGCGGGCTTCTCCGGCGGTCGGGAAATAGACCACGATCGGCGTCAGGGAGAGGGTATTGTCCCGCTTACGCGAGTTGGCCTGGTTCCCCACGGAGACGCCGTACACCTCTCCGCCGGAGATCCCGCTGACGCTGGCAAGAGACTGCATCGCCCAGCCGTTCAACATCCCGGCGGCGTAGCGCATGCCCTGATAGTCACGTTCCCACATCACCGCGTTCATCTGGGTGTCGCTGCTGTTCTCGTTAACGTAGCCCGAGCCATCGACCAGCAGGTGATCGACCCCCATCGAGACCCAGCTTTTGGCGTTGAGATAGCCGGATGACCAGCTGTCGCCATAGCCGCTCTCGGTGTGATACGCCCCCAGGTTATAGGAGAGCGTACCGCTCAGATCGTCTGATTCAGGGGCATCGATATCCACCTCACGCGGACGAATATTGACCCCGTAGTCACGTTGGGAGAGGTTCAGCAGCAGGCGCATTTTTTTCTGATCCAGCTCGAACACCGACCCGGCGCTCACCGGAATACGCATATGGTCGTCAAACTGCTTGCCGTTGATGCTTTGCAGCAGCGTCCGCATCTCTTTTGACAGGCGAATACCGTTGTCTGACTCCTGGACCTGGACATCGCGCAGCCCGAGCTGCCGGTCTTCTGCGTAGATCGTTACGTCGCCAATACGGACATACTCGCTCAAGTCACCGGTGCTGCCCGCCTGTTGCGCTTCACCCGGGCGGGTATTGACCAGATAAACGGGGATTTTGATCCCCTGCTCCAGCAGGGCATAGAGCGAGTCGGGAAAACGGTAATTAGCGATAACCACGGAGCTGGAGGCCGCATGCGCATGCGCATGCGCGGGCAAGAGGCAGGATGTGAACGCCATCATCACCGGCAACACTAATTTATTTTCCACCATGCATCCTTACTTAACAGGAATGAACTGTTTCAGGTCCCAAATTCCGAGATGAAAATGGCTGTCCGTTACGTTGATATCGTCAATCGCGCGGGAGGTGCCCGGCATCAGGTAAAAGTTTTTGACGCACGGCGTGGTCGGCGATTCCGGGTTGGGTTTCAGGCAAGTTCCGCTCGCGTTCACGCGAAACGCGGTATTGCCCTTATTGGTGATCTTCCCGGCCACGTAGACGAAATCGACGTTCTTCTTCCGGGGCTGGACCACCAGAATGGTGCTCACCACGGCGCGGGTCATCCCTTTGCCATTCTTTTGCGTGCCGTTGTCGAGATCTTCGCTGACCCCTTCATCAATGAAGGTAATGCGGTAATAGCGCTCCCGATCGTCGGCCTTACCGTGATAGTAAAATTTGACGATATTGCTGGTTCCGGCGGGCATGACCATGCGCGTGGGCGTCAGCAGCAGCTCGTCGGTTTGCTCTGGATTAATCACCACGCCTTCATCCATCGGGCTGCTGATACGCTGGGCGCTGATGGAAATAATGCGCACGCTGTCCGCTTCGTTTTTTAATTCCTTGGCGGTGGAATCCGAATCGGCAGGAATAATGGTGGTGACTTTGCCAACATTAATCGCCAGCGCGGAGGAGGAAATAAATAATAAAGAGAAGAAGATGGGGTTGAGGCTAAACATGATATTTCCCTAAACAGGGGCTTACGCCCCTGTAACTGTCAGCTCTTAGCCCCAGGTTGCGCGGAACGCAACGGAGACAGTACCTTCCCACAGGCTGTTGGTCAGGTCTTTGAACTCTTTCGCCGCACCGGTGCTGTCCTGTGCAGAATCGACGTAGAACACAAACTTGTCCTGGCCGGTCACTTCGGTGCCCGCAGGCGCGCCTGCGCTGGTGGTCAGGTTCCACAGGCCAGAAGAGACGCCGGTGCTGTCTGAAGAGTCAACCAGGGTAGCCCATGCCGTTGACTTCGTGCCCACTGTGCCACCGATGGAGCCCAGATCGGTCCCGCCAAAGCGCGCGCCCACTTTCAGTTTGGTTGCTTCGCCGCCAACGCTGAACAGGGTGTTGTCAGAGTCATCAACGATAGCTTCCAGTTTGAAGTTGGTAGCAGAAGCGTGGTCACCACGAATAGCCACATCAAACAGACCGGTGTCGGTGTTAAAGGCTTTCGTTTTTGGGCTATAAACGAAGTTCAGTGCGCGTAATGGGGTGACAACCAGATCGGAATCGTTGTCTTTCGTTGCAGAAGCTTGCCAGGTTGCAGAAGCGGTAGTTTCCGCTGCATGAGAAATGCTCAGGGCAGAAAGAGACAGCAGTGAGCCCAGAACGATAGCGTTCAGTTTATTCATTTATTTAGTCCTTCCAAAAAGAATCCAGATGTTTAAAAAAGGGGAGCCCTTTTTTCGGGACGAAGTATAATCACACGGAAAATAACGAGGCAATACAGAAAATTTCATTCCCTTTAAAGCAAAAGATGGAAAATATCCGCCTGCTTTTGCTAGACTGTTGCGATGGCGAGGCACTGCACTGGGTTGCCAGTATCGCTATATATGACAGTGAAACTGTGCAGTACGTGAGGCTGGATGTAGCGGAGCGTCGCTTCTGCAGCAACCTGCCGCCCTCCCCCGTGGGGTGGCTGACAGACAACGGTTCAGCCTATCGTTTTCATCAGACGCGTCAGTTCGCTAGAATGATAGGGATGGAGCCAAAACATACGGCTGCCCGGAAAGCAACGGGATTATATTAGCATCATGCAGAAGCCCGAAGGGTTAATAGCGATAAAGAACATTGGCGAGGCCTTCGAGCATAACAACGAATGGCATCCACATAGTGCACAGGGATATCGTTCGCGACGGGAATATCTGCGGCGGCGAACCAGTAATGGGTTAAGCGATAAAAAATACATGGTAAT
>NZ_JAWNFK010000006.1:0-4316 GCF_034107965.1 Enterobacter sp. 61D5
GAAAGCGAGACGCAGGTATCAGGATATTCTCAGAACCTGCGCATGCAGGGGCAATACCTGGACCGTGAGACAGGGCTGCACTACAATCTGTTCCGGTATTACGACCCGGACTGCGGGCGGTTTACGCAGCAGGACCCGATAGGGCTGGCGGGGGGGATAAACCTTTACCAGTATGCGCCGAATGCGCTGGGGTGGGTGGATCCGTGGGGGTTGAGCCGTGAGTGTAGCGGTAAAACGAAACCTGATTTCTATGTCGGTCCAGCGGGGCCAAGCGCTACAATGCCATCTACAGCCTATCGCTATATGAGGTATCTTGAGGATGACGGTTCGATTAACGCATGGGTGCCTAAAACATTTGAATCCAAATCCGCACCAGTCACTTATTTTGGTTTTGATAAATTAGACTCCGGTCGCACAGTAAGAGATGCATTCCAGATCAAAGGAGCAGATAAATTGAATCCACTTGATCCTTTGGATAAATCATGGAGTGATGGACGTCTTAGAGCTGAGTTTGATACGCTTCAATTATATGAAAATGGTGTTCCGCAAGTGCGAACCCCGAGAATGTTCGGTGATAGACCTGGAGCACCACTTGAACCGTTTACTAAGGCATACCCTGAATACGGCCAAGGTAATGTTCAACAGCTGCATGCTGAAAATAGAGTTATTAATTTCGACAAGATTGATATTCTGCCAGAGGAACCATGATAAATTTACAATCTTATAATGAAGTGTTAGATTTCCTGGAGCTATTTTTTCAAAAATATATTCTTGATTCTAATTTTCTTCATGATATGCAATCTATTTTAGATGGTTGTCGAAAAGAAAAAATGGTGGCTATTCGAGCTATAGACTCATGTTTCATGGAATATAGGCGAAAAACTCAAGATTATAGAGTCCCTACTCAGGAGGAACAGGAAATATGGAAGCAGTTGTTCAATATATGGCAATAAAATATTAAGTAAACAAATGGCGAGATGGTTTTTAGTTAATATTCCGTATTATTTTACTAAGATGATACTACTACCATCGGTATCAGGGTATAATATCTTTTTTTATGTGTTAGTATAATTTCGTAGTAAAAGCGATGACAGAAGAAGAGTTACGAAAGAATCTTGTTTTTTTAATAAAAAAATATGTTCGGGAAAGTCAACAGGAAGCATTTTATGCTGACATATCAAAGCCTGATGTGCCAGTGAAAGGTATTTTAGCTGATTTTAATAAAGTCAAAACAAGAACCGTTGATGAAGCGGATGGAGATTTGATACGTAATATTTACTTTTATTTTTGCTAGCAAATACTTATGCGGGGAATTAATTTTTCCAGATTGTTTATTATGTTTGTTTTTTATGGAAGGTGAACAGGTTGATGCATGGGGAAGGGTAATTGACTCTTGACTCGTCCCAATCCTTACCCTCTTCTATGAGGGATATTAGAATTATATTAATTACAGGTTTTATTTTATATATCACGGATTACGCTGATTTCCTTCTTTTAACTTTACTCAAAACCTGTACGCCGCAGATGTTAATCAGTTCGACGGGGCTGGGAAAATTACCCCTAACCGCCTGCTGCAGGAGATGCACGGGGACGTGCCGATGACCTAAGTATACTGCGACCAGACAGTGATGGCCGCTGGCACATACTGACGACGTTAATGCCCCAGAGATCTTCTGGTCCACTGCCAGCCCAACGGCACGCCAGAGCTGATAGTGGATATCGAAGGGAGATGCGCTGGGAAGGGGCGAACTTAGCCTGAGGTAAGCTGCTGCTGGAAAGCTAGACGCAGCTATCAGGATATCCCCAGAATTGGATGTGCCAATTAAATCAGTGTATGAAGTCAGGAATACCTATCATGAATTACGAATTATATAATGAAGTACTCGATTATCTCAGTTTTTTTTCAACGAAAGAGTGGATTCATCAATTTATTTAGAAAAACTAATGACTTTGATTGAAGGATCTCGCTCTGAAAAAACGGTGATAATAAGAGCTATTTATGAAACGTACATGCAGTATGTAAAACAAAATAGAGATGGCATAAAAATTATAGCTGGGGAAAAAGAAATGTGGATTGACTTACTGTACCATTGGCAATAAGACTTTATTGTTGTGCGGATGTCATTGTAAATTATTATAACAAATGTAATTTGTACACGGAAAATTCTCCTCATATGGATGTTATCATGTTGAGTCGATTATATCATTAAGATCTTGTCACACAATCAAAAGTAAAGCAGGGCAACATGATTGAATTAAAATTTAAACCGATTACAGGTGAACTAAATCTTGATGATCTACCTTTGGAAATTGATACTGAAGAAGGCTTTTGTAAGTGTGATTTATACCGCGAATTAGCAAAACACAAAGCTGTAAAGAAAACCATGCCAAATCACTACCTTGTTGACTCAGTAGCGTTTTTCGACAAAGAATTTCAAGTTACTATACGCACAGTGTGCTATGGTTTTCCTTTTATGCTTCATCTTGTTGATAAAAACAGTCAATACTATAACGCATTAAATGATTGGAACGCTCGAACCAATATTCACATGCTAAATGAATCAGTGAAAAGCCTGTCTGATTGGCTGAAAGAATCACTAAACCTGGACACGCCTGATACCACGGAAAAAGACATCATTAGGTGGAACTTTGAGTGGGGGCGGGTTTCAGTCTCATATGAGACAAAGTCATTTAATCATGGGGTATATATAGTTGGGAATATAACGTAGTCACTTCCAGGCAAGGTTGTTTAGATATGTTAGAAATGAAACTTGATGTTCATACTGGATTTGTAGCAATTAACAACTACCCAATCGAATTAAAAGATATTGATACTTTTAAAAATTCCGCATTTTACAAGTTCTTCTCGCCATTGACTATAATAGGCTCTTTTTATTTCGCTATCGATAATATTAAATGGAAAGATCAAATTTTCATTTTGGAACTAAGGCCTTCAGCATTTTCTTTTACCCCATCATTATTCCTTAGTAGTAAGGATGGAAGTTTTTATAAAACGCTAAATGATTGGGATAAAAGGGCAAGCTTGAGTAATTTATCGGATGAGCAGCAGCGTTTGACAGCATGGGTTGAGAGTGAAATAACCTCAAAGCCTAAACTTAAAATTACCAATCCCCCATATGGATTTCAATGGGCGCATGAATGGGGAAGTATTGTTGTACAGTCTAATGAAAAAAGCTTCGATTGTGGTATTTATATCGAATGGTATGTTTGACATAAATGATGTTATTAATTAATAAAATCCCTCATTTTCTTCTCGCCATACTTTTTCTATTGATAACTTATAGCTCAATAAAAATGAAATTAACTAATAGACTGAAGAAGAAGATATTAGTGCTGGATGGCATTGATAATGACTTTTTAGATTATGGCGCAAAAATAGTATGCCCTGAATGCGAGGGCGTAATAGTCTACTCTATCGTAAACTCATATGAGTTGACACTCTCACTGAAGAGGTAAAATGCTTTTTGGTTAAGAAAATGAGAGGTGTGAAACTTGTTAGTGATCATAATGAATTTAGCTATGATGAAAGCCAATTATATGTTTTGGAAAACACATGTTCAAAGTGTTTAAAAGAGTTTTCTACTGTATTCACGTATAAAGAAGTGCAGCCAGCCCGATACCGGGTATATCTTGTGGGGCTTTTTGACGGTGATTTGAAACAGTTCAAACTTTAAAAGTTGAGATTTACCAATGATTGAAAATCTCATTTGTATTAAAGAAAATGACCTGCTTCAATGGGCATGTGGTGAAAGTAACATACTGGTTAGTATGCCATTTTTAGACTATGCAATGGTCGACTCTACACGCCAGTTAGTCTTTGCGTTAAGCGAGCCAAAGCCATTACCAACCGTTTTGACCATCTTCAATGCGCAGGGTGAAAAACTATTTTGGTCTGCGCCTCCTGAAGGCGCAGCTTTCTATTACTTAACTTTCAACCTGTCAAAGCAAGTGGTTGTGGTCTGTAGCTATGCGGAAAAGCAAAACGGCTGGCATGATTGGTTTTATTCCTGGGATATGAAGCGTAACGCGTTGTCTCTATCGGGCCCTGCGTATTAGCATCAAAAGCACCAAAAAATGATAACTATAACCGGTGGCAAAAGAGGGCTGCATAAGCAGTTCCAACAAGCGGTTTAAAACAGAGCTAAGAGGCAAAGGATGAGCACGGTTTACATTGTCATTTTAACCTATATCAAACCACTCGAAGAGATTGACGCAGCGATACCTGCTCATGTTCAGTGGCTTAAAAAAGGGTACGCAGAGGGGATTTTCCTGGTGTCCGGTAGACGGTTCCCAAG
>NZ_JAWNFK010000006.1:4608-5164 GCF_034107965.1 Enterobacter sp. 61D5
CGACAGCGCCGGGCGTCTGCTCGTTCAGGACGGCACGCTGCCCGGACAGGAGCAGTGGCGCTGGGACGCTGCCGGTAACCCTCTGTAAGGGGCTGCTGAGAAGGTCACGCACAACCGCCTGACGCATCTGAACGGCATTCGCTGGCGCTATGACATCCACGGCCGCACCGTGGAAAAAGATAACGGCCAGACCCGCTGGCACTACCGCTACGACGGTGAGCATCGCCTGACGGAAGTCATCAGCCAGCCGCGGGACCGCAACAGGCCGCAGACGCAGGTAAGCTTCCGCTACGATCCGCTCGGGCGACGCATCAGCAAAACGCGACGCCAGATGCTGGGCGGTCATCCAGCCGGCAAGCCGGTCACCACCCGGTTTGTCTGGGAAGGGTTCCGCCTGCTGCAGGAGGTGCACGGGGATGTTCCGCTCACCTACGTCTACAGCGATCAGGACAGCTACGATCCGCTGGCGCGTATTGACGGCGTGGAAGCCCCGGAGATTTTCTGGTTCCACTGCCAGCCCAACGGCACGCCGGAGCGGATGACGGATATCGAAGGG
>NZ_JAWNFK010000006.1:5210-50719 GCF_034107965.1 Enterobacter sp. 61D5
GGCGGGGGGGATAAACCTTTACCAGTATGCGCCGAATGCGCTGGGGTGGGTAGATCCGTGGGGGTTGACTCCTGAAGATCTAATTCGCTACCGCCCACACGATTCTCTTTCTGCTCAAAACGGAGCTAGAAGCTCTGCTATCTCTAGGGCATGGGTGCAAGAAAAAGCCTTATTGCAGGATGGTGGGGCTGGCACCAGGAATTGGACAGCGCAAGAGAGAGATTTAATATTGAAGACTCCGAACAAGAGTCTTACTTCCGTGATGTCACGGGCAGGCTATACTGGGCATCATATCAACTCGGTAGAAGGCAATGGTACACTTGGTTCTAAATGGCAAGGTGATCCGAGGAATATTGTTTTCTTGAAAAATCATAACCATCCCGACAAGTTCAATGAGCATGTCCATGGTGATCAAGGACATAGAGGGAATACTAAAAACTCGACGCGCGGGCGCTTAATCGATAGAGAAAGAACACTAAAATCCAGACAACGATGTAAGCAATTATAGGGGAAAGATGAACATAAAAAATGCAGTCCAAGACTTTGTTAGCAAATTCAAAATGAATGATTTAAATATGGGAGAGATAGACTATACAGACGATGAAAATGAAACTTCTTTTCCAGTGAATTTAAATGGCGAAATTCGTTTTTTTTATAGCCATTTGATTTTAAATGACCACCCAACATTTGATGGTACTTTCTTTATACAGATTGTTGAGTCCCAAGAGCTTAATGAAATGTTATCAGGCTGGCGAGTACAAAATGACACGACCTGGCGCGATGAATATATAATCTTTGCTGAAAGAAATGGAGATGTTCTTTTTTGTGATACCCAAAATATTACATCTCCTGTTTATGGTAGTATTCAAAAAAGAAATTTCATTATTTCGAATTCGTTAGCCGACTTTTTGGATGCTTTTTGTTCTGCCATTGAGATAGAACAAAGTAAATATGATGGTGATGCTACAGATGATGATTTTAATTTCAGCGAGGACTTTCTGGAAGATATCGATTTAATGCTAAAAAGCAAGCTTAAGGATGTTGAGGCAGAAGCTTTTAAATATTTCTTTTTGGGTTAGTTAACAATAAAAACTTACTATTTTAGAGACTTTCATGCTTCTGAAAGCATTTATTGCTTATATCACTTTTATATAGGCGAGGAGGTCTCTTTACGAATGGTAATGAATAAACATATGAAAAACGTATGCTATAAATTCGATGAAAAAAGAGTTACATCTCTTGTTGAAAAAGGAAACGAGTTTCACGACAACCAAAAATACGCCGAAGCTTTAGAGCAATACCAAAAAGCCTGGCAAGCTCTTCCTGAGCCAAAGTTTGAATCGGAAATTGCTAACTGGATCGCTGCGTGCATGTACAGAGCTTACTTTGATCTTGAGGATTACGATGAGGCGAGGAAATGGGGAGAGACGACTTTGCGCACACGTGGATCGGATATAGACACCGCACCATCAATCGACCTCGGCATGGTCTGTTACGAGTTGAATCAATTCGATGAAGCGTATAAATATTTCAACGATGCTTATAACTACGGCAAAGAGCGTGCGTTTCAGGATAGACCTAAAAAATACCTTGAGTTCTATCTGCGCAAGAAGGCGTAAAATCGGTAATTTATGAAAAAAAATCCACGCCAAAGCGTGGATTTTTTTCATTCAAAACAAATCAAACGTTAAACAGGAAGTTCATCACATCGCCATCTTTAACGATGTAGTCTTTCCCTTCCGCACGCATCTTGCCTGCTTCTTTCGCGCCTTGCTCGCCCTTGTAGGTGATAAAGTCTTCAAACGCGATGGTCTGCGCACGAATAAAGCCTTTCTCAAAGTCGGTGTGGATCTTACCAGCCGCCTGAGGTGCAGTCGCACCTACAGGAATCGTCCACGCACGCACTTCTTTCACGCCAGCGGTGAAGTAGGTCTGCAGGTTCAGCAGCTCATAGCCTGCGCGAATTACGCGGTTCAGGCCCGGCTCTTCCAGACCCAGCTCGGCCATGAACTCTTCACGGTCAGCGTCGTCCAGCTCGGCGATGTCGGATTCAACGGCAGCGCAAACCGCCACAACCACAGAACCTTCCGCCGCTGCGATTTCACGCACTTTGTCCAGGTACGGGTTGTTCTCGAAACCGTCTTCGTTAACGTTGGCGATGTACATGGTTGGCTTCAGGGTCAGGAAGCTCAGGTATTTGATCGCCGCCTTGTCTTCTTCAGTCAGGTTTTTCAGCGCGCGCAGCATGCCCGCGTTTTCCAGCTGCGGCAGACATTTTTCCAGCGCAGCCAGTTCCGCTTTCGCGTCCTTGTCGCCGCCTTTGGCTTTCTTCTGCACGCGGTGAATAGCGCGTTCGCAGGTGTCGAGGTCAGAGAGCGCCAGCTCGGTGTTGATAACGTCGATGTCGTCAGCCGGATCCACTTTGTTGTTAACGTGGATGATGTTGTCATTCTCGAAGCAGCGCACAACGTGGCCGATCGCTTCGGTTTCACGAATGTTGGTCAGGAACTGGTTACCCAGGCCTTCACCTTTGGATGCGCCTTTTACCAGGCCCGCGATGTCCACGAATTCCATGGTGGTTGGCAGAATGCGCTGCGGCTTAACGATTTCCGCGAGCTGGTCCAGACGCGGGTCCGGCATTGGCACAACGCCGGTGTTAGGTTCGATGGTACAGAACGGGAAGTTCGCCGCTTCGATACCCGCTTTGGTAAGCGCGTTAAACAGGGTGGATTTGCCCACGTTTGGCAGACCGACGATACCGCATTTGAATCCCATTTCTAAATCACCTTAATATCTTGATAATCAATCCGTTAACGATAACCGATTGATGAAAAGTAAATAACTACGCCTATTATACACGTAACCCGCATGACGCGCGGTAAAAAAGCCGAATCGGGCGGATTATTGCGCTTTGAAAGCGTGTAAGCGGTTTGTCGCTTTGGTTAATCCATCTTTCAGCCAGATTTCGGTGCAGCGCGCCGCTTCGTCTACCGCCTCGTCAATCAGTTTCTGCTCAGAAACCGGGGGCTTACCGAGTACAAAACCGACAACTTTGTTTTTATCGCCCGGATGGCCGATTCCGACGCGCAAACGGTGGAAATTCGGGTTATTGCCCAGCTTGCTGATGATGTCTTTGAGGCCGTTGTGGCCGCCGTGGCCGCCGCCCAGCTTGAATTTTGCCACGCCGGGCGGGAGATCCAGCTCATCGTGTGCGACCAGAATTTCATCCGGATTGATGCGATAAAACGTTGCCATTGCCGCCACCGCTTTACCGCTCAGGTTCATAAAGGTGGTGGGCACCAGTAAACGAACATCCGCGCCAGCAAGGTTGATACGTGAGGTATACCCGAAGAATTTAGGTTCTTCACGCAGGGGAGCACGTAACCGCTCGGCCAGCAGATCGACGTACCATGCCCCGGCGTTGTGGCGGGTGGCCGCATACTCTGCGCCCGGGTTGGCGAGGCCGACAATCAGTTTAATCGTCACGATTCAATTCCTAATGGGTTCCAGATCTGGCGCGTAGTTTACTGTCTGGCGCGCCGCTTGACAAAATTCTGCGATCTTCTCGGCGAAATACGAATAATTTCTGATTTGAACAATTAGAATTTCAAGTTGTTCAAAGCCTTATTTGTAAACTTTTGTTTGGGGGTTATCTGTAATTGTGATCATTCACGCAACTCATAAAAGGGGCGTTGTCTATACTTTACACAAAAGGATTAGGGGCTTTTCCCCTGACAACCCAAAGTTCCGGAGGTGACACATGAAACGCAAAAACGCTTCGTTACTCGGTAACGTACTGATGGGATTGGGGCTGTTCGTGATGGTAGGCGGCGTGGGTTATTCCATTTTAAACCAGTTACCTCAGATTAACCTCCCGCAATACTTCGCGCACGGCGCGATATTAAGCATCTTCGTTGGTGCGGTATTGTGGCTCGCCGGGGCACGCGTGAGCGGGCATGAGGAAGTCTGCGATAAATACTGGTGGGTGCGCCACTACGACAAACGCTGTCGTCGCGATCAGCATAAGCACAGCTAGTGCCTGATAAAGAACGCCGAAACGGCTCCCGAGGGAGTCGTTTTTTTTTGCATCAGAGGTTGACCCTCACGTAACGTAAGGCTCCAGAGTGATGCCACTGGCAAAGAAAAAGGAGCAGTTATGTTGATTCAGGTGGGTGAGCTGGCGAAACGTGCCGGGATCACCGTGCGGACATTGCATCACTATGAGCAAACAGGGTTGTTGCTGCCTTCTGCCAGAAGCGCGGCAGGTTACCGGCTATACAACCTGGGGGATGTCCAGCGTCTGCACATGATCCAGGCGCTGGCAAAAGCGGGGCTGGAACTTGCTGAAATCAGGGATTTCCTGGAACAGGAGTCGCTGTCGTTAACAGAGTTACTCGATGCGCAAATCACGCTGCTGGATAAACAGCTGCGCAGCATACATACGCTGCGCGGCCGGCTGGTGGAGCTGCGGACCGGGCTTCTCGACGATGCGACGCCGGATCTGGAATCCTGGCTACAGACTCTGGAGTTAATGAATATGTACGATCGCTGGTTTAGCAAAGAAGAGTTACAGCAGCTGCCGTTTGCGGTGCAGAAGGATGCGCTGGCGGCTATATGGTCAGGGCTGGTTGCAGAGGCAAACACGCTGTTGAAACAGCACATACCCGTTACGGACCCGCGGGCCATGGATCTGGCGACGCGCTGGATGGAACGCCTGGAGCAGGATACGGCGGGCAAGCCGGAGTTTCTCACCCGGCTGAACGAAATGCATAGCGTTGAACCGCAGATGCAGGTGCAGACCGGTATCACGCCGGAGATGACGGATTACATCACGCGCGCGTTTGCGGAATCAAAGCTCAACATATGGGAGAAGTATCTCACAGCCGAAGAGATGGCCTTTACCCGGGCACATTACTTTGACCGCATGATGGAGTGGCCGCCGCTGGTGGCAAAACTGCATCAGGCGCAGCGGGAAAATATCGACCCCGCCTCTGACGATGCGCAAAAGCTGGCTGAAAACTGGCTGACATTGTTCCAGTCTTACGCGGGCACCAGCCCGGAGACTCAGCAAAAGTTTCGCACGGCTATGCAGCAGGAGCCGCATCTGATGAAGGGAACCTGGATGACGCCTGCCGTGCTTGCTTGGCTCCAGCAGGCGATCGGGGTGATGATGCAAAGACGTTTCTCTGCATCAGGTTGCTCACAGATCCGCTAACGCGGCTTCACGGTTAGGGTAGAAGGATAGTCGGCCAGGGATAGGCTGCACACCCGCGCGCGCCATGGTGCGCAGCGGCTGAAACTCCAGGTTACTCACCCGCAGCTCACAGCCTTCCGGCAGACGTGCAACAAAGCGCTGGAAGGCATCCAGGCCGCCTGCATCCAGCACCGGTACGGCATCCCACTTCAGCACCACAATCCGTTTACCCGCGATGCGGGACTCCAGATCGCTGAACAATCCTTCAGCCGCAGCGAAAAACAGCGGGCCAATCACGCGCAGCACCAGCACATCTTCAGGCACCTCCACGTTAACCGGGGAAAGGCGCGTCATCTGCGCAATGCGGCGCATAAACAGCAGAGAAGCCAGCACGATCCCGACGCTGATGGCGATAACCATATCGAACAGCACGGTCAGCGACATGCAGATCAGCATCACGATGATGTCGTCTTTCGGCGCGCGACGCAGCAGGTTCACCACCTTATGCGCCTCACTCATGTTCCAGGCCACCATCAGCAGCAGGGCGGCCATGGCGGAAAGCGGTAGCCAGGAGAGCAGCGGGGCGAGGATCAGCAGGGCGAGGATCACCAGCACGGAGTGGATAACCGCCGAAACCGGTGAGGTTGCACCCGCGCGCACGTTGGCCGCAGAACGGGCGATGGCTGCCGTTGCGGTAATACCGCCGAAGAACGGCGCGACGAGGTTGCCTAATCCCTGACCGACCAGCTCGCTGTTGGCTTTGTGTTTGGTGCCGGTCATGCCGTCCAGAACGACGGCGCAGAGCAGGGATTCAATCGCCCCCAGCATTGCCATAGAGAACGCGGCGGGAAGCAGGGCTCGCAGGGAATCCCAGCTTAGGGTAAAGCTGGAGCCGGGCATGTCCCACGGCAGCACCAGCTGCGGTAGCAGTTGCGGAATGCCGCTACCCTGTGAACCGTCTGCCAGAACATAGTGGAACTGCGAGCCGATAGTCGCGACGTGACCACCGAACATATTGACGATAGCCATTACCGCGCAGCCCAGCAGCAGCGCGGGCAGATGGCCCGGCAGACGAATACCGAGGCGAGGCCAGACGATCAGCGTACCCAGCGTGACAATCCCGATGGCGGCGTCGCCCAGGTTGGCCGTCGGCAGCGCCATAAACAGCGCCCCCACTTTTTGCAGGTAGTGCTCCGGTACGTGGGGCATCTGCAGGCCGAGGAAATCTTTGATCTGCATGGTTCCGATGGTAATACCAATCCCCGAGGTGAACCCCAGCGTCACGGATAGGGGAATATATTCAATCAGGCGACCAAAGCGGGCCAGACCAAACAGAATCAAAAAGACGCCGGACATCAGGGTGGCGACCAGCAGGCCTGCCAGACCAAACTGCTGCGAAACCGGGTAGAGGATCACCACGAAGGCGGCTGTCGGGCCGGAGACGCTGAAGCGCGAACCGCCCGTCAGGGCAATGACGATCCCGGCAACGGCCGAGGTGTACAGACCGTACTGCGGCGCAACGCCGCTGCCAATCGCCAGCGCCATCGCCAGCGGGATGGCGATGATGCCGACGGTGATCCCGGCAATCAGGTCACGGACAAAGCGTGACGAGGTGTACTTCTCTTTCCAGCAGGCGTCGATGAGGGCGCGAAAGGGCAGAACATGTGAGGAGGCTACGTTTTTCACAATTATCTATCATCCGTATGCGCATCATCTGTCATGTGAATGGCAGGTGAAGGAGGCATTAATCATACAAATAAAACCCGGAGACAAAAAAACCCGCCGCAGCGGGTTTTTCGGCCGTGTTCGATTAGTGTTCGAACATTGCTGAGATGGATTCTTCGTTGCTGATACGACGAATCGCTTCGGCCAGCATCCCGGACAGGGTCAACGTACGCACGTTTGGCAGTGCTTTGATCTCGTCGCTCAGAGGGATGGTATCGCATACCACCACTTCGTCAATGACGGAGTTGCGCAGGTTGTTTACCGCATTACCGGAGAAGATCGGGTGAGTCGCGTAAGCGAATACGCGCTTGGCACCACGCTCTTTCAGCGCTTCAGCTGCTTTACACAGCGTACCGCCGGTATCGATCATGTCGTCAACCAGCACGCAGTCACGGCCAGCAACGTCACCGATGATGTGCATCACCTGAGAAACGTTTGCGCGCGGACGGCGTTTGTCGATGATCGCCATGTCGGTATCGTTCAGCAGCTTAGCGATAGCACGGGCACGTACCACGCCGCCGATGTCCGGAGAAACCACGATTGGGTTATCCAGGTTCAGCTGCAGCATGTCTTCCAGCAGGATTGGGCTGCCGAATACGTTATCAACCGGAACGTCGAAGAAGCCCTGGATCTGCTCTGCGTGCAGGTCAACGGTCAGTACGCGGTCAACGCCGACGCTGGACAGGAAATCAGCAACAACTTTAGCGGTAATTGGCACACGCGCGGAACGGACGCGACGGTCCTGGCGGGCATAGCCGAAGTAAGGGATTACAGCAGTGATACGGCCTGCGGAAGCGCGACGCAGGGCGTCGACCATAACAACCAGTTCCATCAGGTTGTCGTTCGTTGGAGCACAGGTGGACTGGATGATGAAAATATCACCACCGCGTACATTTTCGTTAATTTGTACGCTGACTTCGCCGTCGCTAAAGCGACCTACGGCGGCGTCGCCGAGGGAAGTGTACAGGCGGTTGGCAATACGTTGTGCTAGTTCCGGGGTGGCGTTACCAGCAAAAAGCTTCATATCAGGCACGAGAAGAACCTCAGGCATGCGTCCAGTGGTGGATAGCGTTCGCCGCAAACTGTGCGGGCCAGGCGAAGGCTATCCAGGCGGTGTATTAAAGAGCGCGATGCAACGTCTGGAACAGGGTGACGTTGTCACCGAAACTCAGTCTGCGCCAGAATGGTCTGCTGTAGGGGGGAGGTGTTCATCCCGCGTGCTACAAAACCATGCAGCCAAACCGGCGCTTGCTCAAGCACCTGACGAGCGGCGGATTCGGTGTCAAATTCAGCAAAGACACAGGCCCCTGTACCAGTCAGGCGCGACGGCGCGTATTCTAACAGCCAGGAAAGCACCGCATCAACCTCGCGAAAACGTTTTCTTGCGATATCCTCGCAATCGTTGCTGAATTCACAATTTAATAACGTTTCTATTGACCGAACCGGGGTATTCCTTTTCAGGTCAGGATCTTTAAAGATGACCGGGGTCGGAATACTCACGCCAGGGTGGGCAACCAGATACCATTTCTCCGGCGGTTCAGCCGGGGAGAGGATTTCCCCCACGCCTTCAGCAAAGGCCGCATGACCGCGCACAAACACCGGGACATCCGCCCCCAGCGTCAGGCCCAGGGCTGCCAGTTCGTCCTTCGACAGCCCGCAGCCCCAGAGGTGGTTCAGCGCAACCAGCACGGTGGCGGCGTTGGATGATCCACCGCCCAGACCGCCGCCCATCGGCAGGCGTTTCTCGATACGGATATCCGCACCGCTTCCCGCGGGCAGACGGCCCGATTCCGCCGCAGCTCTCATTAGCAGACGCGCGGCGCGCACGATCAGGTTGTCCTCATGCGCCACGCCTTCGACCGGCGTTAGCAGGCAAATCTGCCCGTCCTGGCGCAGTTCAATAGAGATCGTGTCGCCATAGTCAATAAACTGAAACAGCGTCTGCAGGGTGTGATAACCGTCAGCACGCTGGCCGGTGATGTATAAAAACAGGTTCAGCTTTGCCGGAGAAGGCCAGTGGGTCATCATTTAACGATCCAGCTGTCCATTTTCAGCTTGATACGCTGGCTGCCCTGGGTCAGCTCCATGTTTGATGGCAGCGACGGTTTACTCTTGCTGTCATAGGCGCTGTACACCACTTTCCAGGTTTTGCCGTTCTGGGTGTAGTTCACCTGGCTCAGGCGGTACTGGTCGTCAAGGGTGTAGTCAGTTGCCTCACCCGGCAGGCCAAGGATCCACTGGCGCAGACTGTTGAGCGGAATTGGCATCCCGGTCAGCTTGCCAATCATCTCTTCGGCATCGGTCGCGGTATAGTGCTGGCCTTTGTTATCGGTGATCTGCGCTTCGCCCGGCTTGGCGATAAGCTCCAGTTCGGTGCTGCCCAGCGGGTTCAACAGCAGCAGGCGGTAGTTGTCCTGCCCCGTCTGCTGCCAGAAGAAGCGGGCATAAACCTTTTGTTCGTCAGAGAGATAAGCGAAAGCGCCGCGCGTCTGATACTGGTTCAAATTACGGACGTCCTGCTGGTGCTGACGCCACTGCGGTGAATCAGGGCTTTTGCCCGGGCCTTTTGGTTGGGTGACGGAACACGCGGTCAGAACCAGTGCTGCCAGCGGCAGCAGGCGAATCAGTCGGGTCATAATGAGGACAAATCCTTGAGATACGTTGCAGTTATAACTGTTAATGCTAGCGTCGAAGGGGGCGACCGTCTACGTTCAAATTATCTCAAAGGGTTGTGTAACCTATTACTCCGAAAGGGGGCAGTCCCTTTTATTGATCTCGCGCATCCTGTATGATGCGTTCTGCTAACCTTATTAACGCTGGTACTACTCCCGCTCAACATGACCCTATTAGCACTCGGCATCAACCACAAAACGGCTCCGGTTTCGCTGCGAGAACGCGTGACGTTTTCGCCGGACACGCTTGACCTGGCGCTGGACAGCCTGCTTGCACAGCCGATGGTGCAGGGTGGTGTGGTGCTCTCGACGTGCAACCGTACCGAGCTGTATTTAAGCGTGGAAGAGCAGGACAACCTGCATGAAGCGCTGATCCGCTGGCTATGCGATTACCACAATCTCAATGAAGACGAGCTGCGCAACAGCCTGTACTGGCATCAGGACAACGATGCCGTCAGCCATCTGATGCGCGTCGCCAGCGGGCTGGATTCACTGGTGCTGGGCGAGCCGCAAATTCTGGGGCAGGTGAAAAAAGCCTTTGCGGATTCGCAAAAAGGGCATCTGAAGGCCAGCGAGCTGGAGCGCATGTTCCAGAAGTCGTTCTCCGTGGCGAAGCGTGTGCGAACCGAAACCGACATTGGTGCCAGTGCGGTTTCTGTTGCTTTCGCGGCCTGCACCCTTGCACGCCAAATCTTTGAATCCCTGTCTACCGTCACCGTGATGCTGGTGGGTGCGGGCGAAACCATCGAACTTGTGGCGCGCCATCTGCGCGAGCATAAAGTGAAAAAGATGATTATCGCAAACCGCACCCGCGAACGCGCGCAGGTGCTGGCGGATGAAGTGGGTGCAGAGGTGGTTGCCCTGAGCGACATCGATGAACGCCTGAAAGAGGCGGACATTATTATCAGCTCAACCGCCAGCCCGCTGCCGATTATCGGAAAAGGGATGGTGGAGCGTGCGCTGAAGTCCCGCCGTAATCAGCCGATGCTGCTGGTGGATATCGCCGTCCCGCGCGATGTTGAGCCGGAAGTGGGCAAGCTGCCTAACGCCTATCTCTACAGCGTGGATGACCTGCAAAGCATCATTTCGCACAACCTTGCCCAGCGTAAAGCGGCGGCGGTTCAGGCGGAAACCATCGTTGAGCAGGAAACCAGTGAGTTTATGGCCTGGCTGCGCGCGCAAAGCGTCAGCGAGACCATCCGCGAGTACCGCGGGCAGGCGGAGCAGGTGCGTGATGACCTGACTGCCAAAGCGTTAGCGGCACTTGAACAGGGCGGCGACGCGAATGCGATTATGCAGGATCTGGCGTGGAAACTGACCAACCGCCTGATCCATGCACCAACCAAATCTCTTCAGCAGGCCGCCCGTGACGGGGATGATGAACGCCTGACTATTCTGCGCAACAGCCTCGGGCTGGAATAGCGCCCTATACCCATTTTCTAAGACAAGGTGCACTTACGCCTATGAAGCCTTCTATCGTCGCTAAACTGGAAGCTCTGCACGAGCGCCATGAAGAAGTACAGGCGCTGCTCGGGGATGCCGGGACCATTGCGGACCAGGAACGTTTTCGCGCGCTCTCGCGTGAATACGCGCAGTTAAGTGATGTTTCTAAATGCTTTACCGACTGGCGACAGGTTCAGGAAGATATCGAAACCGCGCAGATGATGCTCGACGATCCTGAAATGCGCGAGATGGCGCAGGAAGAGTTGCAGGATGCGAAAGCGCGTTCTGAAGAGATGGAGCAGCAGCTTCAGGTGCTTCTGCTGCCGAAAGATCCGGACGATGAGCGTAACGCGTTTGTTGAAGTGCGCGCCGGTACCGGCGGTGACGAAGCGGCGCTGTTTGCAGGGGATCTGTTCCGCATGTACAGCCGCTACGCCGAATCGCGTCGCTGGCGCGTGGAGATCATGAGCGCCAACGAAGGCGAACATGGTGGCTACAAAGAGGTTATCGCCAAGATCAGCGGCGACGGCGTGTACGGTCGTCTCAAGTTTGAATCCGGCGGTCACCGCGTGCAGCGCGTGCCGGCCACCGAATCTCAGGGCCGCATTCACACCTCCGCCTGTACGGTTGCGGTGATGCCGGAGCTGCCTGAAGCTGAACTGCCGGACATCAATCCTGCAGACCTGCGTATTGATACGTTCCGCTCCTCTGGCGCGGGCGGTCAGCACGTTAACACCACCGATTCCGCCATCCGTATTACCCACCTGCCGACCGGCATCGTGGTTGAATGTCAGGACGAGCGTTCGCAGCACAAAAATAAAGCCAAAGCGTTGTCCGTGCTGGGCGCGCGTATCCACGCAGCCGAAATGGCGAAACGCCAGCAGGCGGAAGCCTCTACGCGCCGTAACCTGCTGGGCAGCGGCGATCGCAGCGACCGTAACCGCACCTATAACTTCCCTCAGGGGCGCGTAACCGACCACCGCATCAACCTGACGCTGTACCGTCTGGACGAGGTGATGGAAGGGAAGCTGGATATGCTGATCGAGCCTATCGTGCAGGAATACCAGGCCGACCAGCTGGCGGCGCTGTCCGAGCAGGAATAATGGATTTTCAGCGCTGGTTACGTGAGGCGGCCGGTGAGCTTTCAGAAAGCGAAAGCCCGAAACGCGACGCCGAAATTTTGCTTGAGCATGTGACGGGTAAAGCCCGCACGTATCTGCTGGCTTTTGGCGAAACCGAACTGACCGCGGAACAGGAAGCGCAGCTCGCCGCGCTGCTTGCCCGCCGTAAAACCGGCGAGCCGGTGGCGCACCTTGTCGGTGAGCGTGAGTTCTGGTCGTTACCGCTGTACGTCTCGGCGGCGACGCTGATCCCGCGTCCGGATACCGAGTGTCTGGTGGAGCAGGCGCTGGCGCATTTACCGGCGGCGGCCTGCAGCATTCTCGATCTCGGTACCGGCACCGGGGCTATCGCGCTGGCGCTCGCTACCGAGCGGCCCGACTGCACGGTGACGGCGGTGGACGTAATGCCCAATGCGGTGGCGCTGGCGCAGCGTAACGTGCAACGTCTTGGTCTGAGCAACGTGACGGTGCTGCAAAGCAGCTGGTTTGCCGCGCTGGAGAATCGCTCATTTGCGATGGTTGTTAGCAATCCTCCCTACATCGACGAACATGACCCGCACCTTGCGCAGGGAGACGTGCGCTTCGAACCGCTGACGGCGCTCGTGGCCGCCGACGCGGGATTAGCCGATCTCGATCACATTGTGACAACGTCACGGAAACACTTGCTTTCCGGCGGCTGGCTGCTCGTGGAACATGGCTGGACGCAGGGAGAGGCCGTTCGGGCACTGTTTACGCAAGCTGGCTACGCCGCTGTCGAAACCTGCCGCGACTACGGCGGCAACGAACGCCTGACGCTGGGGCAGTGGCTATGAGCCTGTTTACCGTGCTCATTACCGTCCACCTGATTTCCGTTGCGCTGACCGTCAGCTTTTTCATCGTCCGTTACTGGTGGCGCTACAGCAACAATCCGCTGACGGATGCCAGCTGGGTGCGTATCGCGCCGCACTGCATCGACACGCTATTGCTCCTTTCCGGTGCCGGGCTCATGTGGAAGACCGGCTATCTGCCATTTACTGATAAAGGTGCATGGCTGACTGAAAAGCTGTTTGGCGTTATCATCTACATCGTTTTGGGTTTTATCGCGCTTGGGCGTCGTCGTCCGCGCAGCCAGCAGGTCGGGTTTATCGCCTTTCTGCTGGGTCTGGTGGTGCTGTACATCATCATTAAACTCGCCACCACAAGAATACCGTTACTGGGGTAAGTCATGAGGTCCTTAGCCGATTTCGAATTTAATAAAGTGCCGCTTTGCGATGGCATGATCCTGATTTCTGAGATGATTCGCGACGATTTTACGTCGCAGTTTGTCTACGATGAGCTGGAGAATCTGGTCAGCCTGGCGCGTGAAGAGATTAATCAGGCCCGCCCGCAAGACTGGCAATTAGAGAAGCTGCTGGAGCTTTTCTACGGCGAATGGGGTTTCTGCGACACGCGGGGCGTGTATCGCCTGTCTGACGCGTTATGGCTGGACCAGGTCTTAAAAAATCGTCAGGGCAGCGCCGTGGCGCTGGGCTCTATCTTGCTGTGGGTCGCGCACCGTCTGGATATTCCGCTGGTCCCGGTCATTTTCCCGACGCAGATGATCCTGCGCGCTGAGTGGCTGGACGGTGAAATGTGGCTCATTAATCCCTTCAACGGCGACACGCTGGATGAACATACGCTGGACGTGTGGCTGAAAGGCAATATCAGCCCGGTGGCTGAACTCTTCAACGAAGATCTCGACGAGGCGGATAACGCAGAGGTCATTCGCAAGCTGCTGGATACGCTGAAGTCCGCGTTAATGGAAGAGCGTCAGATGGAGCTGGCGTTGCGCGCCAGCGAAGTGCTGCTGCAGTTCAACCCGGAAGACCCGTACGAAATTCGCGATCGCGGGTTGATCTATGCCCAGCTCGACTGTGAGCACGTGGCGCTGAATGATTTGAATTATTTCGTTGAGCAGTGTCCGGAAGACCCCATTAGCGAAATGATTCGTGCGCAGATCAACGCGATCTCGCACAAACAAATTACACTGCATTAATCTTAATTCCGATTCACACCTGAATAAGGCGATCCTATGAAACAAAAAGTGGTTAGCATTGGTGATATCAAGGTAGCAAACGACCTGCCGTTCGTACTGTTTGGCGGCATGAACGTGCTGGAATCCCGCGATCTCGCCATGCGTATCTGCGAACACTACGTGACCGTGACCCAGAAGCTGGGCATCCCGTACGTGTTTAAGGCCTCTTTTGACAAAGCCAACCGCTCCTCCATCAACTCTTACCGTGGCCCGGGCCTGGAAGAGGGAATGAAAATTTTCCAGGAGCTGAAGCAGACCTTTGGCGTGAAAGTGATCACCGACGTGCATGAAGCCTCACAGGCGCAGCCGGTGGCAGACGTGGTGGACGTGATTCAGCTCCCGGCGTTCCTCGCTCGCCAGACCGACCTGGTTGCGGCGATGGCGAAAACCGGTGCCGTTATCAACGTGAAGAAACCACAGTTCGTGAGCCCTGGGCAGATGGGCAACATCGTCGATAAATTTATCGAAGGCGGCAACGATCAGGTCATCCTGTGTGACCGTGGCGCAAACTTCGGCTACGACAACCTGGTTGTCGACATGCTGGGCTTCAGCGTAATGAAAAATGTCTCCGGCCAGTCTCCGGTGATTTTCGACGTGACCCACGCACTGCAGTGCCGCGACCCGTTCGGCGCCGCGTCCGGCGGCCGTCGCGCTCAGGTGACCGAGCTGGCGCGCGCCGGCATGGCGACCGGTCTGGCAGGCCTGTTCATTGAAGCGCACCCGGATCCGGCTAATGCGAAATGCGACGGCCCATCCGCACTGCCGCTGGACAAGCTGGAGCCGTTCCTGAAGCAGATCAAAGCGATTGACGATCTGGTGAAAAGCTTCGACGAGCTGGATACCAGCAACTAATAAAAAAACCCGCTTCGGCGGGTTTTTTGTTCTCCCTCTCCCTGTGGAAGAGGGTTGGGGTGAGGGCATCAGCCCGCACCGGATAAAATTACGCAAATATCGTCATCAGATACGCAATAAACAAGGCCATATGTGCCGCGCCGTTCAGCACGTTGGTGCGTCCGGTTGAGAACGAAATCTGGCACAGCAGCAACGAGGCGACCATCACAATCATCTCCGGCGCGCCCAGCGCAAACTGCAGGTCGTTACCGGTCATAAAGGCAATCAGCGTCACCACCGGTACGGTAAGTGAAATCGTCGCCAGTACGGAGCCGAAGAACAGGTTCATTGCGCGCTGCACCTGATTATTCAACACCGCTTTCAGCGCGCCCAGCCCTTCCGGCGACAGGATCAGCAGTGCCACCAGGAAGCCGGTAAACGCCACCGGCGCGTTCAGCTCGGTTAACAGCGTCTCCAGCGGGTTAGCGTTCATCTTGGTGACGGCAATCACCGCAATCAGATGCACGATCAGCCAAACCGTATGCCACGCGCTGCTGTGGGCCGACGGCTTGCCGTGGTGCGGGTCATCATCGTCGCCGTCATCTTCATGCTCGTACACAAACAGGCTCTGGTGCGTTTTGGTCTGAATCAGCAGGAACACGCCGTACATGGCGGCGGAAATCAGTGCGACCAGCAGCGCCTGCCCGGTAGAAAAATTTGCGCCCGGCAGCGCCATCGGGAAGACCAGCACGATAATCGCCAGCGGGAAGAGGGCGATCAAATACTGTTTAATGCCGAACAGGTTCATATACTGGGTCGCAAATTTGCGCCCGCCCAACAGCAGAGAGAAGCCCACCAGGCCGCCCGTCACTATCATAATGATCGAGTAGAGCGTGTCGCGCATCAGCGTCGGCGCGGCATCGCCGGTCGCCATAAGCGCGGAAATCAGGCTGACTTCGAGAATAACGACGGAAAGGCTGAGAATTAACGATCCGTACGGCTCGCCCAGACGGTGGGCCAGGACGTCCGCATGGCGAACGACGCTAAACGCGCTGGTTAAAATACCGACCAGGGCAAGAATATTGATACCAACCACCACTGGCAGTGACTGACTGCTTCCCCAGAAGAGCAGCACAGCCAGTGCCAGAACCGGGAAAATGAGTGACGTCTCCTTGTGGCGGGTCTTTACCGCCTCGTGTGTTGCTGTCATGTGCTTCTCCATCAATGCAGGTGCTTGTAATTATAGATAGATTTTTGAGGTCATTAAACTAACAGATCTCTGTTAAATACCCTTTATTTTTTACTTAATTTTACCCTTTGTCATAATTTTTCTTCTTAATGTCTATAATGCAATATCTTTACGTGATAATTATTAAATAACAATGAATTACAAATAATATATATTCATAAATTATCGCGGAGTGGCACCATGCCATATCGTCGTCCACACTTATCTCTTTAACCAAAAGAGAGGTTAGTGATGCCCTATAAAGCGAAACGTGAATTACCGGATAACGTGCAAAACGTGCTGCCCGCTCACGCGCAGGATATCTACAAAGAGGCGTTCAACAGCGCCTGGGAACAGTACAAAGACAAGGACGATCGCCGGGATGATGCCAGCCGCGAAGAGACGGCGCACAAAGTCGCCTGGGCCGCCGTAAAACATGAATATGAGAAAGGAGACGACGATAAATGGCATAAAAAGAAATAGCCGTGAAATAATTCGCTGCCTTCATTTTGACTTTTCAGGCGGTTGAACTCCCGTTGTATTGCAACTGGTCCGCTAATTGCTTATCGTTATTTAACTGCTGGCAAAATGACCAGCAAAGAATGCCGGGAAGGCGAATTACAGATGTCGCAAGGAAGCATGCAGTGGCGGAGGTGTAAAGTGTTAACGCGTGATTTCTTAATGAAGGCAGATTGTAAGACGGCATTTGGTGCTATTGAGGAATCGCTTCTCTGGTCAGCTGAACAACGTGCGGCGTCACTCGCTGCCACGCTTGCCTGCCGCCCGGATGATGGCCCGGTATGGATTTTTGGCTACGGCTCCCTGATGTGGAACCCGGCTCTGGAATTTGTCGAATCGGCAACGGGGACGCTGCCTGGCTGGCATCGCGCATTTTGCCTGCGTCTGACGGCCGGACGCGGCAGCGCGTGCCAGCCCGGGCGCATGCTTGCACTGAAAGAGGGCGGGCGCACCACGGGCGTGGCCTATCGCCTGCCGGATGCCACGCTGGAAGAGGAGCTCACGCTGCTCTGGAAGCGTGAGATGATCACCGGCTGCTATATGCCGAGCTGGTGCAAGCTGGAACTGGACGACGGTCGTACCGTCAACGCGCTGGTGTTTATTATGGACCCGCGCCATCCGCTGTATGAAGCAGATACCCGTACGCAGGTGATTGCCCCGTTGATTGCCGCCGCGAGTGGGCCGCTGGGCACCAACGCGCAGTATCTCTTCTCCCTCGATCAGGAGCTAACCCGCCTCGGCATGAAGGACGACTGTCTGAATGAGCTGGTGGTGAAGGTGAAGGCGCTGCTGGAAGGGAACCCGCTCAACGGCACGCTGCGAGCAGGTTTTGCCTGATAATACGCCCGGCTTGCCGGGCGTTTAATGTTATGCGGCCACGTAGCTGATGGAATGCTCCAGCGACTGGCTGTGGCTATCGATCAGCACATCCCACGTGCCGGTATACGGCACGGTAAGCCAGGCCTTATCGTCCTGTACGGTGAGAATATCCGCCTGGGACTGTTTTTGTGCTTTCGAACTCATCAGATGAATACGACAGCGTTCTGAGCAACGCACCACTACCGTATCCCCGCCAAACAGTTTCAAACTTGTTTTTACCAGTGCCATTTTTTACCCCGTAGTCTTAAACAACGCTCTCCCTGCTGCCATATCCGAGCGTGATGTTGTTCACAATTCACTCATGGCATAACACCAAAGGGGAGGGGGTGGGATGCTGATTTTGATCAAAAAACTGCATAACGATTAAACAAAAATGACAAAATCCCTCAAAATTTAGGCTGGCGCGCGTTTTACCCGCTAAACGCGCGCCGGAAGAAGATTAAATGCGGAAATGACCGGCTGTTTCAGCAAGGTCGCCCGCCTGGCTCTGCAGGGCACCCGCGGCGGCGGCGGATTCCACCACCAGCTCGGCGTTCTGCTGAACCATTCTGTCGAGATGGGTCACCGCGTGGTTGATCTCATGAATCCCTTTCATCTGCTCGCTGGTGGCGATGGAGATTTCGCGCATGATGCCAGAGACGCTGCCGATGCTGGAGCGGATCTCATCCATGCTTTCCCCCGCCAGATGTACGTAGCGGGATCCTGTTGCCACGCTGTCGGTGGTGGAGTCAATCAGGGATTTGATCTCTTTCGCCGCCTGAGCGCTACGGCTCGCCAGGTTACGCACTTCACCTGCTACGACGGCAAACCCGCGCCCCTGCTCACCGGCACGCGCCGCCTCGACGGAGGCGTTCAGCGCCAGAATGTTGGTCTGGAAAGCAATGCCGTCAATCACGCTGGTGATATCGCCAATTTTAGCCGACGCGACTTCAATGGACTGCATGGTGCTGATCGCCTGCGATACCACCTCGCCGCCGCGCGCTGCGGCCGCTGAGGCCTTGCTCGCCTGGTCGTTCGCTTCTGCCGCCGATTCATTCGACTGCGTCACGGAGGCGGTGATCTGCTCCACGGCGCTTGCCGTCTCGCGCAGGCTGGATGCCGCCTGCTCGGTACGTCCGGAAAGATCCTGGTTACCTGCGGCAATCTCCTGCGCCGCGTTTTTCACCGATTCGCTGGCATCACGGAGCTGCACCATCACCACCGACAGCTTATCGCTGAAGGCGTTAAAGGCCTGGGCAATCTGCGCGACTTCGTCCTCGCCGCTGTCCGGCAGGCGCTGGGACAGATCGTTAGTGCCGTTAGCAATGTTATGCATCGCGTCGCGAATGTCGGACAAACGCTTGAGCAGGCGGGCAATCAGGAAATGCACTATGGCCGCACTCAGGAGTGCCAGGATCACCAGCGAAATCGCCGAGGCTTTAAGCTGGGAACGCATGCCGGAGGTGGCGTCACCGCTGTCGAGCGCGACGACTAACAGCCAGTTTGTGCCCGGCACGGCTGTCGCCACGAAGGTTTTTTCAGCGTCGTTCAGCGTTCCGTCGACGAGGTTACCGCTTTTCAGCGCAGCTAAATCAATGCCCTTGATCGTCTCAGCAAACGGTTTCAGCGTCAGGGCCGGATCGTTAGCGGCAATCACGCTGCCGTCACTGTTCAGAAGCAGCCCGCTGCTGGCCGGGGTTGGATGGATCCCGCGCACGTTAGCCACCACGCTGTCCATCGCCACATCGCCCGCCACGACCGCTTTGAGCGTGCCATTTTCTTTCACCGGCACGGCGAAGGTAACCACCAGCTTACCGGTACCCGCGTCAACGTAGGGCGCGGTGACAACCGGACCGTCCGTGCTGACCACCTGCTGATACCACGGGCGAATGGTCGGGTCATAGTCCGCCGGAACGCCCGCCGGTTCAGAGAATTTCGCCGTTTTGCTGGCGTAGCCAACATAGACGTTGGTGAATCCACCCGCCTGTGCAAGCTGTTTAAACACCGGAACCGGGTCGTCATTCAGCGCAACGGTCTGCGCGGAGGCGATCACCGTCATCTTGCTTTTTACCCAGTCGGCAATCGCCATGTTATGGCTGGCGCTGGTGCTGGTCAGGATATCGCGCTGGGACTGCTGGTTATCCTGGCGCGTGACCTGGAAGTTGATAACGGTATTAAGGAGAAGGGCGACGACCAGACAGCCTGCCGTCGCCGCGATGATGCGTGCACGAATCGATCTGAACATAAGTGAAATACCTGCTGTGTTGTTTCCATGCCTATCGGCAACCCCGCAGGTAAACTTGATGCTGAAACCGCGTCCATAAGAAAATAATATTTTTACGGGTTTATTATTAAAAAGTTAATACTTTATCGGCGGACAGCGTCCACTCGGCCAGCTCAACCAGCGTACCAATCTCTACGCCATCAATCAGCGGCAGACCGGTAATGCCGCGGCCGTCGGTGCAGGTCTTGCACAGCTTCACCGGCACGTTTTGCGCGGTGAGGATCTCCAGCATCTGCTGAATGTTATAGCCCTCTGCCGGTTTTTGACCCTTCAGCCCCGCGGTGACCGCGTCCGACATTAAAAAGAGTCGTAACGCCAGGTCGCTCTCTTTTTCACGCAGCGCAATCGCCAGGCGCAGGCTGTTGAAAAGGGATTCGCTGCCGTAAGCCGCACCGTTGGCGACGATAACAATCTTTTGCATATTGACTCCTGTTCTTATAAAGGCACGAATATTGCTTAGCTTTTCCAAGTTTCGCTGTTCTGGAGAGTAAGCATGACATTAATGGCTGGCATTTCGCCAGGCGCTGGCGAATGGCTCGAGCGCGCAAGGATGATGCGCCGGGAGCAGCTCAGCAAGCTGGCACAGCTTGGCGTGCTTGTGCACGGCATTAGCCAACTGGTGCATATGTTACAGTGCGAGCGTGGGGCGTCCAACGTCTGGCTCTGTTCACAGGGTAAGCTCTACGCTCCTGAATGCAAAGCCAGCCGGGCGCTGGTGGATGAAAACCTCGCTGCACTTTATGACATTCTTGGAAAACAGTCGCCGATCCCGGGAAGTACGGTCTGTGAACGTATCGGCGGCGCGCTCCTGAGCCTTGATATGCTTCCCGCGCTGCGCGACGGTGTTATTCAGCAAACGGTAACGGCGCCGCAGGCGATGGAACACTACTCCCGCATGCTTCGCCATCTGCTCAGTATCGTGCCGCAGCTCAATGACAGCATTGACGATCCGCAAATAGCCGGGCGTTTTGTCGCCCTGTATAGCCTGATGCAGGGGAAAGAGCTGGCGGGACAGGAACGGGCCCTGGGGGCGATTGGCTTCACGCAGGGCTTTTTCGATGATGTGACTCGCCAGAGGCTGGTTGACCGCATCGACGGGCAGCAGGCCTGCTTTGAAATTTTTCTCTCACACAGCTCCGCTGACGTCCAGACCACCTTTTCCCTGCACTGTCAGCCCGATCGTGAAACGGAGCAACTCCGGCGCGTGGCCTGCACCCGCCAGCCTGCCGCGGATGATGGCCTTACCGCTCTGGCCTGGTTTGCTCTGCAAACCGCGCGCCTTGAGCATCTGCGCACGCTGGAGGAGACGCTCATCGCCGATCTGATGACGGCGGTGGACGAGCGTATTTACCGTAACGATGAGTACGTGCCTCCCGCCGATGAGCAGGACGATCCGCTGATACAGTATCCGGAAAAACCGTTGCTCACCCTGGTGCGCCAGCAGGCGCGCGAGATAGAACAGCTCTCGCGCCAGCTTGCATCGCTGCGCGACACGCTTGAAGAGCGCAAAGTCATTGATAAAGCGAAAAGCCTGCTGATGACCCACCAGAATATGAGTGAGGAACAGGCCTGGACGGCGCTGCGCAAAATGGCGATGGACAAGAACCAAAGGATGGTGGATATCGCCCGTGCGCTGCTGATGGTGAAGAATTTATGGCAGGTAATACCAAAGGAGTAGCTGCACGGTCAGCGGGCATTTTATGCCTGATTAAGGTGCGTGCAGGCGAGGGGAGTTCGGTTAGCGCCCCGGAAAAAGCGGGTTAAAACCTGGCATTCACTTTGCATTATCAGATTAACCATTTTTGACGATGCGCCAACGGCGGCGCATGCGTCTTCGGGATAAAGGCGTCCACTGGTGCTTCGGCATCGTGGGCGCTTTTTTTTTGGTTTTTTTTCAGGAGTGGTCATGGCGGATTTGTCGAGACGGCGTTTTTTGCAGGCCAGCGTGCTGGCGAGTGGCGCAATGCTGTTACCGGGTGTCATGCAGGCCGCATGGGCGGCAGGCTCGGATAAACCGGAGCAGGAAACGGTGCGCATCGGGTTTATCCCGCTGACCGACTGCGCCCCGGTGGTTATCGCAGCGCTGAAAGGCTTTGATAAAAAATACGGTATTACCATCGTGCCCACCAAAGAGGCGAGCTGGGCGGCGGTGCGCGACAAGCTGGTGGCGGGCGAACTGGACGCCGCACACATTCTTTACGGTCTGCTGTACGGCCTGGAGCTGGGCATCGCCGGCAAGCCGCAGAAGATGGCTAACCTGATGACCCTCAACCAGAACGGTCAGGCCATCACGCTCTCCAGCGATTTGGCGGAGAAGGGCGTTCGCGATCTCGATGGGCTGAAAAAGCTGATTGGGCAGCAGGCGCCTGGCACCTACACCTTCGCGCACACCTTCCCGACCGGGACGCACGCCATGTGGCTGTACTACTGGCTGGCCAGCGCGGGCATTAACCCCTTTGACGACGTGCGCACGGTAGTGGTGCCGCCGCCGCAGATGGTGATGAACATGCGCATTGGCAACATGGTCGGCTTTTGCGTCGGCGAGCCGTGGAACGCACGTGCCATCAACGACCGCATCGGTTTTACCGCCGCCACGTCGCAGTCCATCTGGGCCGACCATCCGGAAAAAATCCTCGGCACGCGTCGCGACTGGGTGGAGAAAAACCCGCACACCGCGCGGGCGCTGGTCAGCGCGGTGCTGGAGGCGGCGCGCTGGATCGAAGCCTCCCCGGAAAACAAACGCGAGACCGCGCAGATCCTCTCCCGCCGGGCGTGGCTCAACTGCAAGGAACAGTATCTCACCGGACGCATGCTCGGCGAGTACGACAACGGCCTGGGCCAGCGCTGGCAGGACGCGCACCCAATCCGCTTCTTCAACGGGGGGGCCGTCAGCTACCCATATCTCTCAGACGGCATGTGGTTCTTAACCCAGTTCCGCCGCTGGGGCTTGCTCAAATCCACGCCGGACTACGCGGGCATCGCGCAGCGCATTAACCAGACCGCGGTCTGGCAGGATGCCGCCACGGCGGTGGGGGGCATCAGCACACCGACTTCACCATTACGCAGCAGCACATTGATGGACGGCACCGTCTGGAACGGTACCGATCCGGAAGGATACGCCAGCCGTTTCGCTATTCACCGTAAAGGGGCCTGATTATGCAGCATCTGCAAAAGACGAATTCACACGAGACGCCGGAGAGTGGAGAGGTGTTTCTCCTGCCTTCGGTGCAGGTTCGCCGCCGTACGCCGACGTTTGCGCGTCGGATTAATGCGATCCTTCAGCGCATCATCCCGGCGTTTCTCGGTCTGGGACTGCTGGTGGTGCTCTGGCAGCTGGCGGCGATTAACAGCAAAGGTTTCCCGTCGCCGCTCAGCACGCTCGATTCCGCCATCACCCTGTTTGCCGATCCGTTTTATCGCGACGGGCCAAACGACATGGGCATCGGCTGGAACGTGCTCGCCTCATTACAGCGCGTGGCGGTGGGGTTTGGCCTGGCCGCGCTCGCCGGGATCCCGCTCGGCTTCCTGATTGGTCGCTTCACCTTTTTCTCTCGCATGTTCGGCCCGCTGATCGCGCTGTTACGCCCGGTTAGCCCGCTGGCCTGGCTGCCCATCGGCCTGCTGCTGTTTCAGAAAGCGGAGCCCGCGTCGAGCTGGACCATTTTTATCTGCTCCATCTGGCCGATGGTGATCAACACCGCCGAAGGCGTGCGCCGCATTCCGCAGGACTACCTTAACGTCGCCCGGGTGCTGCAGCTTTCCGAGTGGACCATCATGCGCCGCATTCTCTTCCCGGCGGTGCTGCCCGCGGTGCTGACCGGGGTGCGTCTGTCCATCGGCATCGCCTGGCTGGTGATCGTCGCCGCCGAGATGCTCACCGGTGGTTTAGGGATCGGCTTCTGGATCTGGAACGAGTGGAACAACCTCAACGTCGAAAACATTCTCATCGCCATCGTCATCATTGGCGTGGTCGGGTTGCTGCTGGAGCAGGGGCTGATGCTGATCGCCCGTCGCTTTAGCTGGCAGGAAAAATAAGGAGCGAACATGAAACCATTAATCCAGGTCCAGGCCGTGAGCCAGCGTTTTTCCACCGCCAGCGGCGAATTTCTGGCGCTGCAGAACGTCTCCTTTGATATCCATGAGGGCGAAACCGTCAGCCTGATTGGGCACTCCGGCTGCGGTAAATCGACGCTCCTTAACCTTATCGCTGGGATCACGCTGCCGACGGAAGGCGGGCTGATTTGCGACAACCGTGAAATTGCCGGGCCGGGTCCGGAGCGCGCGGTGGTATTCCAGAACCATTCGCTGCTGCCGTGGCTCACCTGCTTCGACAACGTGGCCCTGGCGGTCGATCACGTGTTTCGCCACAGCATGAGCAAGGCGGAGCGCCGGGAGTGGATTGAGCACAACCTCGACCGCGTGCAGATGGGGCACGCCCTGCACAAGCGCCCGGGGGAGATCTCCGGCGGCATGAAGCAGCGCGTCGGGATTGCCCGCGCGCTGGCGATGAAGCCGAAAGTCCTGCTGATGGATGAACCCTTCGGCGCGCTGGATGCGCTGACGCGCGCCCATCTGCAGGACTCGGTGATGCAGATCCAGCAGGCGCTGAACACCACCATTGTGCTGATTACCCACGACGTGGACGAGGCGGTGCTGCTCTCCGATCGCGTGCTGATGATGACCAACGGCCCGGCGGCGACCGTCGGGGAGATCCTGCACGTTGACCTGCCGCGCCCGCGTAACCGGGTGCAGCTGGCTGACGACAGCCGCTATCACCACATGCGCCAGCAGATCCTGCATTTCCTCTATGAAAAGCAGCCAAAAGCGGCGTAGCGAGGGGGCTTTGATGCGACTGGTCATTATCGGAAATGGAATGGCGGCCACGCGGCTGATTGCCTCGCTCACCGGGCGTGCTGCCGATCGTTTCGCAATTACCGTCATCGGTGACGAGCCGGAGCATGCCTATAACCGCATCCAGCTTTCGCCGGTGCTGGGCGGTGAAAAAACGGCTACGGGCATCTGTCTTCAGAATGACGACTGGTACCAGGAACGGGGCGTGACGGTGCTGCGGGGCGAAAAGGCGCTCGCCGTGAACGTGGACGCGCGGGAAGTGCAAACCACCGCCCGCACGCTGGGCTGGGATGCGCTGGTGTTTGCCACCGGATCAACGCCCTTTGTTCCGCCAATTCGCGGCTGCGAAGCGCCGCATGTCTTCACGTTCCGTACCCTGGCAGATACCCGGGCCATTCAGGCGATCGCCGGTCCGGCGGTGGTGCTGGGCGGCGGCGTGCTCGGGGTTGAGGCGGCGGCTGCGCTGGCGCGTTCAGGTGACGAGGTCACGCTTGCTCATCGCGGTCCGTGGCTGATGGAGCAGCAGCTGGATGAGCAGGCGGGCGTGCTGCTGGAAGAGGCGCTGGCGGCGCGGGGCGTGCGCTGTGAGCTCGTCTCTGGCATCGCAGCGGTGAACGGAGATAGCGTGACGCTGCTTAACGGACGCAGTATCGCCGCCGCGCGCGTGGTGCTAGCGACCGGCGTGCAGCCCAGCGTCACGCTGGCGCAGGCCAGCGGCATTCGCTGCGCGCGCGGCATCGTGGTGGATCACCAGATGCAAACCTCCGAGCCGGACGTCTACGCCATTGGCGAGTGCTGCGAAATTGACGGTCAGACGTTTGGCCTGGTCGCCCCCTGTCTGGCGCAGGCGGATATCCTTGCCGCCCGGCTGGCCGGAGACGTCACCGCGCCGTTTACCCTGACCGACAGCGGGATGCGCCTCAAGGTGACCGGCGTGGAGCTGTTCAGTCTCGGTCGCGCGGCAGAGCAGGAGGGCGACGTGGTCTGGAGCGCATGGGATCCGCTGACCCGTCACTATCGTCGTTTACTGATCCATCAGGGGGCGCTGGCTGGCGTACTGCTGATGGGCGACTGCCGCAGCGCGGCAACATTTACCGATTTACTGGCAACGGCTGCGCCCGCCCACGCGGACTGGCTGTTCGATCGTTTCACTACGCAACCGCAGGTTGCAGGACACAATGCTATGACAAAACCTACTCTGGTGGTGGTTGGGCACGGTATGGTCGGCCATCATTTTCTCGAAGACTGCGTTAACCGCAATCTGCATCAGCAGTATCAGATCGTTGTCTTTAGCGAGGAGCGCTATGCCGCCTACGACCGCGTGCATCTGTCGGAATATTTTGGCGGCCGCAGCGCGGCGTCGCTTTCGCTGGTGGAGGGGGATTTCTTTGTCGACAACGGCATTGAGCTGCGCCTGTCGCAGCAGGTCGTCGCTATCGATCGCGACGCGCGCGTGGTGCGCACCGTCAGCGGGCACGAAACCCACTGGGACAAGCTGGTGCTGGCGACCGGCTCATACCCGTTCGTGCCGCCCGTGCCGGGCAACGATTTGCCGGGCTGTTTTGTCTACCGCACCCTTGACGACCTGGACAACATTGCTGCACATGCGGCGGGCTCGCGCCGCGGCGTGGTGATTGGCGGCGGCCTGCTCGGGCTGGAGGCGGCGAATGCCCTGAAGCAGCTCGGGCTGGAAACCCACGTGGTTGAGTTTGCGCCCAACCTGATGGCGGTCCAGCTCGACAACGACGGCGCGGCGATGCTGCGCAAGAAAATTGAGGCGCTGGGCGTCGGCGTTCACACCAGTAAAGCGACAACGGAGATCGCCACGGCGGACGGCGGGCTGGTGCTGCGCTTTGCCGATGGCGAACAGCTTGAAACGGACATGGTGGTCTTTTCGGCGGGCATTCGTCCGCAGGACGCGCTGGCGCGCAGCAACGGGCTGGCTATCGGCGAACGCGGCGGGATCTGCATTGACGACGGCTGTCGCACCTCCGATCCGGACGTGCTGGCCATTGGTGAATGCGCCCTGTGGGAGGGGAAAATCTTCGGGCTGGTTGCGCCCGGCTATCAGATGGCGCGGGTGGCCGCCGCCGCGCTGGCGGGAGAGGATAAAACCTTCACCGGCGCGGATATGAGTACTAAGCTCAAGCTGCTGGGCGTGGACGTGGCCTCGTTCGGCGACGCTCACGGGCGCACGCCGGGGGCGCTGAGCTATCAGTGGACGCACGGTCCGCAGCAAATCTACAAGAAAATCGTGGTCAGCCACGACGGCAAAACGCTGCTCGGCGGCGTGCTGGTGGGTGACGCCAGCGAATACGCCACGCTGGTGCAGATGATGCTTAACGGGATAGCCCTGCCAAAAGAGCCGGAAACGCTGATATTACCCGCGTCGTCAGGCAGCGCGCCAAAAGCGCTCGGCGTGGCGGCGCTGCCGGAAAGCGCGCAGATCTGTTCGTGTCATAACGTCAGCAAAGGCGATATCTGCCGGGCGGTGAGCGCGGGCGCGACGGATATCGGCGCCGTTAAGCAGTGCACCAAAGCGGCGACCGGCTGCGGGGGATGTAGCGCGCTGGTGAAGCAGGTGATGGAGTTCCAGCTGGCGGAGCAGGGCGTGGAGGTGAAAAAGGACATCTGCGAGCACTTCCCGTACTCGCGCCAGGAGATTTACCACCTCGTGCGCGTCAACCATATCCGCACCTTTGACCAGCTTATCAGCCGCTACGGACAGGGGCACGGATGTGAGATCTGCAAGCCGCTGGTGGGATCGGTGCTCGCCTCCTGCTGGAACGAGTATCTGCTGAAACCGGCACACCTGCCGCTGCAGGACACCAACGACCGCTACTTCGCCAACATCCAGAAGGACGGCACCTACTCCATCGTGCCGCGCATGCCCGCAGGGGAAGTGACCGCCGACGGGCTGATCGCCATCGGCCAGATTGCGAAACGCTACAGCCTGTACAGCAAAATTACCGGCGGACAGCGAATCGACCTTTTCGGCGCCACTCTGGAACAGCTGCCTGAGGTCTGGCAGGCGCTGGTCGAGGCCGGGTTTGAAACCGGGCACGCTTACGGGAAATCCCTGCGCACGGTGAAATCCTGCGTCGGTTCAACCTGGTGCCGCTACGGGGTGCAGGACTCCACCGGCCTCGCGGTCAGGCTTGAGCACCGCTACAAGGGGCTGCGCGCGCCGCACAAAATCAAAATGGCGGTCTCCGGCTGCACCCGCGAGTGCGCGGAGGCGCAGAGCAAAGACGTGGGGGTGATTGCCACCGATAAAGGCTGGAACCTCTATCTGTGCGGCAACGGCGGGATGAAGCCGCGCCACGCGGATCTCTTCGCCAGCGATCTGGACGACGAAACGCTGATCCGCACCGTCGACCGTTTCCTGATGTTTTACATCCGCACGGCGGATCGCCTGCAGCGCACCAGCACCTGGATGGACAACCTTGAGGGCGGCCTCGACTATCTGCGCGAGGTGATCCTCAACGACAGCCTCGGCATCGCCCACGAGCTGGAGCAGGAGATGGTCCGGGTGGTGGAAACCTATCAGTGCGAATGGCAAACCACGCTTAACGATCCCAACCGGCTCGCGCTGTTCCGCACGACGGTGAACGAGACCGCGCCGGATGAAAGCAAGCGCTGGCAGGAAATCTGCGGCATCGACGATATCCCCGAGCAGGCGGGCATCGGCGCGCGGCTTGGACGTAAGCCGATTGCGCTCTTCCGCTTTGGCAAAACCGTTTACGCCCTCGACGATCGGGAGCCGGGCGGCGAGGCGAACGTGCTTTCACGCGGCATTCTTGGCGATGCGTCGGGCGAGCCGGTGGTGATTTCACCGCTGTATAAGCAGCGCATTCGCCTGCGCGACGGCTGTCAGGTAGAGAACGGCGAACCCGCGGTGCGCGCCTGGCCGGTGAAAATTGAAAACGGCAAGGTGTGGGTTGGCAGCGACGCCCTGGTAATGCGTGCGGAGGCTTCATGACGGAAACCCGGACAACGTGCCCCTACTGCGGGGTGGGCTGCGGCGTAGTTGCCAGCGTGGAAGGTGAAGCGGTCAGCGTTCGGGGAGATGAAACCCATCCTGCGAACCTGGGTCGCCTGTGCGTGAAAGGATCGGCCCTGGGGGAAACGACGGGGTTACAGGGGCGATTGCTGCGCCCCGCTGTTGACGGACTTGAGGTGGACTGGGCGCAGGCGCTGAACGCGGCGGGGGAGCGCCTGCGGGGGATTATCGATAAATGGGGGCCGCAGGCGGTGGCGTTTTACGCCTCCGGCCAGCTGTTGACCGAGGATTACTATGCCGCCAACAAGCTGATGAAAGGATTTATCGGTGCGGCAAACATCGATACTAACTCCCGGCTCTGTATGTCCTCGGCGGTGGTGGGCTACAAGCGCGCCTTTGGCGAAGACGTGGTGCCGTGCAGCTATGAGGATGTGGAAAACAGCGATCTGGTGGTGCTGGCTGGCTCGAACGCGGCCTGGACGCATCCGGTGCTCTATCAGCGGCTGGTGCAGGCTAAGCACGACAACCCGCAGATGAAGGTGGTGGTAATCGATCCGCGCAGAACCGCCACATGTGATATTGCTGACCTGCATCTGGCGCTCGCCCCCGGCAGCGACTCCGGGCTGTTTGTCGGTCTGCTTAATGTGATTCAGGGAACGGATGAGTGGCCCGTTGAGCGCGTGGCGGCGTTTTGCGGCCTCTCGCCGCAGGATATTGGCACCTTTTACGACTGGTTTATGACGGCGCCCCGGGCCATCACGCTCTACACCATGGGGATCAACCAGTCCACCAGCGGCAGCGACAAGTGTAACGCCATCATTAACGTTCATCTTACCAGCGGGAAGTTCAACCGTCCGGGCTGCGGCCCGTTTTCGCTGACCGGACAGCCAAACGCGATGGGCGGAAGGGAGGTGGGCGGACTGGCGAACCAGCTGGCGGCACACATGAACTTTGAGCCGGACGATCTTTCGCGGGTGGCGCGTTTCTGGGGAACGGAACGGCTGGCGCAGACGCCGGGGCTGATGGCGGTGGAGCTGTTTGACGCCATTGCCCGCGGCGATGTGAAGGCGGTGTGGATTATGGGCACCAACCCCGCCGTGTCGCTGCCGGACAGCCACGCGGTGTGTCAGGCGCTGGCGGGCTGCCCGCTGGTGATGGTCTCTGAGGTGATGAACGATACCGACACCAGCCGGTTCGCCCATATCCGTTTTCCGGCGCTGGGCTGGGGAGAAAAGGACGGGACGGTGACCAATTCCGAGCGGCGCATTTCACGCCAGCGCGCGTTTCTGCCCGCGCCGGGCGAAGCGAAGCCGGACTGGTGGATCGTCGCGCAGATGGCGAAACGGCTGGGCTACGGCGAGGCCTTTGCCTGGCAACATCCGCACGAGATTTTTTGCGAACATGCGGCGCTGACGGCCTTTGAAAATGACGGCGCGCGGGCATTTAATCTTCATGAACTGGCTGCGCTAACCCGTGAGGAGTGGGATCAGCTTGAGCCTTATCAGTGGCCGACGGGGAATTTTCCGCGCCGAAACATCGTTCCCGTTAACCCTCTGTCGCACGGTACGACGGTCAGCGCGTTGTACCCGCTGATTCTCAACTCCGGACGCATCCGCGATCAGTGGCATACAATGACGCGAACAGGATACGTGGCCAGACTGATGCAGCATATCGCCGAACCGTTTGTTGAGGTTTGCCCCGCAGACGCGGTTCGGTTTTCCCTGTGCGACGGCCAGCTGGCGCGCATCAGCTCGCCGCGCGGCGTGATGGTCGTCAGAGTACGAATCAATGACGGGATACGGGAAGGCGAGGCGTTTGCCCCTATGCACTGGAACGCTGAGTTTTCCCGCCAGGGAAAGGTGAATGCGCTGGTGGAAGGGCGCTGCGATCCGGTTTCTGGCCAGCCGGAGAGTAAACAAACCGCGGTCAGAATTCTGCCGTGGCAGCCCGCCTGGCAGGGGGAACTCTATGCCCGGGAATGGCCGGAAATGCCCTCTTCGGCTTACTGGTGGCGTAAAGCCTCACGCCTGACGGTGGCGGGCGATCAACCGCTGCTGTCGTGGGTAATGGATTACGCCAGCGACCGGGGCTGGCAGCTGCAGATTGCGCAAACCGGCGAACGCAGCAGCGTGCTGGCCTGGCATGAAGGCCAGCTGATGCTGGGCTTCTGGGAGGGCACCGCGTTACCGGCGCTGGCGCATACGGTGATTGAAGCCGCTTTTCAATCCCCACCCGTGCTGGCCTCAGAACGTCACGCCTTGCTGAACGGACAGAGCGTCGGGAAGGAAGCGGATCCGGGACGCATCATCTGCAGCTGTTTCAGCGTCGGGGAGAATACGATACGGGAGGCGATCGTTGGCGGGTGTGATTCCGTAACCGCGCTGGGGGCGAAGCTGCGCTGTGGTACGAACTGTGGTTCCTGCGTGCCGGAGCTGAAAGGGCTGTTTCAGGATAATCCTGAAATGTCCGCCAGGACTGCATTTCAGGGCTTATCGCGTTAACATAATAAGAGTTTATTCATAAACACAGGTTCTTATTGACGACGTTGATGGCTGTATCGTCCCGCATTCGTTTGCTGTTTTTACTCCCCCTTCTTACGGTCGGAGCCGTTCACGGTGCGCCGAATTCCTTTATCCAGCAGGCACAAAATCCCTTTGATAATGACGGGGATAATCTGCCCGACCTCGGTATGGCCGCCCCAACCAGGGAGGGGGAAAAACACCTGGCCGAAATGGCGAAAGCCTTTGGTGAAGCCAGCATGACCGACAATGGCCTGACAACGGGCGAGCAGGCGCGTCAGTTCGCGTTTGGTCAGGTGCGCGACGCGGTAAGCGGCGAAGTGAACCAGCAGATTGAATCCTGGCTTTCGCCCTGGGGGAACGCCAGCGTGAACCTACTGGTGGATAACGATGGCAAATTTAACGGCAGCAGCGGGAGCTGGTTTATCCCCTGGAACGATAACAACCGTTATCTGAGCTGGAGCCAGCTTGGCCTGACCCAGCAGACGGATGGCCTGGTCAGTAACGCAGGAATTGGTCAGCGCTGGATCGCCGGGAAATGGCTGCTGGGTTACAACACCTTTTACGACAACCTCCTGGATGAAAACCTGCAGCGTGCCGGGCTGGGCGTGGAAGCGTGGGGGGAAAATCTGCGCCTGTCAGCCAACTATTATCAGCCCTTTGCCGGCTGGCGCGATCGCTCCGACGTCCAGGAGCAGCGTATGGCGCGCGGATATGACGTCACCGCTAAAGCCTGGCTGCCGTGGTTCCATCATCTCAATACCAGCGTGAGCTTCGAGCAATACTTTGGTGATAACGTCGACCTCTTCAACAGCGGAACCGGCTATCACAATCCGGTGGCGGTGAATCTGGGGCTTAACTATACCCCCGTTCCGCTGGTCACCCTGACCGCCGCGCACAAGCAGGGCGAAAGTGGCGAGAGCCAGAATAACCTCGGGTTGAAGCTCAACTATCGCTTTGGCGTGCCGCTGGTGAAGCAGCTTTCCGCCGGTGAAGTCGCCGCCACGCGCTCCCTGCGCGGAAGCCGCTACGACTCGCCGGAGCGCAATAGCCTGCCGGTGATGGAGTTCCGCCAGCGTAAAACGCTGTCCGTCTGGCTGGCAACGCCGCCGTGGGATCTGAAAGGGGGCGAGACCGTTATGCTGAAGCTTCAGGTTCGCAGCGCGAACGGCATTCGTCAGATCCACTGGCAGGGAGATACGCAGGCGCTGAGCCTGACGTCGCCGGCCAAAAGCAACAGCAGCGACGGCTGGAGTGTGATTATGCCTGCCTGGAATGACGGTGAAGGGGCGACAAACCGCTGGCACCTGTCGGCGGTAGTGGAAGATGAGAAAGGCCAGCGCGTCTCGTCCAATGAGATCGTGCTGACCGTCGTGCAGCCGCTGGTCGCATTGCCAGACAACGACCCGCGCTGGAAGCTTCTGCCGGAGGAGTAATCCTTAAAAAATGCGTTCCTGATGCACCCACACCGCGGCTTCAACGCGGGATTTTAGCTTCATTTTCTTCAGCATATGCTTCACGTGCACTTTGACCGTGCTTTCGGTGATGTCCAGGCGGCGGGCGATCATTTTATTCGGCAGCCCCTGGGCAATGAGTTTGAGAATATCGCGCTCGCGCGGGGTTAACTGGCTGACGTCGCGGTCAGAGGTGGCGCGATTGGCGCGCAGGCTGGCGGCCAGCACCGGCGTTAAGGCTTCGCTGAGAACCATCTCGCCCGCTGCGGCCTGCTGCAGCGCCTTAAGCAAGTCTTCCGGCTCCATATCTTTGAGCAGATAACCATCCGCCCCGCGCTTCAGCGCCGTGACAACATCCTCTTCATGGTTCGATACGCTAAAGACGACGATGCGTCCGGAAAGCGATTTTTCCCGCAGCTTGTCGAGGGTTTCCAGACCGTTCATGCCGGGCATATTCAGATCGAGCAGGATCAGGTCGGGATCGAGGGATTCGGCAAGCTCAATGCCCTGTTCACCGTTGCTGGCTTCTCCTACGACGGTGATATCGGGCGCCATGCTGACCAGCTGTTTCACGCCAGTACGCAGCATCGGATGGTCGTCGATCAACAGGATGGATGCCGGTTCCTGATTAGTCATGGGTTTCTCCTTGAGCAGTTGTAAGCGGTTTCTCGGGAATAAAGGTGACCACGACTTCCGTGCCACCCGTCTCTCTCCGGCGAACCTGGCAATCACCGCGCAGGCTTTGGGCGCGGTCTCGCATAATAATTAAACCATAGTGGTTAGTGCGTTCGGCATTTTCCGGCACGCCGCGGCCGTTGTCGTGAACCGTGAGCTTCACCTGATTGTTGTGCTGGCTGACGGTGACCGTTACCGCCGTCGCGCCGGAATGCTTAAGCACGTTGCTCAGCGCTTCACGGGCGATCTGCAGTAAATGTATGGCCTGGTGGGAGGGGACAAACCGCGGCGGCAGCTGGTAGTCCAGCTTTACCGGGAACCCCAGCCGGGCGCTAAATTCGTGACAGCTGGACTCCAGTGCCGGACGCAGGCCCGGCTCGGTCAGCTGCAGCCGGAAGGTGGTCAGCAGCTCGCGAAGCTGTATCCAGGAGGTGTTCAGCTCGTTGCGGATCTGGCCGAGCAGCTGCTTGTTGCTTTCGGGCATCTCCGCATCCTGCATCTGCAGGCAGCTCACCTGCATTTTCATACAGGAGAGCGACTGGGCGATCGAGTCGTGAAGCTCGCGGGCGATGGTCGCGCGCTCTTCCATGACGATCAGCTGCTGCTGCTTTTCCTGATGCCTGTCGAGCGCCAGCGTGGCCGTTAGCTGTTCGACCAGCGTATCAACCAGCTGCTGCTGGTCGTGGCTCAGGTGACGCCCGGCAGGCAGCGTTGCCAGCAAAATACCGTACTGGGTGTGGCTGTCGGTCAGGCGCCACTTCAGGGTGGTGCCGCCGGACGTCAGAGGCGGCAGGCCGCGAGGGCAAAGATGGCAGCCTTTGTCATCGCAGGACATATCCGACTGACAGGTAAATTCCTGATGGTTATCTTCGTCTTCCACGTCGTAGACGCGCAGCTCAAGGTCGTGAAGCAGGGTCAGATTTTGCAGACCGTTCAGCACCGGCGAGAGGCGTTCGCATAGCGGCACCTGCATGTGCAGACGACGGTTGGCCTGCCACAGGAAAGAGAGGATCTCGTTTTTCTGCTCCAGTCCGGCCGTTTTTTCCTGAACGCGCTGTTCCAGCACCGCGTAGCTCTCGGAGAGCTCTGCCGACATGGTGTTGAGCGCCTGGCCGAGCATGGCCATCTCGTTGCGCCCGCTGATGTGAGTGCGCTGGGTAAAATCGCGTGCGGTGACCGCGCGGGCCATTGCCAGCAGCTGTTTCCACGGGTTCAGCAGCCGCGCGCGGAGCCAGACGATGGTGAATATCAGCAGCAGCCCCATAAACAGCGCCATGGCGCGGTGCACCATCACCACCCGGTCGATGCGTAATTCGGTGGTTTGGTCGAAAGCGGAGACCAGCGCATCGATGCGGGAGACGAACCCCGCCACGTCCTGCGCAACGGTTTCGGTGCTTCGCGCCTGTTTCAGCCCGGGCTGCAGTTGGGTGTGCCAGTAGCCCTGAAGGGCGTTAAGCTGGGATTGCTGACCGGCGCGGATGGCGGCGTTTTCCAGCTCGGGGCTAAAGACCGTGCGCTCCATTTCATCAATCAGGGGCCGATCGTCCTGCGTCAGGGGGACCGACGCCAGCAGGCGATAACTCTGCATGCGTAGCGAGCCTGCCTCGTTGATGGCATGCGCATTACCCTGTACGCCCTGTACCAGCCAGCCGGAGATCGCCATGCCGGTCACGCCAATGGCGGTGGACAGCAAAACGATAAGGGCTAGCTGATTCACGAGCGTCAGCGGAGATAAACATCTTTTTAACATAGAGGTGGCGTGCTCCTGACGTGGCCTGCTTGCAGGAATGGCGCTATTCTGGTGCATACCCTGGAGTATACCCATACCAATAAAGGATTACCCCTAAATTGCCAACGGAGTAGAGGGAAGGAGGTGGGGGTAGTCTGGAACTGTCAGTGCCGTGAAAAACCACGTCTTTTTTACCGAATTAGCCTACTCACTAAGGGTGAGGCCTTATTTTACGCCGCAAATCCTCCCACTTTTCCTTTGATTTATATCAACTTACCGCCGCCCTAAAACCCTAATGTTTGCAGCATCATTCGAGAATCAGAGGTGTCTATGAGTCACTCATCCGCTCCCGAAAGGGAAAATGGTGCCGTTATTACAGACTGGCGTCCAGAGGATCCGGCGTTCTGGCAACAGCGCGGCCATCGTGTAGCCAGCCGGAATCTGTGGATTTCCGTGCCGTGTTTGTTATTAGCGTTTTGCGTATGGATGTTGTTTAGCGCGGTAGCGGTCAACCTGCCAAAAGTTGGGTTTACGTTTACGACCGATCAGCTGTTCATGCTGACCGCGCTGCCGTCGCTGTCAGGCGCGCTGCTGCGAGTACCTTACGCCTTTATGGTGCCGGTGTTTGGCGGTCGTCGCTGGACGGCGTTCAGCACGGGCATCATGATCGTCCCCTGCGTCTGGCTCGGCTTCGCGGTGCAGGATACCTCTACGCCGTTCAGCGTGTTCGTGATTATCTCCCTGCTGTGCGGTTTTGCGGGCGCGAACTTCGCCTCCAGCATGGCGAACATCAGCTTCTTCTTCCCGAAAGCGAAGCAGGGCGGCGCGCTGGGCATTAACGGCGGTCTGGGAAATATGGGCGTGAGCGTGATGCAGCTGATTGCCCCGCTGGCGATCTCGGTCTCCATTTTTGCAGCCTTTGGCGGCGGTGGCGTTGAGCAGGCGGATGGTTCTTCCCTCTATCTGCAGAACGCCGCCTGGATCTGGGTACCTTTCCTGGTGGTCTTCACCCTCGCAGCCTGGTTCTTTATGAACGACCTTTCCGCGTCGAAGGCGTCGCTGAGCGAACAGCTGCCGGTGCTGAAGCGTGGACACCTCTGGGTGATGGCGCTGCTGTATCTGGCCACCTTCGGTTCGTTTATCGGCTTCTCGGCGGGCTTCGCGATGCTGTCGAAAACGCAGTTCCCGGAAATTCAGATCCTGCACTTTGCCTTCTTCGGACCGTTTATTGGTGCCCTGGCGCGTTCGCTGGGCGGCATGGTCTCTGACCGTCTCGGCGGTACCCGAGTGACGCTGGTTAACTTCGTCGTGATGGCGGTCTTCTGCGCGCTGCTGTTCCTGACGCTGCCTGTCGACGGGCAGGGCGGTAACTTCATCGCCTTCTTCGGCGTGTTTATGGTGCTGTTCCTGACGGCCGGTTTGGGGAGCGCGTCTACCTTCCAGATGATCTCCGTGATCTTCCGTAAGCTGACGATGGATCGCGTGAAGGCGCAGGGCGGAAGCGAAGAGCAGGCGATGCGCGAGGCGGCAACGGATACGGCCGCGGCGCTGGGCTTTATCTCTGCCATCGGCGCGATTGGCGGCTTCTTTATCCCGAAAGCGTTCGGTATCTCTCTGGACCTGACCGGCTCTCCGGCTGGCGCCATGAAAGTCTTCCTCGTCTTCTATATCGCCTGCGTTGTGATTACGTGGCTGGTATATGGCCGAAATACCAAGAAAAATAAGTAAGTGTGATTATCCGTTTACGCGGCCTTCGGGCCGCGTTTTTTTTAGCCTGAACAATAGTTACAACATACTTACGGCTTTTACGGCAGACGCCTGCGGCGGCACTGTGATCGCCATCGCTTTGCAGGTGGGTCTACCCCTTAATACCTGAGATGTTAAATTTTGACTGGCTTTTTGTACGATAAAATAAAAATAACTCTATATTTCATGATGATATGAAATTGTCGAAGATACCGCTTTGGTGGTATTTGGTATAACCCCTCCCCGAAAAGTCCCTCCTCGTCTTGATCGTTATCAATTCTCCCCCTCTTTCAGGGCGTTACCTTCGCTGCAAATCAGCAATGTCGATTTAGAGAGCCACAGGCTCCACACAGGAGATACCCGATGAGCAAATTTTTGGACCGGTTTCGCTACTTCAAACAGAAGAGTGAAACTTTTGCCGATGGGCACGGCCAGGTTCTGGATACCAACCGGGACTGGGAAGACGGTTACCGCCAGCGCTGGCAGCATGACAAAGTGGTCCGTTCGACCCACGGCGTGAACTGCACCGGTTCATGCAGTTGGAAGATTTTCGTTAAAAACGGTCTGGTGACCTGGGAAATGCAGCAGACCGACTACCCGCGCACCCGCCCGGATATGCCAAACCACGAACCGCGCGGCTGCCCGCGTGGCGCCAGCTACTCCTGGTATCTCTACAGCGCCAACCGTCTGAAATACCCCCTGATGCGCAAGCGCCTGATGAAAATGTGGCGTGAGGCGAAAGTAAAGCACAGCGATCCTGTGGATGCCTGGGCGTCCATTATCGAAGACGCTGACAAAGCAAAAAGCTTCAAGCAGGCTCGCGGTCGCGGTGGTTTCGTTCGCTCCTCATGGAAAGAGGTAAACGAGCTGATTGCCGCCTCCAACGTCTACACCGTTAAAACCTACGGTCCTGACCGCGTGGCCGGCTTCTCGCCTATCCCGGCGATGTCGATGGTCTCTTACGCCTCCGGCGCGCGTTACCTGTCTCTTATCGGCGGTACCTGTCTGAGCTTCTACGACTGGTACTGCGACCTGCCGCCTGCGTCTCCACAGACCTGGGGCGAGCAGACCGACGTGCCGGAATCCGCGGACTGGTATAACTCCAGCTACATCATCGCCTGGGGCTCAAACGTTCCTCAGACGCGTACGCCGGACGCGCACTTCTTTACCGAAGTCCGTTACAAAGGTACCAAAACCGTGGCGGTAACCCCGGACTACGCCGAAATCGCCAAGCTCTGCGATCTGTGGCTGGCGCCGAAACAGGGTACCGATGCGGCGATGGCGATGGCGATGGGCCACGTCATGCTGCGTGAATTCCATCTTGATAAGCCAAGCCAGTACTTCACCGACTACGTTCGCCGCTACACCGACATGCCGATGCTGGTCATGCTGGAAGAGCGTGAGGGTTACTATGCCGCTGGCCGTACGCTGCGCGCAGCCGATCTGGTGGATTCGCTGGGCCAGGAAAACAACCCTGAGTGGAAAACCGTTGCGTATAACAGCAACGGCGAGCTGGTGGCGCCAAACGGCTCTATCGGCTTCCGCTGGGGCGAGAAGGGCAAGTGGAACCTTGAGCAACGCAACGGCACCACCGGCGAAGAGACGGAGCTGCGCCTGAGCATGCTGGGTAGCCAGGACGAGATCGCCGAGGTCGGGTTCCCGTACTTCGGCGGTGAAGGTTCAGAGCACTTCAACAAGGTTGAACTGAAAAACGTTCTGATGCACAAACTGCCGGTTAAGCGCCTGCAGCTGGCCGACGGTTCCACCGCGCTGGTCACCACCGTTTATGACCTGACCATGGCGAACTACGGTCTGGAACGCGGTCTGGGCGATGAAAACTGCGCAACCGGCTATGACGACGTGAAGGCCTACACTCCGGCCTGGGCGGAACAGATTACCGGCGTGCCTCGCGCGCACATTACCCGTATCGCACGTGAGTTTGCAGAAAACGCGGACAAAACGCACGGTCGTTCGATGATCATCGTCGGTGCCGGTCTGAACCACTGGTATCACCTCGATATGAACTATCGCGGTCTGATCAACATGCTGATCTTCTGCGGCTGCGTCGGTCAGAGCGGCGGCGGCTGGGCGCACTACGTGGGCCAGGAAAAACTGCGTCCGCAGACCGGCTGGCAGCCGCTGGCGTTTGCCCTCGACTGGCAGCGTCCGGCACGCCATATGAACAGCACCTCCTACTTCTATAACCACTCCAGCCAGTGGCGCTACGAAACGGTCACCGCGCAGGAGCTGCTGTCACCGATGGCGGATAAATCCCGCTACAGCGGCCATCTGATTGACTTCAACGTGCGTGCTGAACGTATGGGCTGGCTGCCGTCTGCGCCACAGCTGGGCACTAACCCGCTGCGTATTGCGGAAGCGGCGAAGCAGGCGGGCATGTCACCGGTGGATTACACCGTGAAATCCCTGAAGGATGGCTCAATCCGTTTCGCGGCAGAACAGCCTGAGAACGGTAAAAACCATCCGCGTAACCTGTTCATCTGGCGCTCCAACCTGCTGGGCTCGTCCGGTAAAGGCCACGAGTTCATGCTGAAATACCTGCTCGGTACGGAAAACGGTATCCAGGGGAAAGATCTCGGCAAGCAGGGCGGCGTGAAGCCGGAAGAGGTGGAGTGGAAAGATAACGGTCTCGACGGCAAGCTCGATCTGGTGGTGACGCTCGACTTCCGTCTGTCCAGCACCTGCCTGTACTCCGACATCGTGCTGCCAACCGCGACCTGGTACGAAAAAGACGACATGAATACCTCGGATATGCATCCGTTTATTCATCCGCTGTCTGCGGCCGTTGACCCGGCGTGGGAATCGAAAAGCGACTGGGATATCTACAAAGACATCGCAAAGAAATTCTCCGAAGTCTGCGTCGGGCACCTGGGCAAAGAGACCGACGTGGTGACGCTGCCAATCCAGCACGACTCCGCTGCCGAACTGGCGCAGCCGCTGGACGTGAAGGACTGGAAAAAAGGCGAATGTGACCTGATCCCGGGCGTGACCGCGCCGCACATTATTCCGGTTGAACGCGACTACCCGGCAACCTACGAGCGCTTTACCTCTATCGGCCCGCTGATGGAGAAAATCGGTAACGGCGGGAAAGGGATCGCCTGGAACACCCAGAGCGAAATGGATCTGCTGCGCAAGCTCAACTACACCAAGGCGGACGGCCCGGCGAAAGGCCAGCCCATGCTGAACACGGCGATTGATGCGGCAGAGATGATCCTGACCCTGGCCCCGGAAACCAACGGCCACGTCGCGGTGAAAGCCTGGGCGGCGCTGAGCGAGTTCACCGGTCGCGACCATACGCACCTGGCGACGAATAAAGAGGAAGAGAAAATCCGCTTCCGCGATATTCAGGCGCAGCCGCGCAAGATTATCTCCAGCCCGACCTGGTCTGGCCTGGAAGATGAGCATGTGTCCTATAACGCGGGCTATACCAACGTTCACGAGCTGATCCCATGGCGCACCCTGTCAGGCCGTCAGTCGCTCTATCAGGATCACCAGTGGATGCGCGACTTCGGTGAAAGCCTGCTGGTCTACCGTCCGCCAATCGACACCCGCTCCGTAACCGCAGTTATGGGCGCGAAATCGAACGGTAACCCAGAGAAGGCGCTGAACTTCCTGACGCCGCACCAGAAGTGGGGTATCCACTCCACCTACAGCGACAACCTGCTGATGCTGACCCTGTCGCGCGGCGGTCCGATTGTCTGGATGAGCGAAACGGACGCCAAAGATCTGGGTATCGAAGATAACGACTGGATCGAAGTGTTCAACAGCAACGGTGCCTTGACGGCGCGTGCGGTGGTGAGCCAGCGCGTACCGGCCGGGATGACCATGATGTACCACGCGCAGGAACGTATCGTTAACCTGCCGGGGTCAGAAATTACCGAGCAGCGCGGCGGGATCCACAACTCCGTGACCCGCATTACGCCGAAGCCGACCCATATGATTGGTGGCTATGCGCAGCTGGCCTACGGCTTTAACTATTACGGCACAGTAGGATCGAACCGCGATGAGTTCGTGGTGGTACGTAAGATGAAGAACATTAACTGGTTAGACGGCGAAGGTAATGACCAGGTACAGGAGAGCGTAAAATGAAAATTCGTTCACAAGTCGGCATGGTGCTGAATCTGGATAAATGCATCGGCTGTCATACCTGCTCGGTCACCTGTAAAAACGTCTGGACCAGCCGCGAAGGTATGGAGTACGCCTGGTTCAACAACGTGGAAAGCAAGCCGGGCACCGGCTTCCCGACCAGCTGGGAAGACCAGGAGAAATACAAGGGCGGCTGGATCCGCAAGATCAACGGCAAAATCCAGCCACGCATGGGTAACCGCGCGATGCTGCTGGGAAAAATCTTCGCTAACCCGCATCTGCCGGGCATCGACGATTACTATGAGCCGTTTGACTATGACTACCAGAACCTGCACAACGCGCCGGAAAGCAAACACCAGCCGATCGCCCGTCCTCGTTCGCTGATCACCGGTCAGCGCATGGCGAAGATTGAAAAAGGGCCGAACTGGGAAGACGACCTTGGCGGTGAGTTTGAGAAGCTGTCGAAAGACAAAAACTTCGAGAACATGCAGAAGGCAATGTACGGTCAGTTCGAAAATACCTTCATGATGTATCTGCCGCGCCTGTGTGAGCACTGCCTCAACCCGGCGTGCGTGGCGACCTGCCCGAGTGGCGCCATCTACAAGCGTGAAGAAGACGGCATCGTGCTGATCGACCAGGACAAGTGCCGCGGCTGGCGTATGTGCATCACCGGCTGCCCGTACAAAAAAATCTACTTCAACTGGAAGAGCGGTAAATCTGAGAAGTGCATCTTCTGCTACCCGCGTATTGAAGCCGGAATGCCGACCGTTTGCTCAGAAAGCTGCGTAGGCCGTATTCGCTACCTCGGCGTGCTGCTGTATGACGCGGACGCGATTGAAAACGCCGCGAGCACCGAGCACGAGAAAGATCTGTATCAGCGTCAGCTGGACGTGTTCCTCGATCCGAACGATCCGAAGGTGATTGAGCAGGCGCTGAAAGACGGCGTGCCGCAGAGCGTGATTGACGCGGCGCAACAGTCTCCGGTGTACAAAATGGCGATGGACTGGAAGCTGGCGCTGCCGCTGCATCCGGAATACCGCACCCTGCCGATGGTCTGGTACGTGCCGCCTTTGTCGCCGATTCAGTCTGCGGCTGACGCAGGCGAACTGGGCAGCAACGGCATCCTGCCGGACGTGGAAAGCCTGCGTATTCCGGTTCAGTACCTGGCGAACCTCCTGACCGCAGGTGATACCCAGCCGGTACTGCTCGCGCTGAAGCGTATGCTGGCGATGCGTCACTTCAAACGCGCGGAAACCGTCGACGGCGTGACCGATACCCGCGCGCTGGAAGAGGTCGGCCTGACCGAAGCGCAGGCGCAGGAAATGTACCGCTATCTGGCGATTGCGAACTACGAAGACCGTTTCGTGGTGCCGGGCAGCCACCGTGAGCTGGCTCGTGAAGCCTTCCCGGAAAAAAATGGCTGTGGCTTTACCTTTGGCGACGGTTGCCACGGGTCAGACAGCAAATTCAACCTGTTCAACAGCCGCCGCATCGATGCCATGGATGTGACCAGCAAAACGGAGCCGCACCAATGATTGAACTCGTCATTGTTTCGCGTCTGCTCGAGTACCCGGATGCTGCGCTTGTGCAGCATCAGCAGGAACTCTTTGATGCACTCGCGTCATCTGAAAACCTGGATAAAGACGATGCCCAGAAGCTGGGCGTTTTCCTCCGCGATCTGCTGGCACGCGACCTTCTGGATGCCCAGTCGGACTACAGCCAGCTGTTTGACCGGGGTCGTGCGACCTCGCTGCTGCTGTTTGAACACGTTCACGGTGAATCCCGTGACCGCGGTCAGGCGATGGTGGACCTGATGGCCCAGTACGAACAGCACGGCCTGCAGCTCGACAGCCGCGAGCTGCCGGATCATCTCCCGCTGTATCTGGAGTACCTGGCGCAGCTGCCGAAAGAAGAGGCGCTGGGCGGTCTGCAGGACATCGCGCCGATCCTGGCGCTGCTCGGCGCGCGTCTTCAGCAGCGGGAGAGCCACTATGCGGAGCTGTTCGATCTGCTGGTGAAGCTGGCCAACGCCGCGGTCGACAGTGAAAAAGTGGCGGAGAAAATAGCGGATGAAGCCCGCGATGATACGCCACAAGCGCTGGATGCGGTCTGGGAAGAAGAGCAGGTGAAATTCTTTGCTGACCAGAACTGCGGCGAGTCTGAAATCTCCGCTCACCAGCGTCGCTTTGCCGGCGCGGTTGCCCCGCAATATTTGAATATCTCTAACGGAGGACGGCACTAATGCACTTCCTGAATATGTTCTTCTTTGACATTTACCCGTATATCGCGGGCACCGTGTTCCTGGTGGGAAGCTGGCTGCGTTACGACTACGGCCAGTACACCTGGCGTGCGGCCTCCAGCCAGATGCTGGATCGCAAAGGGATGCATGTGGGCTCTAACCTGTTCCACATCGGTATTCTGGGGATTTTTGCCGGTCACTTCCTGGGGATGCTGACGCCGCACTGGATGTATGAAGCGTGGCTTCCGATCGAGGTGAAGCAGAAGATGGCGATGATCGCCGGCGGTGCCTGCGGCGTGATGACTCTGGTGGGTGGCCTGTTGCTGCTGAAACGTCGTCTGTTCAGCCCGCGCGTGCGTGCCACTACCACCGCAGCGGACATCCTGATCCTCTCCCTTCTGATGGTGCAGTGCGCGCTGGGCCTGCTGACCATTCCATTCTCGGCGCAGCACATGGACGGCAGCGAAATGATGAAGCTGGTCGGCTGGGCGCAGTCCGTGGTGACCTTCCACGGCGGAGCATCCGCGCACCTGGACGGCGTGGCGTTTATCTTCCGCGTTCACCTGGTGCTGGGGATGACGCTGTTTGTGCTGTTCCCGTTCTCTCGTCTGGTGCATATCTGGAGCGCGCCGGTGGAGTACCTGACGCGCAAATACCAGATTGTGCGCGCCCGTCGCTAATTCACCGTTTTGACACTCACCCCGCACTCGCGGGGTTTTTTTTCGCCCCAGCCCAGGTTATTGCCCGCTGCAGCAAACAGAATTAGCGCGCCGCCCGCCAGCTGCGTCAGGTTCAGCGAGTGTCCAAACACCAGATTATCGACAACGATCGCCACCACCGGATAGATAAACGACAGGGAGCCGGTAATGGGCGTAGGCAGCTTCTGGATCGCGCTGTAGAGCAGCTGGTACATAATGCCGGTATGGACGATGCCCAGCGTCAGCAGGATCGGCCAGGGAAAATCACCTGAAAATGACGGCATGCTGGCAAACGGTAAAAGCATCACGACGCCCGTCAGCACCTGGATAAAGGCAATATGCTGCGGCGCAACGGATCTGAGCTTGCGGGCAATAATGGCCGTGACCGCATAGAAGAAAGCCGCGGCCATCGCCAGGCCGATTCCGGCGAGCCATTCACTGCCGTGTGCGCCGGTCAGCTCGCTGGAGAGCAAGATCACCACGCCGCCAAAGGCGAGGAACAGCCAGCCCCATTTCACCAGGCTGACGCGTTCACCTAAAAACATCCCCATTAAGACCAGCATAAACGGCTGGGTGTTATAGACCACGGTAGAAAGACCAATCGAGATCCGTTCATAGGCTGCGAAGAGCAGCAGCCAGTTCACCACGAGCGCTACGCCACCGAGAATGGCCAGCAGCAGCGTGGTGCGGGTGAGGGGACTAAAGGGCTTTTGACTTATTCGGATAAAAATAAAAAGCGCCATTGCCCCGATAAGACAGCGCCAGAACACCACCTCCGTCACCGGCAGACCGCTGAGTAAAACAAACGCACCGATAGAGCCGGAAATTAACATCGCCAGGCTCATTTGCCAGACGCCTTTATGGAAATCACGCATCATCCACCTCCTGATTGTATGACGCTATTGTCGAAAATCGCTGTCGGGTTTTACAGGGATGAGATAAGGTGAAATGCAGTGGTGGCTTTTTAAAATTAGGTGAAAAGGATGGAATACCTTCTCGATGATATCGACCGACAAATTTTAGCCTGTCTGGTCGAAGATGCACGCATGTCTTTGAAGGTGCTCAGCGGACGCATCGGTCTGACTTCCCCCAGCACGGCAGAACGCCTGAAAAGGCTGGAAGAGCGCGGTGTGATTCAGGGGTATGGCGCACGGGTGAATCTGGCGGCGCTGGGGTATACGCTGCAGGCGCTGGTGCGCGTGCGGCCTTTGCCGGGGTTGTTGCATAAGGTGGATAAATACATTCAGGCGATGCCGGAGTGTATCGAGAGCGACAAAGTCACCGGGGAAGATTGCTTTGTGATTAGGCTGGTGGTGCGATCGATAGAGCAGCTGGATGTGCTGCTGGACGGCCTGGCGGAGCATGCCCAGTGCAATACATCGATTGTGAAGAGTTCGCCGGTGAAGCGTCGTTTGCCGCCGATGTAGGCTTCTGGCTTCTGTCGCCGGGTGGCGGCTGCGCCTTACCCGGCCTACAAGGCTTCCTCGTTACAGAAATGCATGATGCCTGGTGCAACAAGAAGATTCAGAGTTATTTGAAAGTGATGGTGGTGGGGGAAGGATT